>NZ_JAGQEK010000130.1 GCF_024346075.1 Synechococcus sp. Cruz CV12-2-Slac-r
TGCAGCTCAGCTGCTGCTCCAGCACATCGAGATCAGCAGCGTTAGGTGGTTCGATAATGGCAAGAAGAGCACGATCAAGCCGGGCAGAGGCTTCCGGCTGATGGAGCCAGAGTTCAGAATCTGGAATGGTTTGAGCGGTTTTGATCACCCACACGCCAGGTTCGATGCTGTCGATCAGCACGGTGCGCCCCGCATATTCCTTACCCAAGGAGATCTGGCCGCTCAAGCCAACCTGCTTTGCCACAAGGCGTGACGTGTTCATGCTAGTAAAGCTTTCATGCCAGCTTAGCGAAACTTGTGAGCCTCCCCCGTTTTCAAGTGCAATTATCACAACGAATACCCCAACCAGGCGTTAGTTCTGGATTGCTGAGGCGTGCCAAGTTTGAGAGTGATTCCCTGCGCCTGCATAGATGCTTTTAATCCCAATGCGCTTCTTTAGCAATACAAGCAAAAGCTGACGGTATTTCGCTGCCGATCTATCGCCATCACGCCAAGTGAGATTTAGAAGAGCAAATGGCATCCGTGATGGCGATAGAGGGCGACTTGTTTGGTAGTTAAGTTGAGGGAATAAATGTATCGGTGGGGGGAATAAATATCAATATTAGTTTTGCTGCGGGTGGAAATGAAGATGGGAGATGTTGCCAGGTATCGGAAGTGCTTTTTAGGTACTTTGTGAGTTATTGAAGAATTAAAAAGCCCTTGTGGTGGCAGGGGCTTTGAGTGGTAGGGTGATTCCATTCATGATGGTTTATATACACCTCTGGATTCTATTCATGTCTGGCATCCAAATGGTTTGGTGCAGTTCGGTGTAAGAAAAACCTTGTCGTGGACCCTCACATCCCTATGTTTCACGCTTTCTGTGAGAGCTTGGATAACAGGAGTTTTCCATTCTTTCTTGGCAGACGGTGCACCGTAACCATTAGAGCCAAAGCGATATTTAAGATCTGCTGAGAAACGTGTTTCAAATGCTTGGTCATAGGAAAGATTAACGCCAGCAGTTAAGCCATTGCTGATGTCATAAGAAAGTCTACCGAGCACACCAGAACCATCAGCAGTACCAAGATCACCCTGTTGGTAGTAATAACCAACGGATGCTTTAAAATCTGGAGTGATGCTGTAGCCAACATCAAGGCCATAGGTATCTAAAGCACCGCCATTGTAATTACTATTTAAAAAGCGATAACCCAGTCTTGATGAGGTGGAAATGGTGGTGCCAGCAACTGTTGTATTAATAATGCTGCTGTAGTTGTTGTAATCAGCAAAATTAGCGTTTGCTTGAGCGTCTAAGAAAAATACGCTGTTATCACCAACAACTAAAGGTAAGAAACCACCAATACCCGCTTGATTAGGAGTGCCAGCTCCTTGTAGTGCGCCTTGAAAACCAAAATTAGGTTGAATGGCATCTTTAATGGAAATGCTCATCACACCAAGGTCTACTGCTGTGCCCTGGGTGGTTTTGGCTTCTTGCGCTGTTGCTGATCCAATACCAAAAGGTATTGATGCGAATGCAAATGAGCTGCTCCCTACTAGGGAAACGCTAAAGCTGAAAATCTTGTTAATACTTTGAATCTTATTAATAACTTCATGTTATTGTCTATAGACCATTGTCTATAGACAATATACATAACTACCAATTAGGAGGGCGATAGGTATCGCACGTGTCACTTTGGTGTGCGTCCATATATTTTCCCCTCAATCCTTCGTCTACCGCCCCTGCCGAGCTGGTTGCTGGTGGGATTTGAGTGCTCAACACTTTCGACGATAAGTTGCGTGCTTTGCTAGAAATGCGACTTTCGCAGACCTAAATTATGAAAGTAACTGTTGAGCTTTCAGAAAATGAGATGGCTGAAATTCTTGATTTCACTGGTGAGAGTAAGAAGGGTCCTGCAATTCGCCGCCTGATGGAACAAGCTTTGCAGCAGCTACATCGCGCCCAGATCGCTCAACGCTTCATTAGCGGCGAGTGGGGGGTGGAGTTGGAGGGCTTTGAAAACGACCGGGATTGCGACCGACAGCGAGCACAGGAGCTAGCCGAATGATCATGCTGCTGGACTCCAGCCTCTGGGTTGACTTCACCCGTGCTCGTAGCCCGCTCCCTCTCAAGAAGTTCATCGCCCCCTTTGTGCTTAATCCCCAGGCCCACCTGGCTGAACCAGTGCGTTTTGAGTTGTTGCGATCAGCCCGGCCAGATGAGATTCGTCAGCTAGAGGCCCAATTCGCAACTTTGCCTAAACTCACCACCCCAGCGGATTTGTGGCAGCAGGCGATCGACTTAGGCCAAGCCTGTCGCCAGATCGGCCGCACTGTGTTCAGCATCGATCTGCTGGTTGCTGCTGTGGCCCTGCATCACAACGCTCTTCTTGTGAGCTTTGACACCGACTTCGAGGCCATCGCCTCGGTAAGTGAACTGCGCCTGCAGCGCCTGGATCGCCCTGTTTAATTCCTTGTAAATTTATAGCCGCTGCGGCTGATCGCATTTGGATCGGCTGCCCATGGGAACCTTTCAGTCGCCAACGATTTCGACCTTTTAGTGGTGGAACCTTAGGTAGAAAGCCGTTACAGCGAGATGCTGCGGCTGCAGACCGGCTCAGCTGTTGTTGCGCATGGCCGCCCAAGACATGGCGGACAAACTGAATTAACACTATATTCGCTATCTGCGAATGCCGAATGGCTTGTTTAAACTGTGCCTCGTTCGCCCTCCAATCCCCAGCTTGTTCTGCGTCCGCAGGATTTGGTGGTGTTGCTGCGCTTGGCCCTGGATCCAGGCCACCCACCTAGCTATGCGGCCCTCGGCGCCGAACTTGCCATTACTGCATCGGAGATCCATGCGGCGGTAGAGCGTGTCGTGGCCGCCAAGCTTGCTTCTAAGCGTCACGATGGCAGACCATCAGTTGTGCTTGCTGCATTGAGCGCTTTCGTTCAACACGGTGCCCGCTATTGCTTCCCTGCAACGCAGGGCGGCTTCAGCCGCGGTGTTCCCACAGGCTATGCCGCCTTACCCCTCAGCGAGCGGATCTTGCCGGGCAACGACCCACCACCGGTATGGCCGTGTAAAAAAGGTACGTCCCGTGGCATTGCCTTCTATCCGCTATATCCAAGTGTTCCCGACGCGGTAGAGCGCAACCCAGCCTTGGGGGAACTGCTTGCATTGTTTGATTCGTTGCGTGGAGGTAACGCCCGTGAACAAGCCCTGGCTATGGCCTTACTGGAGGAGCGGTTGCAGCCATGAATCTCAATGATCCCAATGTCTCCCTACTGGAGCGAGCAGCGGAACAGTTGGGCGATACGTTGCTAGGGCAACTGGTGTTTGTTGGTGGCGCCGTAGCTGGTTTGTTGATATCGGACCCTGCGATGCCAGACATCAGGCCCACCCAGGATGTTGATGTGATCTGCCAAGTGATTAGCAGGGCTGACTATCACCAGCTCGGGATGCAACTGAGACAAAGGGGATTTCAGGAGGACAATCGACCAGGGGCACCACTCTGCAGGTGGTACATAGAAGACCTCATTCTCGATCTGATGCCAACCCAGGGCAATATTCTGGGTTTTTCCAATCGCTGGTATCCCTTGGCCTTGGAGACCGGCCAACTTCAGGGGTTGCCGAGCGGCCGCTCGATTCGAATCGTTACAGCACCGATCTTCATTGCCACCAAGCTTGAGGCTTTTCGAGGACGTGGCAATGGAAATTATCTTTTTAGCCACGATCTGGAAGACCTAATGGCCGTGATCGATGGTCGCTCATCGTTAATTGAGGAATGCAGACTGAGCCCACTTGAATTGCAAATCGACCTTGCGGCACAGTTTCAAGATCTGTTGAATACTTCCGCTTTCCTTGAGGCACTGCCAGCCTTCCTCTCACCAGATCAAGCCAGCCAGCAACGCTTGCCGCATTTGCTGGAGACGCTGCAAGCGATCACCGCTCTTGCTAAATCCCAGCAAACCACCAGGGGCATTGTCAAAACAAAGATATTGCTTGATAACAAGTAATAACAATAGTCCCTTCAGTCAAGCATTTTCTCTCTCAAGCATTTCCCCAATTTAAAAACCACAATCACCCGCATCTTCTTGACAAAACCAATTAGCGTGTACCCGCACATCCCTATGTTTAACGTTTTCTGTGAGTGCTTGGATAACAGGTGTCTGCCAAGCTTTCTTCTTGCTTGGTGCTCCATAGCCATTAGAGCCAAAGCGATATTTAAGATCTGCTGAAAAACGTATTTAAAATGTTTGGTCGTAGGAGAGATTAAGGCCAGCAGTTAAGCCATTGCTGATGTTGTAAAAAACCCTGCCGAGCACACCAGAGCTATCAGCAGCACCAAGATCACCCTGTTGATAGTAATAACCAACTGATGCTTTGAAATCTGGAGTTATGGCATAGCCAACATCTAAACCGTAGGTATCTAGTGAACCACCAAAGTATTTGTTATTTAAGCGATATTAATTAGTGCCAA
>NZ_JAGQEK010000131.1 GCF_024346075.1 Synechococcus sp. Cruz CV12-2-Slac-r
GCTATGTGCGTTTACTTGCAGATGCAATGCTCGGGGATCCAACCCTTTTCACCCGCAGCGATGAAGTGGAAGCGGCCTGGAGGCTTTACACCCCACTGGTGGAGCTGATCGAACAGCAGCCTTGGCAGCTGCCTGTTTATCCCTACGAAGCCCGCACCTGGGGGCCTGCTGCTGCAGATAGTTTGCTCGCCCGTGATGGCTTGCTCTGGCGGCGCCCTTAGAAATTTCTAGCTCGCTTTTTAACCCTGATTTTCTTTTTTCAAAATTAACTAATCAAAACCATGGCTCCGCAATTAACGCTTCAAGCCCCTTTGGAATTACCCCCCCAAGATGTACCCGATTATTTGGGACGTCTTTGGGAGGGAGAACATGAACAAGTCAGTGGCGCCAGCACCTTTTCGTTGGTGGTATGGGAACCGGCATGGATTGAACAGCAATTGGTGCGCTTAGGTCGCCTCAGCGGGCCAATCAATGGTTTGGAGCGTCCGGAATTGTTACAGGCAGCCAGGGAAGCGATCCCGGTGTGTGGTTTGCCCCCTTCCACCTCACCATTGGCGCCCGATTTGGCCTGGCAACTGGGGCAGATGCCAGGGGATGCCACTGCTGAAGATCTACGCGGCCAGCAGGTGGATGCCGCCATCAGCCGCCACCAGCCACGCCGTTTAATCACCCTTGCACCCACCCTTGATGGCGATCGCCCCCTAGAAACCCTTGTGGCGGCTTATTGCCCCTTACCAGAGGAAGGGCCAATGACCAGTGTTTGCGGTGATGTGGTGGTGATGCGTGGCGGCCTTGGGGCATTGGAGCAGGGTTTGCAGATGATTAACCCTTTGATTTCAGCTGAATTGCCCTGCTGGGTGTGGTGGAACGGTTCTCTCGATGAAGCGCCCCATCTATTTGAAGCGGTAAGCCAAGCGCCACGTCGGCTGGTGGTTGATTCCGCCATCGGCTCAGCTGCAAGGGCACTAGAGGTGATTTGCCAAAGGGCTGCTAACGGCCAATCGATAAGTGATTTGAATTGGTATCGCCTTGTGAGCTGGCGCGAAAGCCTTGCCATGGCCTTCGATATGCCCAGCCGCAGAGATGCCCTTGCCCATGTGGTGCAGCTCGATATAGATGTGCAAGGCCATCAGCCAGTGCAGGGTTTATTGATGGCTGCCTGGATCGCTGATCGTTTGGGCTGGCAACTGGAACACACCTCGATGGCAGAAGGTGATGGGATTGTGGCCAGTTTCCGTCGCCCCGATGGAACGCCGGTGCGTTTTCGGCAAATGCCAGTGCCAGTGGGCAGCCCAAGCACGCATCCCGGCAGCCTTGTGGGTTTGCGACTTGTATGTGAACCGGAGGGCCGCACCCCCCTATGCGTGATTCTCTGCGGTGAAACCGGCGGTTGCATGCGCCTAGAGGCAGGTGGCATGGCCCGCATGGAATTGGTGGAAGAAGTGGTTGCTACAACCGTGGAATCCGCCCAGAAAGAGGTATCTCGCACCCTGCGAGGGGGCCACAACAGCACAAATCCGCTATTGAATGCGGCAGCCCCTCTAGCTGCCAAGCTGCTGCCACACTAAATATCTGCTCTAATTGGCCCTTCTTATTGCGGCCCCCTGCAGCAGCAGCGGCAAAACCCTGCTCAGTTTGCTGCTAGCCGCGGCGGCCCGCAGTAGGGGCCTTGGTTTGCAAACTTTCAAAGTGGGTCCCGATTATCTCGATCCTCAGTTACTCGCAAGTGCCAGCGGACGTCCTTGTCGCAACCTTGATTTAATCCTCTGCGGCGCCCCCTGGGTGCGCAACACATTTGCCTGGTGGAGTGAAAAGGTGCCCCTCGCTTTGGTGGAAGGGGTTATGGGGCTCTACGACGGCCGCGGCCCCAGCAGTGAAGGCAGCAGCGCCGCCATCGCGCTGGAGCTCGATCTGCCGGTTTTATTGGTGGTGGAAGCAAGCCGTCAGGCGGGCTCCCTGGCGGCCTTGGTGCGCGGCTTTCGCGATCACGAACCGCGCCTAAACATTGCTGGGGTAGTGCTGAATGGAGTTTCCACCAGTCGCCACCAGCAGTTGCTGCAGGAAGCTCTAGCGAGCATCGCCATGCCACTGCTGGGCGTGATGCCGCGGCAGGAGGCATTGGAATTACCAAGCAGGCATTTGGGCCTGGTACCCCCAGGCGAACTGGAAGCCTGGCCAAAACGCCTGGAGCAATTTGCCCTTCTAGCAGCCGAATGGCTGCAGCTCGATAGCTTGCTATCGCTTATGGCAACAGGAACAAAGCAAACAATTAAACAAAGCCCCATCAACTTGGCGCTGGGATCCACTGCCAAAAATCCCATCTCTAAGCCTTTGCTTGTAATTGCTAAAGACAAAGCCTTTCATTTTTGCTATCCAGAATTGCCAGAGTGGCTTGAAGCTTTGGGCTGCCAAGTGCATTGGTGGGCACCGCTAGAGGATCAAGCTCTACCAGCCCAAACAGCGGCACTGGTGTTGCCTGGGGGCTACCCGGAATTGCAAGCCGAAGAATTGAGTAATTGCCAGCGCAGCTTGAGCTCGATTGCCAGGCATTACCGCGCTGGCTTGCCGCTTTATGCCGAATGTGGTGGGTTGCTGCTGCTGGGGCAGCAGCTTTTAGATGCAAATGGCAAATCCCACCAAATGGCTGGGGTATTACCGTTCCGAGCCGAGCGGGGTGCCCTAAATCTTGGTTATCGGGAGGCAACCCCAAAAGCAAATGGCCTCGTAATTCAACCGGGAGAACGGTTGCAGGGCCATGAATTTCATCGCTGGCAGCTGGAGCCATGCCAAGCAATAGAGCCTCAAACAACTGCTGTTGCAACTAACCCTGCCTGGCTATTGGAGGGCTGGGGCGTGCCGGCAAGGCTTGAAGGGTGGTGCAACGCAGCTCTACACGCAAGCTGGCTTCATCTTCACTGGGGTGGGTGCCCCTCAATCCCCAAACGACTGCGGGACGCTGCACTGAAATGCTCAAACAATCTGTGATCAGCAACACCGCTTCGAGCTACCGGTTTGATGCGAGATTTGGCCAGTATTAATCGATTGGTTTGAAATTCGCTTAACGCGAACCAACCCCAGCTAAAAATGAACAAAGGCAAAGAGATTTGGTTACTGCGCCATGGGGCAACCGAATGGAGTCGCAATGGTCGCCACACCGGCACCAGCGACATTCCCTTGCTACCGGAGGGGGAAGCTGAAGCTGAAGCCCTTGCGCCCCTATTGGCCCAGCAACAATTCAGCCGCGTATGGGTAAGCCCAATGCAACGGGCACGGCGCACATGTGAGTTGGCGGGCTTAGGCGCTGTAGCGGAGATCAATGAACTACTACGCGAATGGAACTACGGCATATATGAAGGCATCACAACCCCTGAAATCCGCCAATCAGTGCCGGGCTGGAGTGTGTGGAGCCATGGCTGCCCAGATGGGGAAGATGCTGCTGCGGTTACCAGCCGCTGCACCCAGATGATCGCAGCGGCTCTAGCCGTAGATGGCGATGTAGCCCTTTTCGCCCATGGTCATATCTTGCGCAGCTTGGCGAGCACCTGGATGGGCCTTGGCGCCATTGGCGGCAGGCAGCTGGCCCTTGGCACCGGCACCAACAGTGTGTTGGGCTTCGAGAGAGAGAATCAAGTATTACTGCGCTGGAACGCACCGTGCCTATAACCCGAACTATTACGGAATTAACCGCCTGCGGCTTGGCGGTGGCATTGAGTCCGTTGGATATCGCCTTAGTTTTTCTGCTGCTGCTGGGGGCTGCGCCATTACTGCGATCCAGCCTATTTAGTTTCGCTTGGTTTCTTTCCAACAGCATTGTCATAACACTGCTCTTAACAGTTGGACGCTCCCTCACTCTTTCAATGGAACGGGGCAGCGTGCAACAGGTGGGGCTTGATCTTTTCGCTGCTGGCGCCCTATTGGCTTTGGGTATTCGCGAACTGGATCCCAAACCTGAAGGCTATGAAGATCTCTCGGAAGGCTGGATCCACAAACTGGAAAAAGTTGGCCAATTGCCCTTGTTGGTAATGATGCTTGTGGCTCCAGTAACTCTGGTATTAAGCCCAGATAATCTTTTTTTACTTGCCAAAGGTGCTGCTCTTATTCAAGGGGCCGTAAATGAAACGAGCACTGAAATCGGCCTAATTATTTACTACAGCCTAATAAGCAGTTTATTTTTATTAGTGCCGATTTTGGTTTTACTCATCGGTCGTGGGCGGGTGCAACCTTGGCTGCAAAGAGGAAAGCAACTAATTGAAGATCGCAGCAGCTTGATTCTTGGCGGCTTGAGTTTGGCTTTGGCTGCCTATTTGGGCTGGCAGGG
>NZ_JAGQEK010000132.1 GCF_024346075.1 Synechococcus sp. Cruz CV12-2-Slac-r
GCCCTTTTCGATCACCGCCAGGGAACAGCCACCCCCCAGGTGGGCACTGATCAGCCGCACCCCTGGGAAGCGTTGGGCGATCGAACCATGGCTGAGCCCATGGAAGCCAAAGCGGTGCAAACCCCGGGCCCGCCATTCCGCCGGCAGCGCATAGGTGCTGGCCTCCGGCGGCAGGCTGCGGTGGAAGGCGGTGTCGAAGGCGGCACCATGCCAGGCCCCGGGCAGGAGTTTGCGCAACACCGCCAGGCTGTCTAGGGCCGGGCCGTTATGGAGGGGGGCAAGCCGGCGTAACTTCTCCAATTCATGTTCCACCTGCGCATCAAGGACCACGGCTGAGCGGAAGTGGTCGCCGCCATGCACGATCCGGTGTCCCACGGCTTTGATCGCTGCGGCCCCCCCTGCGCTGGGGGGCAACTGCTCCAGCAGTTCCCCTAGGGCGGCAGCCAGGCTGGCCTGATCCTGGGCAAGGGCGCCCCCCCGCTCACTCCAGTCGATCGCCCCCTGCCAGAGCCGCTCCCCTTCGGCGTCAAACAGCACCAGCTTGTGGCTGCTGCTGCCGGCATTAAGCACCAGGGTCGACATCACTCCTCAATTCTTTTCGCAGGAGCCGTAGCCAAACGGCCAGTGCCAATCATTCACGGCGGGATCGTCCATGCCGTGTTTGTAGGCGTAGGCCCGTTGCTTGAGGATTTCGTCTTGCATTTGTTGCTTGAGGTGGGCGGCCCGGGAGCCCAGTTCGGGCACCCGATCGATCACATCAATTACCAGGTTGAAACGGTCGATCTGGTTGATGATCGCCAGCTCCAACGGTGTGTTGATATTGCCGTTTTCCTTATAGCCCCGCACGTGGATATTCACGTGGTTATGGCGTTTGTAGGTGAGGCGGTGAATCAGGAAGGGGTAGCCGTGGAAGTTGAAGATCACCGGACGATCGGTGGTGAAGAGATCGTCGAAGTCTCGGTCGGGGAGGCCGTGGGGATGTTCGGAGGGGAGGGTAAGACTGAATAGCTTAACTACATTTATGTAGCGGATCTTCAGTGACGGCAGTTCCCGCCGCAGGATTTCGATCGCCGCCAGGGTTTCCTTGGTGGGAACATCACCGGCGGAAGCCATCACCACATCGGGGTGATCCATGCTGTCGGTGCAGCTGTCATTACAGGCCCAAGACCAGAGCCCAATGCCCCTGGCCACATGGCGGCGGGCGGCATCCAGATTCAGATATTGCAGGTGTTTCTGCTTGTCTGAAACGATGATGTTTGCCACATTCGTTTCCCGTAAGGCCTCCTCGGCCACCGCCAGCAGGCAGTTGGCATCGGCCGGGAGATATACCCGCGTAACACTGCCTTTTTTATTGCCGGCCAGGTCGATGAAGCCGGGGTCCTGGTGGGTGAAACCATTGTGATCCTGACGCCAGACGGTGGAGGAGATCAGGCAGTTCCAGGAACCGATTGCCGCCCGCCAGGGCACGTCTTCGCACACATCCAGCCATTTGCAGTGCTGGTTAAACATCGAAGAGATCACATGGGCAAAGGCTTCGTAGGTGTGGAAGAAGCCATAGCGACCGGTGAGCAAATAGCCCTCCATCATCCCCACGAGGGTGTGCTCTGAGAGCATCTCCACCACGTGGCCATCCATGCTCAGTTCACCGCCATCGGCATCCTCTGGCAGATATTCCGCCATCCAAACTTTCTTGGTGGTTTCATACACCGCCTGCAGACGGTTTGAATGGGTTTCATCGGGGCCAAACAGGCGATAGCGGCCACGGTTGAGCTCGATTAACTCCTTGATTAATTTTCCCAGGGGGTAGGTGTTCTCCGCTTCGCTTTGGCCGGGGGTTTCCACCGGCACCGCCAAAGCATCAATGTCGGGCCAGCGCAGCTTCTGGCGCAGGCGACCGCCGTTGGCATGGGGGTTGGAGCCCATGCGCTGGTGGCCCGTGGGGGAGAGCTGGCGCAGCTCAGCCCGCAGGCGACCGCCCTCATCAAACAATTCCTCTGGCTTGTAGCTGTGCAGCCACTCTTCAAGGGCGGCCAGTTGTTCTGGCTTGTGTTTGGGGTCGGTGAGGGGCACCTGGTGGGAGCGCCAGAAACCTTCGAGCTTGTGGCCACTCAACTCGCTTGGCCCTGTCCAACCCTTGGGGGAGCGCAGCACCAACATCGGCCATAGGGGCCGGTAGGCCTTGCCGCTGCTGCGGGTTTGTTGCTGGATGGCGCGGATTTCCTCCACTGCCCCATCCATGGCGGCGGCCATCGCCTGGTGCATGGCGTGGGGTTCACTGCCTTCCACAAAGATCGGCCGCCAGCCGTAGCCGCGCATCAGGCTTTCCAGTTCCCTGTGGGGAATGCGGGAGAGGATCGAGGGATTTGCGATCTTGTAACCGTTGAGGTGCAGCACCGGCAGCACCGCCCCGTCGCGGATCGGGTTGATGAACTTATTGATGTGCCAGGCCGTGGCCAGGGGGCCGGTTTCCGCTTCGCCATCCCCCACGCAGGCCAGGGCGATCAAATCGGGGTTGTCAAAGATGGCGCCGCAGGCGTGGGAAAGCACATAGCCCAGCTCGCCCCCCTCATGGATTGAACCGGGGGTTTCCGGGGTGCAGTGGCTGCCGATGTGGCCGGGGAAGGAGAATTGCTTGAAAAAGCGCTTCAGGCCGATGATGTCTTGCGATTTGTCGGGATATACCTCGCTGTAGCTGCCGTCGAGATAAACCGGTCCGAGCATGCCGGGGGCGCCATGGCCTGGCCCCGACAGATAAATCATGTCGAGCTGGTGGAGGCGGATCAGCCGGTTGGCATGGGTCCAGATGAAGCTTTGGCCGGGGCTGGAGCCCCAGTGGCCCAGCAGGCGGTTTTTGATGTGTTCCGGCCGCAGGGGTTCCCGCAACAGCGGGTTGTCCTGCAGATAGATCATCCCCACCGCCAGATAGTTGGCAGCCCGCCACCAGGCATGGAGCTGTTGCAGCTCCTGCTCGCCCAAGGGCTGGCCAGTTTTTTGGCTGGGGTTTAGCGATAAATCTGTGGTGCTCATTTCAGTTTTGGAGGTACTTGTAAATGCGGTCTAGGTGGCTATGGCAAAGGGGGTATTAGGAAACTATTTTGTTTTTAATCTCCCCTTCCTGCCCCCTGGCCGATGAGATTCAAATCACCCGGGATCCGGAGGCTTTTTCTTGGATGTCAGGATCAAACACTGCGGCAATCACCCGAATTAACCAGCGACCCCGTTCGGTAACTGTGATGCTGTTGCAGTGGAGATTGAGTAAGCCCTCCGCCTCCAGATCCCCACAAATGGCCCACTCCTTGGGGAAAATGCTGGCCCCATCAACGGACATGGTTATGAAATCCACGGCGAAATGACACATCAATTCCTGGATGATGTGGCGCCGCAGGATCACCATGGGATCCTTCACCTCTACCCCCCGGTCCACCGCCAGTTGGCCTTGTTTTGTGGCCTCCTGGTAGGCCTTGAGCGAGCGGCTGTTTTGGGTGTAGAGCTCGGGGAAGAGACTGATCGCCGATAGGCCCACCCCCAGCAGATCGAGGTTGGCGCAGGTGGTGTAGCCCTGGAAATTGCGGTGCAGGGTGCCCTGCTGGGCCGCTATGGCTAGGGGATCGTCGGCGAGGGCGAAGTGATCCATGCCGATGGCCACATAGCCCTGGTCCAGCAGATGGCCATGGGCGTTTTCCAGCATTTGCAGCCGCTGGTCCCGCGAGGGCAGTTCCTCCGCTTTGATCCGCCGTTGCAACGGCAGCTGCTCGGGCAGGTAGGCAAAGCTGAACAGGGAAACCCGATCGGGGCGCAGGTTGCTCACTTCCCGCATCGTGGCGGCGAAGCGTTCCGGTGTTTGCAGCGGTAGGCCACAGATCACGTCGAGGTTGACGCTTTCAAAGGCCGCCTCCCGCATCCAGCCCATGGCGGCCCGCAGTTGTTCCACCGGCACCGGACGATTCACCGCCGCCTGCACCGCCGGGTCCACGTCTTGCAGCCCAAAGCTGATTCGGTTGAAACCCAGCTGGCGCAGCTGCAGCACAGCACTGCGGTCGAGCCGTTCGGGGTTTACCTCGATGCCGGCCTCAAGGTCGGCCTCCAGGGGGAAGCGTTGGGCAACCGCCTGCCACACCCGTTGGCGTTCTTCGGCATTTAGATAGTTGGGGGTGCCACCACCCCAGTGCAGCTGGGCGAGCGGTCGGGGGCTGGGCATGGCGCCCACCAGCAGATCCAGTTCCCGTTCGAGGGCATCGAGGTAGGGCAGCACCGCCTTGGAACCTGC
>NZ_JAGQEK010000133.1 GCF_024346075.1 Synechococcus sp. Cruz CV12-2-Slac-r
TGGCTTTGCAGGCATAGTTCCAGCACTTCGCTGCCCGCCTGCAGCCTCAGCAGCAGCTGAATTGGGCTTTGGCCGCAATTGCCGCGCCAACGCCACTGGCTGCTGAGTGGCCCGTTTTCAATTAATTCTGGGCCGCTACTCCAGCTAAACGGCAGTGGGTTTTCTCGATAATCAGCCGCTAAATCCCAGGCATCCCAGAATTCACCGCGATCGCTATAGCGGCGCCATTGCAATGGTTCTTTTAGTAGCGCTGGCCCCCAGGCGCACCCTTGATAGCCCTGCAGCTGTTCCACCCCTTGGGGCCCCAGCAGCACTTTTACGCAGCTGTTTTGCAAAATCCAGCGCCCTTCCCCCAACTCTTGCGCGTACACCGGCTGTTGAACTGCCAATGCCTTTTGGCCTAGGGGTTTTTGCAGCAGTTGTTGCAGTTCCACCCCAGCAGCAAATGGCAGTTGCAACCAGCAACCACCAGCTTTTGCTGCCTGGCTTAGCAGGGGCCCCTGTGGCCCCCACCAGCTGTAGCCGGCCTCTGGCTTAGGCATTTTTAAAACCCGATTACCAGCTTTTGCTGGCAGTAGTTGCCCCACCCACCATTGCTTTGCAAAGCCCGCACCTAATGCCACCAAACGGCCTAAGGCCTGATCGCGTCTTTGGCGGCTAGCGCGGCGTGCGCTGCACCATTGCCTTTCCGCCTGTTCAAATACCGCCGGAATTGAGGTGCCGGGCAAAATGTCGTGAAATTGTTGAAACAGCAAACAGCGCCATTCCTTTTGGCCGGCAGTGTGAATTGGTTCAGAGTGAAATGGTTCAGTGTGAATTGGTGCTTTAGCTGGATTGCTTGCTGGAGCGAGCGCTTCTGCTACATCTGCTTCCCGCAGTAGGCGCTCAAGGCTGCGGTTGTGTCTTTTTTGATCCGGGCGGCTGGTGGCACAGGCGCGATGTAATTCCAGATAAAGCTCATCTCGCCACACCGGCAGCTGCGAAGCCAGCGGTTCAAGTTTTGCCAGATAGCTGCGCATAGTGCCGAATTGATGCCCCGCCGCCAGCGGTTGGCCTTGCCATAGGGCCAGTTGATCCAGCATTTCCCGGCTGGGGCCGCCGCCATGATCGCCCACCCCAGGCAGCCATAAGGCTTCAGTTGCGCCAGTGGCTTTCTGCCATTCACGGCTGTAGTTGGCCATTGCTAGAGGATCAGCGTCGCTGCCGATCGCTGCACTCATCAAGGTTAAAACGCTGCTGCCGCTTGGATGTTGCCAGCGAAATAAGCGATGGGGGAAAGGGTTAGTGGCATTCCAAAACAACTTATGGGTAAGAAACCAACTCACCCCGGTGGCAGCACATACAGCAGGTAAGCCAGCGCTAAAACCAAAGCTGTCTGGCAACCAGGCCAGGTTGTGCTCCCATTCGGGAAAGGTTTTGCGGCTATAGGCCTGGCCTTCACTGAACTGCCGCAGCAAGGAGCTCGATCCCAGCAAGGTGCAATCGCTTTCCACCCAGGGGCCATTGAGCGGTTCCCAGCGGCCTGCCTGCATCAACTCCCTGATCTGGCAAAACAACAGAGGCCGGTGCAGCTCTAACCAGTGATACAAAGCTGGGGTGGAATGGCCAAAACAAAGCTGTGGGTGGCTTTTCATTAAGCCCAGCACCGATTCAAATGTGCGCACTGCCGCCTGCCAGGTGTCTGCCACCGGCCATAACCAGGCCAAATCGAGATGGGCATGGCTTAGTAGTTGCAGCGCTGCTGGTTTTGGCAGCTGGGCTAGTTGCTGTTGCAATAACGCTTGATTAAAACGGCATGGTTTTTGCGCTAATGCGGCCTCTAAATCCTGGCGTTGCGGCGGCGAAAGGATTTGTTCTAGGTGGCTTAAATCCTGTTGCAGCAAGCGTAGTTGGCTAAGCAGCAGCAGGCCGCTGCCATCGGCGTGGCTATCGGGTTCCCGCTCCAGCCGCGCCAGGATTAGCCCCCCCTCATCGTGGCTGGGGCTGCGTAATTCCAATTCCAAGTTGAGCGGCGCCCCGTGCCAAAAACGTTGCGGCAATAGCCAGCGGCAGGCGCTATCGAACAGATCCCCCTGCACCACGGTTTCGCCATCCACCTTCAAAGCTGCAGCTTCTGCCCACCAGCGCAGCGCTAAACGCACCTGCCCTTGGGGTTTTTCCTCAAGCCAGGCCGGCGGACATCGCAAGCAATATTTCAATTTCAAAAGTTGGCCGCCCCTGGGCCAAATCACCAATCCACGCGCCTCCCAATCAGCGCGATGCTTTTGCCCCCAAGGGTGATGCTGGCCTGGGCTGCCATCTTCCCGGCGCCAAAAGGGCAGTAGATCCAACTCCCTCAAGGGGGCAAACGTTTCAATCCACCCCTGAACTAACGCTTCTAGGCCTTTTTCCATCCGCAGCTGCCCGTATGGCCCATAGGATGACTCAGCCGCTTCGGGTGCGGCACCAATCCCTGTCCTTTCCGGCTGGACCATGCTCGCCCTCAAGATTTCTGTTTATTCGGTTGTTTTCTTCTTTATCGGCATCTTTGTGTTTGGTTTTCTGGCTAGCGATCCCAGCCGGACACCCAGCAGAAAGGACCTAGAAGAATGAATTGGCCAGCTTGGCGTGGCAAGATCGCCACCCCTGAAGCTATCCAGGATTGAGGCAGCGCTTAACCGCCCACAACCTGGTGCCCGCAGCCATAGCAATGCTGCTAAGCGTTGGCAACGCTTCGGTTTCGCACGCCCAGGAAGCAGCTCGCCCCCAACTTGCGCCCCAAAAGCAACTGGCACCGCTTGAGCTGGAGCTCAAGGCTGATCAGCAGGGTTACGACGCGCAATTGCAGCGATTTGTAGCCACCGGCAATGTGGTGGCAGTGCTTGCAGGCGGCAGGCTTCAGGCTGATCGCCTCGAATACGACACCAACAGCCGGGTGCTATGGGCCCGTGGATCTGTAATTTTTCAACGCGGTAATCAATACATTCAAGCCAGCGAGATTCGCTACAACCTGCTTCAGGGGGAAGGGGAACTAGAAAATGTTTATGGGGTGATTGATCTACTCACAAATCAATTAGATCTCGATCCCGATGGCCCCCTGCAAGGCAGCCCAGAAGCAGTGGCAGCGGAATTAAAACAAAGGCGTGAATTGCAGCTAAATCCCCCTAAGCCTGGGGTGCAGGTGTCGCCTGTGAGTGTGGCGCCACTTCCAGCGCCGGAGGCGCTTTCCTGCCCCCCAAATCTGCCACCGCTTGTGAGTAGGCATCCATTCCCATGGGCGATTACCGCTTGGGGCGGCCAGATGACCGATGCCACCTTTGGCGAAACTTTTACAGTGAGCGGTAGCCCAAGGCCTGAATACTTAGGGGGGATTGGTTTTAATCGCAAGCTGCTTGATGCCGATCCATTTGATCTTGAACTAGACGGCAATTTGTTTTTTCATACAGGCGATAGCAGCAACAACCTGCGCTATCGCAAAGGGGTGCCAGAAGATCAAAGAGAATTTGCCTTTATTAATAATCAACAATTTTGGGAGGTAACTTTTGGTATTGGTTTGCGTTGGTGGATTCAGCCTTGGCTAAGCCTTGGTGTGGTGGAAGGGGTGAGTTTTAACTCCACCCTTAGTAATTACGAAAAAGTTTCCTGGCTTAATTCATCGCAATTTCTCAATTATCTAGCGGTGGAATTAGGTGTTGAGCTAAACCCGCAATGGTCGATGGTGGGGCGTATTCACCACCGTTCTGGTGCCTACGGCACCTATGGCGGTGTTTATGAAGGTAGTAATGGTTATTTATTGGGGGCCCGCTACCGCTTTGGTTCACCCGCTACAAAACGGGCCCAGCTGGAAAATCCACCCCCTTTGGGTTGCCCAGATCCCGATCGCGCCAGCCGCCAACCGCTGTTGCCCCTGGATGAACAGTTGGAGGCGGTGGCATTTGATGGCCCCAGCGCTCAAGCAGCACCGGCGCCAATTCCAGAGCGGCAAGCATCCAAATTGAGCCCAGCTCAACAATTAGCCCAAAGACGCGCAGCAATTGCCGATTTAGATCAAAGGGTGCGAGATGTGCAGCCCCGTCTTGGCCTCACCGTTGATCGCAGTTTTGGCAAAAATGAGTTCAATTCCCTCACTGGCACTGAAACCGCCTACGGCCCGGCCACACCAGCCCAATTGCAACAAATTCAAAATAAAAAAAACCAAAAATTAATTAGCGGCTCTGTTACCCATTGGCGTTTTCAAGCTCCCCAGGTGCGGCTTACCCCTGAAGGTTGGACGGCCCCCAGGGCAA
>NZ_JAGQEK010000134.1 GCF_024346075.1 Synechococcus sp. Cruz CV12-2-Slac-r
GGCCGAGGGGGCAAGGCGTTGCACTGGCGCCGATTGGGCTGTAGCAGTTACAGGTATCGCTGGCCCCGGCGGCGGCAGCGCCGAAAAACCGGTGGGCTTGGTTTATTTTGCCGTTAGCGGGCCCAGCGTGAGTTTTAGCTTTATGCGCCAATACGGCGCCAGCCGCGGCCGCGAATGGATCCGCGGCTTAAGTGTTGGCGATGCCCTCGATCAACTGCGTTTGGCTTTGTAAGCCACAGATTTAGGCTACTTAAATAGCGAAATAAAAATTTTGAGCGCTGGCACCCTCTACGACAAAGTTTGGCAATTGCATCGGGTAGCTGAATTAGCCGATGGCGCCACCCAGCTATTTATCGGTTTACATCTGATTCATGAAGTAACGAGTCCGCAGGCATTTGCAGCCATTCGCGAACTGGGGCTTGGGGTGCGCCATCCGGAACGCACGGTGGCAACCGTGGATCACATCGTGCCCACCAGCTCCCAAGCAAGGCCTTTTAGCGATCCGTTAGCGGAAGCGATGCTTGCCACCTTGGAGCGCAACTGCAGCGAAAACGGCATCACTTTGCATGGCTTAGGCAGTGGTCGCCAAGGGATCGTGCATGTGATTGCCCCAGAGCTTGGGCTCACTCAACCGGGGATGACGGTGGCTTGCGGCGATTCCCACACCTCAACCCATGGCGCCTTTGGAGCGATTGCTTTTGGAATTGGCACCAGCCAGGTGCGCGATGTGCTGGCTTGCCAGAGCTTGGCGATGGCGAAATTAAAAGTGCGGCGGATTTGGGTTGATGGCGCATTACAACCGGGGGTTTACGCCAAAGATCTTGTGCTGCACATCATTCGCCAAATGGGTGTGCAAAAAGGCGTGGGCTACGCCCATGAATTTGCAGGGCCTGCGATTGCGGCCCTCTGCATGGAGGAACGCATGACGATCTGCAATATGGCGATCGAAGGCGGCGCTAGATGTGGCTATGTGAATCCAGATGCCACCACATTTAGTTACCTAAAAAACCGGGAATATGCCCCTAAAGGGGAAGCCTGGGGCAAGGCAGTGGCCTGGTGGAGCGCACTTGCCTCAAGCAGCGATGCTGTTTTTGATGATGAGGTGTTGATTGATGCCAGCAGCATTGCCCCCACTGTTACCTGGGGGATCACCCCAGGGCAGGGAATTGGCGTAGATGAAATGATTCCGCAATTGGATCAAATTCCTACAGCCGAAAGACCCCTAGCGGAAGAGGCCTATCGCTATATGGATCTAAAACCAGGTAGTGCGATTGCTGGTGTTGCCGTGGATGTGTGCTTTATCGGCAGCTGCACAAACGGACGCATTAGCGATCTAAGGGCAGCCGCGGCAGTAGCAAAAGGGGGCAAGGTGGCAGCTGGCATCAAAGCTTTTGTGGTGCCTGGATCGGAGCAGGTGGCAAAGGAAGCGGAAGCAGAAGGCCTGGATCAGTTATTTCGCGCCGCCGGTTTTGAATGGCGCGAACCGGGCTGCTCGATGTGCCTTGCAATGAACCCAGATCGATTGGAAGGTAGAGAGATCAGCGCCAGCTCTAGCAACCGTAATTTCAAAGGTCGCCAAGGTTCTGCCACCGGCCGCACCCTGCTGATGAGCCCTGCGATGGTGGCCGCCGCCGCTATCACTGGCTGCGTAAGCGATGTACGCAAAATGTTAAACAACCCTAATTAATAGTAAAAAAATTCCAACCAAAAGCATGGACAACATTTTTCCCAGCGGTGCGATAACAAAGATCAGCGGCAAGGCTGTGGTGCTGAGCGGCAACGACATCGATACAGATCGAATAATCCCAGCTCGATTTCTTAAATGTGTGAGTTTTGATGGGCTTGGCGCCCAGGTATTTGCCGATGATCGCAAGGAATTAAATAAAGGCGCAGCTGGGTTTCATCCTTTTGATCAACCTGAAAAGCAAGGAGCAAAATTCTTATTCACAAACCAAAATTTTGGCTGCGGCTCCAGCCGTGAACATGCACCCCAGGCATTAATGCGTTGGGGTATTAGGGCGGTGCTAGCTGAAAGTTTTGCTGAGATCTTTTTTGGCAATTGTTTAGCGCTTGGTATTCCCTGCGTGCAGGTAAAGCAAACGCTGATTCTGGAACTACAGGCATTGGCAAACGAGGCAACAAATCCAAATTTTGTGCTGGATCTTGCCTCCAGCAGCATCAGTAGTGAAGGCTGCAGCTGGGCTATCGAGCTAGAAAAAGGCATCCAACAAATGTTCTTAAGCGGCCGCTGGGATGGCACAGCACAACTTGTTGCTAATAACGAGGCCCTGAATAAAACTGCAGCTGCCCTGCCTTATCTAAATAATTTATGGGCCTAATACAACTCCAGTTGATGGTTCATAGGGCACAAAAGGTAAGCCGGGGCCGCGGAAACCAAAATCGTTTAATTTAAACTTGATACCACCGATCCCTGTGTAAGGGCTGTAATAAAAACCCACCTCATAGGCGCGGCGTTGCCAACGCAATTCAACATAGGAATTAGTTACATCACCGTAATAGCCAGAGCCCCCAGCTACGTTATAACTTACGGCACCATCTAGCACCAATGGGCCAACCAATTGTTGGGTTAAGCCAACACCTAAAGTAGCTGTATCAACATAACGATCAAAAGCAAAAGGGCTATCGCCTGATTTTGCAGCCAAACTACCAAATAAGGAAAGGCGGGTATAATCAAACATCGGCCGATTGAAATGGCCCAATGTAATTACAGGCCCACCAGAAATCCCCACTAGATTTTGGCTTTGGCCGCCGCCATAGGCAGATAAATTCAAAAAAGGTACAAAATTAAATGAAAGCCCAGGTATTACTGCAACACCGGAATAGCGGTAGGCACCCTCTGAACTAAGCGGCAGGGCTTTACCACTCCAAATTGGTAAATTAGCGCGGATTGTGCCATAAAAATTGGCGCGCCATAAATCAGCAAAATTATTACTCTCAATATTGCCAGATACAAAATCATTACTCTGGTAATTACCAACGCCCGCCCGCCAAAAATATGAACTTTGCAATTTACCAAGAGTAGGCAGAGATGCTTGTTTTTCTAAGGAAACGCCATAGGCAGAGTAGATATCCTGCTCGCCAAGGGAACCATTCCAGGTGCGGAAGCGATAGGCGCCAAATAAACGGGCGAGCGGTGTGCCTAAAAATGGCAATTTAAGCGGCTCTAAAATTTCAGCCACCACCCTTGTGGCATTACTTAGATTTTGATCAGACAAACTTGATACATCTGCCCGCGCATAAAATCTTCCAGTACCAAAGGAACCTTCAAGCAAAGCGAGAGCGCCAAATAAATCGCCCACGGTGTTGGATTGGCTAACGGTGCCTGATCCTGCAGAAGCTCTGGGGGCTGGATAGGAGTTGGTGCTGCCCTCAAAAGCCCGCTGAAGCATGAATTGTGGCTTTAAGGAAAATACCGTGGCTGAGCCGAGGCGCACTTCAGGCAGGGCATATTGAACAAATAGGCCATCGCGATCAAGATTATCGTTTTTTAGCGACCAGCGATTTTCAACCTCTTGCTCTTGGGTTGGCTTGATCCTAAAAGTTGTGGGTAAAGGCACTGGAATTTTATTTTCCAGCAGCAAACGATTACGAGCTGATTCAATCACCGTGGTGCCATCAAGTTCCTGTTTTGATTTCACATTTTCCATATCCACCCACACTTGAGCTGGGGTGAAGGGATCGTTGCTAAAGCTTGCCCTGGGGGCCGTCCAACCTTCAGGGGTAAGCCGCACCTGGGGAGCTTGAAAACGCCAATGGGTAACAGAGCCGCTAATTAATTTTTGGTTTTTTTTATTTTGAATTTGTTGCAATTGGGCCGGTGTGGCCGGGCCGTAGGCGGTTTCAGTGCCAGTGAGGGAACTCAGCTCATTTTTGCCAAAACGGCGATCAACGGTGAGGCCAAGGCGGGGCTGCACATCTCGCACCCTTTGATCTAAATCGGCAATTGCTGCGCGTCTTTGGGCTAACTGTTGAGCTGGGCTCAATTTGGATGCTTGCCGCTCTGGAATTGGCGCCGGTGCTGCTTGAGCGCTGGGGCCATCAAATGCCACCGCCTCCAGCTGTTCATCCAGGGGCAACAGCGGTTGGCGGCTGGCACGATCGGGATCGGGGCAACCCAAAGGTGGTGGATTTTCCAGCTGAGCTCTTTTCGCTGTGGGGGAAACAAAGCGGTAGCGGGCCCCCAATAAATAACCATTACTACCTTATTTATGAAGTGCTTAGTTTAGGTATTGAGTTT
>NZ_JAGQEK010000135.1 GCF_024346075.1 Synechococcus sp. Cruz CV12-2-Slac-r
AATAGCATTGGCAATTAACCTTGCCCGCCGCCTCACGCCGCTTGGGTTTTCTGCCTTGATCTGTACGTCAGTTAAGGTCAACCCCAAATACACCAACACCCCAACATTTTACACCAACATATACACCAACACTTATTTGGCACTACCCAGCATTTTATGAGACCAATCTGGACAACAGGCATTAAAAAACCCAGTCTTTGACTGGGTTGCTAGATTCTCATGGACGTCTCAAAACCCTGATTAAACGGAGAGGGTGGGATTCGAACCCACGGAAGCTTTCACTTCAAACGATTTCGAATCGTTCGCTTTCGACCACTCAGCCACCTCTCCACGGTTCAGAACTTCTGAACATCACCAGCTTAGCGAGCCCCGTTCCCCGGTAAATTGCCATCTGCTTTGGGTGGATGCAGCCTTATTGCGCTTCATCCCGCTTACCCACACTGTCTTCGCTTTTATTGGGATCAGCTCCCGTGCATTTGGTGATCTACCAAGCCAGATTCCATCAAGCTGAGGTAGTTCTGCGTTGCTATTAATTATTGGCTGAGGAAAAATTCCCCAACGTTTCTTACCAAGTTGCAAAATTCCTGCTCCTGGTGAATCCGGCATACTCTGAAAACTCAATCCATCACTGCGCACTAATCCTTGTGGCATCATTTGCACTAATCCGCTGAGCTGCTTCCAACATGAAATTGCATCGGAGGCAACAGGATCTAACAAAACCAACCAATCCAAACGAGCAATCCCTAAACCTTGCTGCAAACGCTTTGCCCTTAAACAACTATATCCACTAGCATCAGTTGTTATTAATGCAGCCCTTGCATGATATCTAGCAATTAATAAACTGCCGGAGGCTTGATGAACTAATAAAAGCTGATCTTGAAATAAACCATACAGTTGCCAAATGCTGGCAACAACTATCGCCATTAAGCCATAAAAGCGCCAGCGATGTAGTGGCAACAGCCAAGGAAACAAACCAAAACTAAAAATTAAAACTAACCATGGCGTAATACGCCCAGTAAATATTAATGCAAGAGGCAATTCAGCGGCTATTTTCACTAATAACAACAAGCCCTGAATTGGAAATTGTAAAAGCCATACCAATGGTGCAAGTAGAGGAGGGAGCACTAAAGCCACCACTGCGCTTGCCATCGATCCAAGTGTTAACACTGATATAAGTGGGCTAGCAAGCAAGTTCGCTGGCACGGCATAAATAGGCACTACACCAAAATGCAAAAGTTGCAGAGGCAAGGTCCACAACCATGCTGCTAGCGGCACCGCAATCAGCGCATGGCAATGTTTTTCCAATCTGGGAGCCGTGAGAATTAAACCAGCGGTGGCAGATGCGCTGAGCTGGAAACCCACGTCCCATAACCATGCTGGCTGCCATAGCAGTAAAAGAAACAAACTAAACATCAGTAAACCCAGAGGTTTACTGCGTTCTTCATTTGTTTTTATCACCAATGCCGCGGCCCCCATAAGCAAAGCCCTTAATACTGAAGGTTGAGGACCCGCCAGTAAGAGAAATAAAGCCATTGCCCCTAACCCTGCCGTTAGCTGTAGAGATGCACTTTTGCCACGCACTAAAGCCATCACTAAACCCAGTAATACAGTGAGATGAAATCCACTTGCAGCTAAGGCGTGGCTAAGCCCTGCCGCCCGAAATTGTTGTTGAAGTTGTTCTGGTAGATCCACAACAGCACTACCCATTAACAATGCCGCTAATAAAGGGCCTGCCTCTGGCCCTGCAGCCTGTTGAAATTTTTTACTTAGATGCTGCCGCAGCCGCAATATGGCAGGTTGTTGTGTATCTAATACCTGCACGCGGGTTACAACTAAACGGCTAAATATTCCTTGTCGCGCCATCCTTTGGCCGCCATCACCAAGCAAAGGATGAACTGCAGAGCTTGGTTTTTGCAATCGACCTTGCACCTGCACCCGCCAACCCTCTTGCCACGGGCCGCAATTGGGCAATATCAGCTCGCTACGGCCGCTATGGGGCAAATCAAGCAGCAAAAGAGACCTGCATCCACTCGGGCTCATTTGCTGCAGGCGCGCGCCCAATCTGCCCTTGAGCGTTAGCTGAGGGGCATCAGCTTGCCAAACAGGATCGAGCAGACCCGGCCGCGGCCAGCGCCACTGCAACCAGGCAATTAAAAGCAAAAACATCAAAAACGCCAGTCCCCATTTGCGATGCAACGGTTTTGAAAGCGGCAAAAAAACCATTTATCCTCTGCAGCGGCCGTTTTAGAAGGTTCCCCCCCTAGACGAGCGCGATGCAACCGATAGCTTGCAAGCTATTAAGTAAAAAAAATGAATCCTTTGGCCCGCTTGGCCCTACTGGCACTCACGTTTAGTCCGATTTCAATGATATGGGCTCAGCCATTAACAACAAATCCCACTATCACGGTGCAAGCTGGCGACACATTGGAGGCTATATCCCGCAAGCGAGGTATTTCTTTAGCCGCATTAATAAAATTAAACCCCACTGTAATTGCAGAACGCTTAGCAATTGGGACGATATTAAAATTACCAACAGCAATAATTAATCAAACACAGGTTTTACCCCCTGAATTAGCAAGCGGAGGTGCAAGTGCAGCGTTATTACTTAGTGCCGCTGAACGAAGAGATCGGGCTCAGCAATTACTTATCGATCCAACTGGCTGGAGATGGTACGGCAATACCGCAGTGGATTGGAAAGGATGGCGCCTCCATGCAGGCGGAGTACGAATTACTTTAGTAAAACCAAATCGGGCAGAGCTTGGAAATATACGTTCTTTAGCAACAGCCGTGGCGGTTCAATGCGACACCTTGAGGCAAACCTGGCGCATTGATGGGCAGTGGGAAGCTTGGAAAATCCCAAGTGGTGGAACCGTTCCAGCCCGGATTGTTTTGGATTTATGCAGCAACACAACAGATGCACCGGCAGTGCCGGTTTTACCTTTGGAGCAGGGGGAAGCCCAAAGCCTCCCGCTCCGCTAACCAAGCCTCAGCTACCTGTTTTGCCAGATGCCTGATGCGGGCGATGATGGCGGTGCGTTCTGTTACCGAAATTACGCCTCTCGCCTCTAATAAATTAAATGTATGGCTGCATTTGAGCACCCAATCTAAAGCGGGGGCAGGCAATGATCTTTCACATAAATCCTTAGCCTCTGCTTCATAAATTTCAAACAATTGCTTCAGACGTTCCGGATTTGATGCTTCGAAGTTATAGGTGCAATTACCTTTTTCAAATGGCAACCAAATATCACCATAGGAATATTTATCATTCCATTTTAAATCCCATAAATTTTCTACATCCTGCAGATACATAGCCAATCTTTCAAGGCCATAGGTGATTTCAATTGATACCGGCCGGCAATCAATCCCTCCACATTGCTGGAAATAAGTGAACTGGGTAACCTCCATACCATCAAGCCACACCTCCCAGCCCACCCCCCAAGCCCCGCGGGGTGGTGATTCCCAATTGTCTTCAACAAAGCGAATGTCGTGCTCTGCTGCTTTAATTCCAAGGGCAGATAAGGATTCAAGATAGGTTTCTTGAATGCCGTTAGGCGATGGCTTGATCAACACTTGATATTGAAAATAGTGCTGAGCGCGATTTGGGTTATCGCCATAACGACCATCAGTTGGCCTTCTGCATGGTTCTGGATAAGCAACCGCCCAGGGTTCTGGACCAATTGCTCGTAACACCGTATGGGGATTCATGGTTCCCGCTCCTTTCTCAGTGTCGTATGGCTGCAGGATCAAACATCCCTGCTGAGCCCAGAAACGGTTGAGGGTTTGAATAATGTCTTGAAATTGCATTGGGCTGCATACCTCTAAAGCAACGATACTCAGCAATCACACAGTGGATTTGCTTTCAGCAAGATCAAGCGGCTCCTTGCAAGCAGTGGGAGAACTACTAAAGTAAATTGAAAATAAATTGAGATCAGTCTCTCATTAAGATGTTAAAAATTTATCGCAATCAAATAATCGTGGGAATAATATTACTTATAAATCCGTTATTTCAACTTCAGCTATACGCGGATGAATCAGCACCCTTAGAACAAGCAGCTCCATGGTTTAGCTTACAAAACAATTTAGATTTACCTGATTGGTTTCAATTTAGCCTGCAAACACAAGCAGAACCAATGCTTAACCCCAGTGGTGGCACAAAGCAAACTAGAAATTGGATACAACAAACTGTTGGCTCAATTGCGATCGGCTCCGGCCTCAAAAAAGAAACAAAGCTCTGGAGCGAAATAGAT
>NZ_JAGQEK010000136.1 GCF_024346075.1 Synechococcus sp. Cruz CV12-2-Slac-r
GTTCGGATGGGCTATTACTTACCAATGCCCATGTGGTGGAAGGGGCGGGCAGCGTGGCCGTAACCCTTCCAGATGGCCGCAGTTTTCCGGGCAAGGTGCTTGGCGCTGATCCCTTAACCGATGTTGCTGTGGTGAAGGTAGCAGCCCAAGGTTTACCTGTGGCGCCACTAGGAAACTCAGCTTCTGTGCGCCCAGGCGAATGGGCGATTGCCATTGGTAATCCCCTAGGCCTCGATAACACCGTAACCCTTGGAATCGTGAGTGCTACAGCTCGAACTGATGCCCTTGGTGGCGGCCAGCGGGTGGCCTATATCCAAACCGATGCAGCGGTTAATCCGGGCAATAGCGGCGGCCCTTTAATAAACGATCGAGGCCAGGTAATTGGAATTAATACAGCGATTAGACAAGCGCCAGGAGCAGGTTTGAGTTTTGCGATACCAATAAATAAAGCAAAAACTGTTGCGCAACAAATTTTGGAGGGGGGTAGGGCTAGCCATCCTTATTTAGGGGTGAAATTACAGGCGATCACACCACAACTTGCAAGGGAGGTGAATGCCACTGGTAATAACTGCAAATTGCCTGAACGTAATGCTGTGGTGGTGGTGGATGTGGTGCAAAACAGCCCTGCTGCCCGCGGGGGGATTCGCAGTTGCGACTTAATTTTAAAAGTGGCAGATCAGGCAGTTAAGAGCCCTTCCGATGTGCAGGTGGCGGTAGAAGGGGGCCAGGTGGGTCGTGAGTTGCTAATAACTGTGGAACGGCAAGGTAAAACCCAGGCATTAAGGCTAAAACCGATGGAATTACCACGGCCCCAGGGGTGAAACAGCAGCTGGTATTAGTTGTACTAGCTCGCTTGCCGGCACCGGGGAGATGTAAGAGGCGCTTGGCTGTTGCTATTGGTGCCCTTGCTGCCGCCAGGGTTCAAGCAAAGCTGTTGACCCACACCATGGCAACAGCGAAAGCATGGCGTGAAATAAGTGTGAATTCAACGGTGCTTTTAGCGATGGGGCCAGCCCAAGGGATTGGTGGCCTTGGTTTGCGCATGCAACGACAATTCAGCCGCGCATTCAATTCCGGTGCCTCTCGGGTGGTGCTGATCGGTAGTGATTTACCCCAGCTCAGCGTTAGTGATCTAGCAAACGCATACGCACATTTAGATCACTGTGATTTGGTACTAGGACCAGCATTAGATGGTGGTTATTGGTTAGTGGGTTTAAACCGCTCTAACGGCTCTTTGTTTAGTGGTATTGATTGGGGTGGTGCTGGAGTGTTAACTGAAACCATCGCTCGAGCCAATGGCATTGGTCTTAAAGCAAAGCTTTTGCAATATCGCTCCGATATAGATGATGTGGGCGATATGGCCCCTTGGCTTGATGATTGATCCCAAAAATCCAGATAACTGGAGTGTGGTGATTCCAGTGCTGAATGAAGTGGAGTTGCTTGGCGGCCTGTTGGCTCAGTTGCAGGATGTGGGTGAATTGCTTGTGGTGGATGGCGGCAGCAGTGATGGCAGTTGCGAATTAGCCCTTTTGATGGGCGCCAAATTATTGAGATTTAGTTGTGCCAATCGGGGAGCCCAATTAGCCCATGGCGCATTGCAGGCAAGGTGCAGCAATTTGTTTTTTGTCCATGCCGATGCCCGTTTACCTGCGGGGTGGAGTGGGCTCGTGGCTAATTGTTTAGAAAAACCAGGTGTGATTGCTGCTGCCTTTCGTTTAAAGGTGCAGGCTCCGGGATGGCGCCTGCGCCTACTGGAATTGTTAGTGCAATTGCGCAGTAGTTGGCGTGAACTTCCCTATGGCGATCAAGGCTTAGCAATAACAAAACAAACCTATTGGCTGGTGGGAGGTTTTCAACCGATCCCATTAATGGAAGATCTAGATCTGGTGCAGCGCTTAAAAAAACTTGGCTCTCTGGTGATAGCACCGGCAGCGATCACGGTTAGTGGTAGACGCTGGCAACGCTTGGGGGTATGGCGCAGTTGTTGGCGCAATGCAAAATTACGGGCGGCCTGGCGCCGTGGGGTGGAATCTGAATTATTAGCTAAGCTCTACTAAATTTTATATCTATCTGGCATACCAAAAAACGCAACGGTTACCCTGCGGTTCAAGATCCCAACCTTGTGATAAATAAAAACGAACCGCTTGGGCATCTGCAAAAAGAGTTATTTTTTCAACTTCCATAAATCTCAACCGTTCTAATAACACCAGCATTAAACCTTTGCCAAGGCCACTGCGTTGATAGAGCGGATGAATTGCAAGATCCCAAATGGTGGCATCAAGAACACCGTCGCCAGTGCAACGGGCAAAACCAATTAAACGGGGAAAGCGTTGATCATGGCGCCATAAACCTATAACTAACAGTGAATTTTCCAAGGCTGTGCGCACCCGCCGTTGCGGCCTTCTGCACCAGCCAACTGCATCACAAAGTTGTTCTAATTCCACAAGATCAATCTCACGATCAAAACTTGCAATCAAGCGTAATCTTTCATTACTACTATCTAGTTCTCGCCACTCATTCCCATAAAATTTATTAAGAAGGGGCTCTTGTGATTCTGCTGGCTGCATATTACTAAAGGCTCGCAAGACCCTTCTCTTGGAGATCTGCAAGCTGGGCATAAAGACCACCCTGTGCCCGCAAATCTGTATGGTTGCCTTCTTCCACTACACGGCCTCTTTTTAATACCAGGATGCGATCACTTGCTTCTACGGTGGCGAGGCGGTGGGCGATTACTATGGCAGTGCGATTTGTTAATAAGCGACCTAGATCCCGCTGCAATGTTGCTTCTGTGCTGGGATCGAGAAATGCAGTGGCTTCATCCATTATTAATATTGAAGGGTTGCGTAAAGCAACACGTGCAATAGCTAACAGCTGCCTTTCACCGGAACTTAAATTACCACCCCTTTCCCTTAGCGATGTATCTAATCCATTTGGTAAGCGTTCCAATAATGGCGAAAGGCCTAAATCATTGCATAGCTTTTCAAGTTCAGGCCTAGCAATGTTAGTATCAAGTTTTAAATTATTTTCAACATTACCACTAAATAAAAATGTGTCTTGCAGCACAACACCTAAGCGTTTTCTTAATTCTGCAATTTGTATTCCACGAATATCAATCCCGTCTAGCAATATCCTGCCCTGCTGCTGCTCGTAAAGGCGACATAAAAGCCTAATTACTGTTGTTTTACCAGACCCGGTGGGGCCCACCAGAGCAACGTGTTCTCCTGGGGCAATATGCATATTTATATGTTGCAGGATGGGTTCATCATCTCTGTAAGCAAAGCAAACGTCTTCAAAAATTACCTCCCCTGATTTTGGTTGATTAGATACTGTAAATGTGGTTGCATTTTGAATATCTAGGGGTTGATCTAGTAATTCGTCTATACGCTCCACGGCGGTTAAACCCGCTTGGATTTGCGTAAATCTTTCTGCTAACTGCCGCAAGGGATCAAATAATCTTTGCGAAAAAAGAATGAAGGTTGTTAGCACACCAAGGCCCATCGCTCCCGATGTAACAAGATGACCACCGATCGCGAGAACTAAAGAAACAGCTGCAAGCGAAATCCATTCAAGTAGTGAGGAAATTGCGCTGTCGTAAAAGATTGTGCCATCTACCGCTCGGCGATATTTAGCATTGGTTATTGCAAATCTCGCACTATTTAGATTTTCGCGTCTAAACATCTGCACCACCTCAAGGCCTTGAAGATTTTCCTGAAGATCGGAATTTAATTGTCCGAGTTCTTCCCTTACTCTGTAATTAGCTTTCCGGTAGCGTTGCTGCAAACTGATTACAAGTAAAGTAATGGGTACTTGCAAGGCAAGTAGGAGTAAGCCTAAAGGGCGATTTATAGATAGCATTAATGTTGCAATTACCACAAAAGTAACAATATCTGCTAATACGCCAATTGCGCCAGAGCCAAAAACTTCCGCTAACGCGTCTACATCATTAGTGAGCCTTGTTATTAATTTCCCAACGGGGGTGCGGTCGTGGAATCTTAATGAGAGGTTGAGGCTATGGCTAAATAAATCTATCCTTAATTGTGCTGTAAGCCGTTGGCCGATGGTTTGCACTAAAAGACTCTGGCTACCCTGTAATGCCAGCCGTATTAATACTGCCACAAGCAATAGCCCTATTAACCAGCGAATTGCTAGAGCCATCGGCATCGCTTCCAACCACCACCAGGAGGGTTCAGCGCGCAGAACAGAAATTACTTGCC
>NZ_JAGQEK010000137.1 GCF_024346075.1 Synechococcus sp. Cruz CV12-2-Slac-r
TACCCCATCCGCAAGCGACATTAATGAAGGTGCAGTTATTACAAGTACTGTTGCCACAACTAATCTCTTAACTGGCAGCAAACTTTATTACGCCTTAAGTGGCACTGGAATAACAATTACTGATTTCTCAGCAGGCACCCTCACTGGAGAAGGCGCAATAGATTCTACTGGTAAATTTACTTTCTCTCACACGATCAAAAATGATCTATTAACAGAAGGTACTGAAGCGCTCTCTATAAAACTATATTCTGATTCTGCCCTCACTTTACAAGTTGGATCTACTGCAACTGTATCAATTGCTGATACATCTAAAGCCTCAACACCATTAGATTTAGTACTTTGGGGCAGCACTTACAGCGATAAAATTTTAGGTGGAGATGGTAACGATATAATTACCGGAGCGGTTAAAACAGGCGCCACCGCCGTTAGCTTAGGAAAGGGACAAATAGATACACTTACTGGAGGTGCCGGCAAGGATGTGTTTGTACTTGGCGATTCAAGAGGTGTCTTTTATAATGATAATATAAATTTCAATTCTGGAAGCAGCGACTACGCACTGATTACTGATTTTAGTTTAATTGATGATAAATTACAGCTCCTCAATGGTAGCTATCTCACAACTGTTAGCAGTGGCAAACTTTCGCTTTATTGGGATCGCAACAACAACGGCAGCCTGAACTTAAGTGGTAACAATCAAGACGAAATGATCGCACTAATTAATGGCGTTACAACCCTTAGCAGCAGTAACATTAACTGGGTTTAGGCGTAATCCAGCCAGTAATAACCAACCGGCCACATTGATTCGCCCGTCGTAGAGCGGCAAATCGCTGGCATGTAGTAACACCAAAATTAATACTGCCGCCCACCATGCACGCTCAAATACAGGCCCCGTTGCCATACCCAAGCGGGCAGAGCGCAACAAAAGCCAAGCCACCACTCCCACCAACAAAAGAGCCACCGGCCAGCCATGGCTGATCGCTAGATCTAAAGGCAAATTATGGGGATGACCATGCCATACACCCGTTCGCGAGGGATAAATCAAGCTGAAAGCAGCTGCCCCCCAGCCCAGCCAGGGTTGTTCAGCAACTAATCCCGCCGCTACCGTCCATTGCCCCAAGCGGGTGGAAGCTAGGGGTCTATCACTAAAGGCCAGATCGCTAAGCCGGCCCCAAATCGCCTCTGGCACCAAAACGCGGGCGGGCTGTTGTATGAAATCCGGGATTACTGGCAACACAGCAAATCCCACCGGTAATAGCAACAGCAGGATTAGCGGCAGTAGCCACAACCAACGGGCCGGGCCCAGCACCAAAGGCAAGGCCAGCACTGCTGCTCCCCAGCCATTGCGAGAATCGGTGAGATAAAGGGCTGCCAATTGAGCAATTAGAAAAATCAACAACAGCGGCAGCTGCCAGCGGGCTTTACCAGCCTGAAACCTGGCGAAACATTCAAATGTTGCAGCTAAAAGCAAAGGCCAACTGAATGCCAACCAAGCAGCGGCGATATTGGCGTAATCAAATAAGCCCGACAACCGTTCTGGCGGCATGCCCCCTGGGGCCAGATGCCAAATCAACAAACCGCCAAGGGCTTGCCAGGGACCACTCCAGCCAAGCCATAACTGGCCCAAACCGGTAAAAATCACCGGTAGCGTGCCGGAAACAAATAACAAAGCGATTCGCCGTCGCCCCTCAGCGGTGGCCACATAGGGCTGGAAACCCCAAAAACCCCAGAAAAATGGCAACCAATTCATTAGGCCAAACCAAGCCAACCAGCCACTAAATGCACGGCTTGCACCAAGCAGCATTAACACTGCGATCAATAAAAAAACGCGGTTTAGGCGATCGTTCCACCACGGGCGCCGCTTACAACGGCTGCCTTGCAACAGGGCCCAAAACAGAGGCGGCACCGCCAGCAACAAACTGCTGGGCAACAAAAAAACGCCAATTTGAAATGCAATCCAGCCCGATGCCGTGGCTGCCTCAGGCCGTTGCCCCTGCACCCAGGTATTTATGGCTGCAAACCGCATAGGGCTAGTCAAACACCGCTGTGCGACCGCGATAAACCATTACTTGATCGCATATGTGCAATCTCACTGCCCGCGAAAGGGCCAAACGTTCCATATCCCTGCCTTTACGAATTAAATCCTCCACATCATCCCGATGGCTCACATGAACAGTGGCTTGGGCAATGATCGGGCCGCCATCGAGTTCTTCTGTTACGTAGTGGGCGGTGGCACCAATTAATTTCACACCGCGCTCCCAGGCCCTTTTATAAGGATTTGCACCGGTAAAGGCGGGTAGAAATGAATGATGAATATTGATAACCTGATGAAAAGCATCCGGCGGATCAAAACTACTTAAAAATTCTGGTGTTAGCACCTGCATATATTTAGCAAGCACCACAAGCTCAACTTTATGTTCTGCTAACAGCTGCAAATGCCGGGTTTCCGCCTCTGCTTTATTTGCCGCATTCACAGGCACATGTTCAAAGTGGGCGCCAAATTCCTCTGCGATTCCTGCAAGATTAGGATGATTAGAAATCACTAATGGCACCTGCATTGGCAGCTCTCCAGTGCGCACACGCCAAAGCAAATCCAATAAACAGTGATCTTGTTTGCTAACAAAGATTGCCGCCGGCGGCCGGTGATCAGAAAAATTTATTTTGTATTGGCCGCTTAAGCGTTGGCAAAGGGCGCGGGCTGCAGGGCAGATCTCCTCCCGCGGCAAGCCAAAACCTTCCAACTCCCATTCAATTCGGCTTAGAAATAAACCAGCACCATGATCGCTATGGTGATCAGCATGAACAATATTCCCCCCATTAGCTGCCACCCAGCCTGAAAGTTCACTTACTAAACCAGCACGATCTGGGCAGATCAATTGCAGAATTGCGGTGGCGATTGTCATGATGTTAGTTAACTCTGAAGCGCATTAACTTGTTGCTCCCTACAAACGCGAAGCTGGTTTTCAGCAGTAAGCAAAAAATTAAAAATTCCTTGCTCTTTTACCTGATAAAACACCAAACTACCCTTTGGTTTGCGTTGCACCACTCCAGCAATTGTAAGAAGCTTGAGATGCTTAGACACCAAGGCCTGGCTAAGGCCAGTGGCCTGCACTACAGCCGTTACGTTTAAGGGGCCCTCCTTTAATACTGCAAGCACCATCAGGCGATTGGGTTCACTGAACACCTTGAAATACTCGGCAAGCGCTTCTGGAGAGTGCAATTCAATCAAAAGATATTCATAACAAGATAAAGATATCGCGTAGAAATGATTCCATCAAGTTATTAATTGGATTTCGCTCGGTTTTCCACTGCCTGCAAGCAAGCCCGCCTGGTGAGGGCCATCGAGGTGAGCGTTGGGCTTTGCCAACCGGAACTAGGCCAACAACTGCCATCGGTAACCAACAGGTTGCTGCAGGTATGAAAACGATTCCAACGATCCAGCACTGATCGCTCAGGGTTATCGCCCATGGGTGCACCACCTAATTCATGGATGTAGTAGCCGGGTGGTGGCACCGCTTGGGAGCCGGCGGCACTAGCCGTTAGCCATGGTTCGATCAATGCCAAGCGGAACAAATCTTCGATGGGTTTGATCTCCCCGCCCGCTGCCTGCACCACGGTTTGAATGCGGCTGAGCATCAAATTCACCAGGGTTTGTTCTGCCATGCCCCAAGCCATGGCGATATGGGCCACCGGTAAACCCCATACATCACAACGGCCATGATCAAGGCAAACGCGGTTGCTGGGATTTGGCTGCACCTCCCCATGGCCAATCAAAAAGCCAATTGCCGCCTTTGGATCACGGCGCAACAAGGCAGGCGGCTCAAAGCGCTGCACCCCACACCAAAGGCCATAGCCATCACCTGTATTAGGAATAAAAGCGCTTTCAGCCCCCGATAAACCGGTACCAAGAGGCGCTGGTGCCTGGGGTGGCAATGCAAAAAAGCGTGCAACCGACACATGATCCATCAAGCCCAAACCGATCAGGCCATGGGGATCGATCAAACCTTTGCGGCAGCGATCATCCCGAGACAGCAACAGCAAGCGCAGGCTTTCGATTGTGGAAGCGCAAAGCACAACCAGCTTTGCTTTGGCGCGATGCATCGCACCGCTGGTGGCATCAATAAACAACACCCCCTCAAGTTGATCCTGGCTTG
>NZ_JAGQEK010000138.1 GCF_024346075.1 Synechococcus sp. Cruz CV12-2-Slac-r
GTGGACAAACCCAAATAAGCCAAGATCACGGTTAAAAGTAATAAAAAGGCAGGAAAACGTCCGATCCAAAGAATGCCGAAAGACAGCAATAAAATAGATATTAAAGAACTAAATATCCGCAGCGTTGGGCTAATTACACCACTGGAAGCTTGGCGGATATTAGAAAGAATCGATGTGGTTAATTCTGCGGTTGAGCGGGTTAAATGATATTCATATTGCTGGCGCAATACCCGGGCATGAATTTCATTTGATAGATCACGCCAAATCCTCGCTGTTACCTTTTGCTGCACTAATTGCAGAAATAACTTCGAAAAAGAAGCAAGCCAAGCAAGGCCAATAAATATTGCAATCAGCCACAGGGTTTGATCTAGTGGCTTGCCACCAAATACCTTCACCCCTGGCATTTTGTCTTCAAGGTTTGTACCAACTAATGCACCTACCAACCTTGCACCCACCCCCACAAGCGCTAAATCAAGCATTCCTGGTAAAACCGAAATCGGCAACAATCTCCAGAGAGCTGTTCGCCGTTGCTCCGGTAAATAACTAAGTAATCGCAGTAAATTATCTAAAGTTTGGCTGCGGCAACTCAACCAGGCCAATGGCTTAAAACCGCTATCAGGCGGCCGGTGGGATGAATCGGCGTTCACACCCATCAACTTATGGCGCTTAAGCCCTTAAGAGCAGCCTCTTGATCCGGCTCAAGCGCCGGCCCCAACGCAAGCGCCAACTGGGCACCTGCAACAAAGGTGTTGCTCCATTTTGCAATTGATCGAAATGCTGATCAACAGCCGTAAGGGCAAGCTGCCAACGCTGTTGCACTTTGGATTCGGAATGATCTAGCAGCAAAGCAGCCAACATTTCTGGCTGTGGCTTAAAAGCTGCTGGATTTGCTACCGCCGCCGCAATTTGTTTTAAATCATTAGCAAGGCTGCCGCAGCCGATTTGCCAGGCATTTACACCAGGATCAAGTTTATCGGCAAGGGCATGGTTAAAGCTGCTAAATAACACGCATCCCCTTGCTAATGCTTCCAAAGGCGGCAAGCCAAACCCTTCTGTTACGCCCACACTGCGCCAGTAATCAGCGGAGTCGTAAAGCATCACGGTGGCGCTGCTGAATAATGCGGCCAAATCATCCACCCAACCGCTTTGCAACTCAACTTTTAAACCTTGCTTCCGCAGTGCTGGCACCAATTGATCCAGCACATAATTGCTTGTTTTACGCGCCTGCACCAACACATCGATGGGTCGCCGTGTACCAGCTGTCGGCTCTACAAATGGGGTTGTAAAAGCAGGATCCAAAGCATTTGGAACCAATAGCAATGGACACCTTGGGGCGCGATCACCCCAATAACCAAGCGTATTGCGGCTTACGGCAATAACCGGCACCCCGGGGGGTAATTCAAAGCCGTAGCCACTGCTGTGGGCGTGATACGCCACAGCTCGCCCCCGCAATTGCCGCAATAGGCCAGGCACGTCAAAACCCCAGCTCACAATCCAAAGCGCTGGCCCCGGTGCTGCTTCTTGCTGCAATAAATCAGCTAAAAATAAATGGCCAGCTTCCCTTTGCCGGTAGGTAACGATCTGAACAGCTGGAGCAAAATCGGCGCACAAGCGGGCGCTTTGCAACGCCACCAGCAGCCCTCCGCAGCGAAAACGGGAGCTGGTACCTGGCACTAGAAACCGCAGGGGGCTGCGGTTCACTCAGTTGTTAACTGTTTCGGTGCTGCCATTAATTTGACGGCGGGTAAGAAATCCAAACAACACCTTGCCGATCGCCGCCACCAAATTACCTTCCAATTCTTGAAATAATTTCATATTTAGATGAAAAGCATGGTTTGCTTCTTCCACCATCCGATCAGCCATTGTTTGATCAATCGCTAGGGAATTCAAAGCAGCCCTATAGGTATTTTTGAATTCCTTTTCATCTTCAATTGCAGGGAATACATAAAATTGCAAACCGGCATCCCCCTGCATATTCATTGCCTTTTGAGCAATGGTTTTAAGAATCTGGCCGCCGGATAGATCACCCAAGTAACGGGTGTAGTGATGGCCCACCAATAATTCAGGGGCGCTATTTGCAAGCTCGTGTATGCGCGCTACATATTCGGTGGCAGCAGGGGTGGGCTTGATTTGCTCCAACCAATTTTCGCCGTAGTAGAAAACTAAATCAGCTTCTAAGGCGCTGCGGCGATCAAGGGCAGCGAAAGCGATCGGTTGCAATACAGGATTAGGCCGCAGGCGATCGATCTCTTCCTCCATGGCCGCATATACGAAATACAAACTCGCAACAAGCTTGCGATAACTCAACTTATCCACCACTCCCTTTAAAAAGCAGCTCACGAAACCGGTATTTTCCGCCATCGTGTGGGATTTTTTGGTGCCTTCCCGCAGCTGGGTGGCAAGGGGAACTGCAGATTCCGTGGCATCTGCGCCGCCTAGAACAACGTTTGAATCAAGGGCAACAGCCATGGGGCTCGGCGCTCGGGCAATCTTGAATTGAGCGTAAGCGCCTCTTAGCTAGTTATGGCTGCAAAAGTTGCGAAGGATTACGAGCGGTAGTGCCAGTGCGGCAGCATTGATAACAGCAGAACACGCAAAACTAGGCTCATCTTGACCAGCACCTGCAGCGATAACCCGATGGCCACCTACGAAAAGCTCACCCCCCCCAGCCGCGGCGAGGCAATCAAATTTGTGGATGGTGAGCCACAGGTGCCAGCCAACCCAATCATTCCCTACATTCGCGGCGATGGCACCGGCGTTGATATTTGGCCTGCCACCCAACGGGTACTTGATGCAGCGGTGGCCAAGGCCTACGGCGACAGCCGCCAAATTGAATGGTTCAAGGTGTATGCCGGCGATGAAGCCTGTGAGCTTTACGGCACCTATCAATACCTGCCCCAAGACACTCTGAACGCCATCAAAACCTATGGAATTGCAATCAAAGGACCCCTCACCACACCAATTGGTGGTGGCATCCGTTCTTTAAATGTGGCGTTAAGGCAAATATTTGATCTTTATTCCTGTGTTAGGCCCTGCCGTTATTACAGCGGCACCCCAAGCCCCCACAAACGCCCCCAAGACCTGGACGTGGTGGTGTTTCGCGAAAACACAGAAGATATTTATATCGGTATTGAGTGGGCCGCCAACGACCCAGTAGGGCAAGAACTGCTGAGGCACCTAAACGACACTGTTATTCCAGCCAGCCCGCAATTAGGTAAGAAACGCATCAAAGAGGGTTCTGCCCTTGGTATCAAACCCGTTAGTAAAGCTGGCACCCAACGCCATATCCGCCGGGCTATGCAACATGCCCTGCGGCTTGAGGGCAAACGCCGCCATCTCACCTTGGTGCATAAGGGCAACATCATGAAATTTACGGAAGGGGGCTTTAGAGATTGGGGTTATGAATTAGCTACTACTGAATTTCGGGCCGATTGTGTTACTGAAAGAGAGGCCTGGATCCTGGCAAATCAAGAGCAAAATCCGATGCTTTCAATTACAGATAACAGCCGCTTGATTGAACCCGGCTACAACAATCTCACCCCTGATAAGCGAGAAGCGATCGATGCGGAAGTAGCACAGGTGCTGCAACAAATAGGTGCCAGCCATGGCGATGGCAAATGGCGCAAGATGGTTTTAGTAGACGATCGCATTGCCGATAGTATTTTTCAACAAATCCAAACCAGACCTCAGGAATATTCGGTATTAGCCACTCTCAATCTCAATGGTGATTACATCTCTGATGCAGCTGCAGCAATAGTTGGCGGCCTTGGGATGGCCCCAGGGGCAAACATTGGCGATTGTGCTGCCATCTTTGAAGCCACCCACGGCACGGCACCAAAACATGCAGGCCTTGATCGCATCAACCCCGCTTCTGTAATCCTCAGTGGCGTGATGATGCTGGAATTTATGGGCTGGCAAGAAGCCGCAAACTTAATAAACAAGGGCATCAGCGCCGCTATTGCCAATGGCGAAGTTACCTATGACCTCGCCCGTTTACTCGAACCAGCAGTTGAACCTTTGAGCTGCTCTGGCTTTGCAGAAGCGGTGGTGAGTTATTTCAAGGCATAATACGTATATAAATTGGAGCTTTATGGAGTTTAATCGGATCACCTATAACCCCGCTCAATGTGG
>NZ_JAGQEK010000139.1 GCF_024346075.1 Synechococcus sp. Cruz CV12-2-Slac-r
TGCGGATCTGGCGGGCCGCTTGCAGGAATTGGTGGGTGGGATTGAGGTGAATCTGGCTGCACCGCTGCCAGATGACGATGACTACGCGGGCGAGTTGGCCACAGGCAACACCGTTTAATGGCGGGCAAAACGGATAAAGCTGCAGTAGTGATCAACGGCTGGCGGGTCTATGCGCACCCGCTATTCCTAGATCAGCTGGAGGCGCTAATAACGGAAGTGGAGGCTCTCCGCCAAAAGGATCCCCAGGGGTATAGAAGCAAAGCCGCCAGTAAGCATCTAGCGGCGATAACCAAGTTGATGCTCCACGACATCCCTTTGGAGCCCAGCCGCAAGGAGTTTCAGCAGGGTTCAACCCTTGGAAACGAATATCGGCACTGGCGCAGGGCGAAGTTCTTCCAGCAATACAGGCTTTTCTTTCGCTTTCACAGCCGCTCAAAGGTGATCGTGCTCGGTTGGGTTAATGACCAGCAGAGCAAGCGCGCCTACGGCAGCAAAAGCGATGCCTATCGAGTTTTTCAAGCCATGCTGGCCAGCGGACATCCGCCAGATGACTGGGAAGAGCTGCTTAAAGAAGCCATGCAAGGGAATAGACGCATACAGCAGATCACCGAACAATTATCTTGATGCGTAGCAAAGGATTAGCTCATTGCAAATGGCCTCATTGCATCACATCTGATGTAAGTGCACCGCACAGCTGAAACATCTCTTTCAACTCACTCTAAAAGGAAAGTTGATGTTTTTTATTTGCACTACTTGTTTTTAAAGTGCTAGGGCTCTTTTTTTTGCTGTAGGGCTAGCAAAAGAAGCGCGATATAACTCAGTAGCACTCATTGATTGTGGATTAAGCACCTCGCCATATGGATTTGCAGTTAGGCCTGGATTGATTACACCACTGCCCATTGTCATGGCACCACGCTGTTGGAATAAAAAGCCGTAAACGGGGTGAATACGTAGTTGATCAAGGAAATCAGCAGTGCTAAGCGGACGGCCATCATCACCAAGTAATGGTTGGCCTTGCGCATCTAATGGTTCAAGGCAATCGCTAGCATTTGAATCTTTACTGGCATTAAGCCTAAAACTTGCACCTAGTTGACCTTTAAATACATCAAAAAATGTGCCGTGCACATCACCACCAGTGCGGCCTTCTGCTTCTGAAAAGGCCCGTTCAAGCAGTCGTTCTTTACGTAATTGCATAACTAAACTAGCTGCTGCATCACGTTCAGCGGCCACTGCTGCCACCTTTTTGGCAGAAGCTTCCTCCATCTGACGTTCACGTAATTCAACTTGTTGTTCAAGTAGTTGTTTTTGACGTTCTGCTTCTTGTAGTCGTGCATATTCCTCTGGATTAATTTCAGAAAAACGTGTTAGTTGCTGCCGTACACCACGCAATTCTTTTTCTAATTGGTTGCTGCGGCGCCGTTCAGATTTAAGCGCTTCTGTAAGGCCGTCTTTGCTATGGCTGGTAAGAGCAGTTGCCCCCAAAGTGGTGTCAACAGGTTCTGCTCGGGTTTGTGACCCTTGGGTTTGTGACCCCTGGTGTAACCCCTGATTGTCTGAGTTATTGGCGATGGATTCCTGGTCGTTGCTTAATAGATCAGCAGCATCCTGGCTGTCGCCAGTGGCGGAATAAGTCTGATCATTGCTTGAGAGTTGTGTTGTCATGACCCGTCTCGGCTGTCGATGGAATAGCAACCCATCACGGTGTTGCTTATTCCCTATTGCCGAGGTAATGATCAGCAGCCCTAGGCAACAAATACGGGCGGAGCAGCCCCTGGCCAAATATGAGGGGAACCGGTTCACTCCATCGTCCTCATACACCCCTGCAGATCATCCGCAGCTAACTAATCCAGGCCAAACGGCTGCCCTCAGCCTCAAGATACATTTTGTTGAACTTGCTAATTCAATAGCAGAATGTACCCATGACTGCCGCCGTCTCAACTCTCTCCGCAATTCCGATGGACCCGCGCATAAACGCCATCGCTTCTGGGATCGCTGCGACCATTCCGGCGGCACAGGTGCGGTTGTTCGGATCCCGTGCCCGAGGTACCGCCCGGCCCAACTCAGACGTGGATCTACTGATCACCGTCCCTGATCCTTGGCTTGCTAGCCACGACCGCATTCGTGTGTTGGGTGATCTCTGGCGCCGCTTCTCCTGTCATCAGTTACCTCTGGATCTGCTGATCTATTCCGAGAGCGAAGTGATTGAGCGTCAACAGTTACGCAGTGCCGTCACCACCCAGGCCTACCAAGAGGGGATCCTGCTGCATGGCTGATCCCGATGCTGTGCGCTACTTGCGGATCGCCCAGGCAGATCTTGCGGAAGCACGGCGCATGGTGGAGCTGTTAGGTTTTCGTGATAGCAGTATCGGTTTTTTGCTGCAGCAGGCTTGTGAAAAAGCCTTGAAAAGTTGGATTCATTCCCGTGGAGGTATGGCTCCATTCACCCACGATCTGGTGGCGTTGAGCGATTGGTTACAAGAGGCAGGCCTAGATCTCAGCCCATACGAACGGGTTGCTGATCTCACCTTCTTTGCGGTTCAAACCCGTTACGACGACAGTTTAGAGATCAAGTCCCCTGATTGGCCGCTCCTAGTAGACGTCACAGCAATGCTAATCGAGGAGGCACAACGTCAACTATGATTACTTAAAACCCTTTCCTAATACGCCCTAATCGCCAAGCCTTGAAATCGGCACTTAACTCATCCTCACTTAGGCCGAGGCGCTCAAGTTCGGCCTGCATCAGGCGGCCCGCTTCTAACAGCCGTTCGCGATCACTCAGTTCACCCTGCTGTGGCAGAGGTACATAAAGGCCAATGGTGCGACCGTGTCGAGTTACCTCGATTGGTGTAGCCGACTCAAGACGGGAGGCCAGTTGTGCCCTCAGCTCACGAATGCCGACGCGACTAGCCACGGCCCTTGCTCGTTAAAATGTGTACACATCTTAAGGCTTTCTTGCCCTTTTCGCTTCTTAGTGGCTTGGCAGCTCATTAAGGCAATGTTTGTTCACTGTTGCCAAAGCTTTTAGGAGCGGGGCGAATTCCTCGTAGCCAGCACCAGCGGCCTGGCGGGCCTCTTCTCGGCTCATAATCAGAGCCTCACTGAGCACTCACGCAGCGAGGTAAGCAATAATTCACGGCTCTCCTCTTGGGCATTAACGCCGAGCACCTGCTCTACCCAACCGATCCACCACTCCCCATCACGCTTAACAACGGCCGTATATGTCTGGTTCATGGCAATCACTGTTACCTATCAAGCAATCTAAGTCCACTGGGCTAACGCCTGCCGTAGAGGAGTTAGCTGCTCATGCAGAAAATCTTCCGAAGATCAACGTAACTAATAGAAACAGCTGCTGATACTCAACCCTGCCAATTTGGAGTGAGTAAATGTTCCAAATATGCGTTCACCAATCAGCGGTTGAACAAAGTTTCCGATACCGCCATCGTTATAAGAGGCGCCAAATTCCAGTACTGCAAATTTTTGTGTATTGCGCGTATGGATCAACATCAGGTGACGTGGACCCCGAAAACTGAACCAGCCCTTATGAGAGCTTCCTTACCGGCCAGATTTGGCTAGGAGAAGCTCCATGAAACGCAAACGCCACAACCCTGAGCAGATCATCCGCAAGCTGCGCACCGCGGAACAACTGCTTAACCAAGGCCAAGCTGTCGCCGATGTCTGCAGAGCTCTGGAGGTCTCAACCCCTACTTATTACCGCTGGCAGCAGCTATATGGCGGGATGTAGACGCAGTCGGGCGGAGCCCATAAGCGACTGAGGCCAAACGCCTCAAGGAGCTTGAGCTGGAGAACACACGGCTAAAGCGATTATTGGCAGACGCCGAATTGGATAAGGCGATGCTCTAGCCGCAGGCCCGGCGAAGCCGTAGGAGCTTGTTGCGCCGCGAGGCGCACCTGCGGTGCGACGGGAAACTTCTGAGCCCGGAGCGTCGTCGCAGGGCCGTGGTGGTTCTGCATGATCGATTCCGGGTTTCTCAACGTCGTGCCTGCCGGTTGACAGGTCAACACCGCAATACCCAGCGGCGCCCTGTTCCGCCAGCAGACATCGAGGAGCA
>NZ_JAGQEK010000014.1 GCF_024346075.1 Synechococcus sp. Cruz CV12-2-Slac-r
ACCCACAGAGATTTAGGTCCGCGATCTAATTACCTTGGCCCTGAAGCGCCAGCTGAAATTTTAATTTGGCAGGATCCAATCCCTCCAGCGGATCTGCCTTTACTTGATTCCGCTGCAATTGATGAAATAAAGCAATTAATACGCAATTCTGGTTTCACGGTATCTGAACTTGTAGAAACTGCATGGGCATCAGCTTCTACTTTTCGTGGTTCTGATAAACGCGGAGGCGCAAATGGAGCACGGCTACGCCTTGAGCCGCAATGCAATTGGGCTGTTAATCAACCGCAAAAACTTGAAGCTGTTTTGGGTCGTTTATCTGAGCTCCAATCAGCTTTTAATTCCAACCGCAGCAATGGCGGTTTGCTATCGCTAGCAGACCTAATTGTGTTAGCTGGTGGTGTTGGGGTGGAGCTGGCGGCAGCTGCTGCTGGTTTTCAATTAACAGTGCCCTTCAGCCCTGGCCGCAATGATGCATCTCAGGCTGAAACGGATGTGGCCTCATTTGCAGCTCTTGAACCCCAGGCTGATGGTTTTCGCAACTACGAAAAAATAACTACAGGAAAGATGGCAGAACATCTTTTGGTGGATCGCGCCCAACTTCTTGGTTTATCAGCCCCAGAAATGACTGTTTTAGTGGCTGGGTTAAGGGTGCTTGGAGTGAGCAACAGCGCAGGCCATGGAGTTTTCACTGAACGGGTTGGAAGCCTAAGCAATGATTTCTTTGTGAATTTGCTTGATATGCAAATTGTTTGGGCGCCCAGCCCTGAGCACGCTGGTAGTTACGAAGGTAGTGATCGCAGTAGTGGCATTAAACGGTTCACCGCCAGCCGGGTGGATTTGCTGTTCGGTTCAAATTCCCAATTGCGAGCCATTGCTGAGATCTACGCCCAAAGCGATGGGGCTCAAAGGTTTGTTTTGGATTTTTGTTCGGCTTGGACAAAGGTTATGAATCTCGATCGCTTTGATCTGCCTGCCTAAGATAAATACTCTCTAACAAACTGCCAATGCAATCGCCACTTCGTTCTGCCGGTGGCTCAGATGGGCCAGGTGGAATTCTCACCTTGATTCTTGCCGTGGTGGCGGCATTGGCAATTTTATTAAGCCAAACAGTTTTTATTGTTCCCGCAGGCAATGTGGCGGTAGTAACTACCCTTGGCAAGGTAACCGGTATTCCCCGTAGCCCCGGCGCCAACATAAAAGCTCCTCTAGTACAAAACACTTCGTTTTTTGATGTGCGCACTCAAGTGCGACCTGAACAGTTTTCTACCCTCACTAAAGATCTTCAGGTAATTCAAGCCACGGCAACAGTTAAATATGCGATGAAGCCCACTGAGGCTGGTCGTATATATGAAACAATTGCCACCGATGATCAACAGATTTATCCCCGTGTTATTCAACCTTCTTTATTGAAAGCGCTTAAATCTGTTTTCTCCCAGTACGAACTTGTTACGATCGCTACAGAATGGAACTCAATATCTGAATTAGTTCAGGAAAAAGTTGCAGAAGAGCTACGTAAATTTGACTATGTAACTGTGCAGGGGCTTGATCTTACGGGATTGCAAATAGCAGAGGAATACAGAGCAGCAATTGAACAAAAGCAAATTGCTGAACAACAATTACTTCGTGCTCAAACTGAAGTTTTAATTGCTGAACAAGAAGCAAAGCGCTATCAGACCCTTAATTCAAGCCTTGATGATCAAGTGCTATACAAATTATTCCTAGATAAGTGGGATGGCCAAACCTCAGTGGTGCCTGCACTTCCTGGGGCCGCTGGCACATCTGGCAGCTCGGTGATAGTTAACGGACGCCGCTGATCTCCCCGATATCACAAAAGGGGCCAAAAATGGAGGCACATTCAGCCCCGCAGCGGGCCCCTAAATTGATTGCGTCCAAAGTGTTATAACCAGCTGCTAATGCTGCTGTTACCCCGGCGGCAAAACTATCTCCGCAGCCATAACTATCAACCAAAGCTTTTGTTAGTTTTATTGCTTCGTAGCGCTCCCCTGGTTCATACCAACCCCCTGCCGCTCCTTCGGTGGCAATTCGCAATCGTGGTATCTGGCTGAGGGATCCAACTGGCACCTGCTCAGCCTCATCAAGGGCACTACCGATTAAGGCGTCGCAACAAATTCCACTCGCCTCTAGCACTGCTAAGCGCAACCTTGGTGTAGCTGTTAGTAGGGCGCTACGGCGGCATAGTTTCAAGCCGGCGGCATCAGTGGCCGTTACAAAAACGCCATCACATTCACTAATAAGGTTCCAAGGCAACGGATCACTTGCTAGTGGTGCCAGCCTTTCACCAATCACGGTAATTGTGCGTTCTGCTGCGCAATCAACAAAACTGATCCCTTTGCGGGTGGGGGTATCCCTCCAGGCCACATGCAAATCAAGCCCCAGTTCCTGCAGGCGCGCAGCTGCCTTTTCGCCTACCGCATCACGGCCTAGGGCGGTAAAAAACATCACTTTTTGTTTTGTTAGCCTTGCTAATTGCACCGCTGCAACAGCACCGCCGCCGGCTGCTTCTTCCCTAAAATCAGTTGCATGGCAAATGCTCCCAGCTCTAGGGAGGTTCTCCACCGCCACAAAACTCATCCATTCCACGTGGCCCACCACCGCAAGCTTTAGATCTGTAAGGGGCGCGTTTAACCTGTTCTGTGGGTAGTCCATTTTCAAAAGTTCCGTTATGCAGGCCGAGCCACTTCATCTAGATGCCGGCAGTGATGTGCGCAGCAGCCTTGAGCAGTTTGCCCGAGAGCGCAATTTGAGTGGATTTGTGCTGAGTGTTGTGGGGAATCTCTCCCAGGCATCTTTTGCTTGCCCGGGACGCAACTCTGCAATGGTTTTGGCGGGTGAATTAGAGATTATTAGCCTTCAAGGCACGATTGCTGCAACTGGGGTGCATTTGCATCTGAGCTTTTCTGACAATGAATGTGCTGTGTGGGGTGGCCACCTAGAACATGGCACCACTGTGTTGCGGGGTGCTGATTTACTGATTGGATTGTTGAACCTATCCCCTTCACCACAGCCACAGGTAGCTAAGAAACCTCTCGCCCAAACACGGGTAACGATCGCAGGATTGCCTGAATGCCCCTTTTCGCGCCGCGCCCTGCGAATGTTGCGCACCCTTGGGATTCCATTTACAGAAATCACCCCATTAGCAGAGAGTTCAGTTCCTCAGATATTTATAGATGAAGTAGCAATTGGCGGTTACAGCGCTCTAGCTGAACTGCATAGCAGTGGTCAATTGGAGCAGTTGCGCATTTGAGAATGCTCTTGCCGCTCCTAATCCTGCTGATTGCCTGGATGCAGGAGCTTGTAGATCAGCTTATTTTCCGCGGCCAATGGAATCTTGCAATGATCCCCGGGGGTTCATTTCTTGGTGTGCTTACTGCTCCATTTAGCCACAGCGGCTTTGCCCATCTTCTAGCAAATTCGCTTACTTTTCTGCCACTTTCTTGGTTGGTTCTTTTGCGCGGTCGTCGCGATTATTTGGCTGTGTGGCTAGGGGTTTATTGCTGTGCGATTCCCGTTTGGCTGTTTTGGCCAAATGGCAGCCATGGGCTTTCTGGTGTTGTTTACGGTTTGTTGGGATATCTTTTAGTTATTGGTTGGTTTGAAAAGAAACCTTTATCACTCGGGTTATCAGTATTTGCATTGATTTGCTACGGCGGTATTTTGCCAAGTTTGTTACCAATTTTTTCAGCACCGGGGGTGAGCTGGATTGGTCATTTCAGTGGTTTTATCGGTGGCTTATTAGCAGCAACTTTTGTTGCCAGAAACAATTCCTAGGCTTGTAGTTTTTCAAGCTCTATCAGCACTTCTTGGCTATGTCCTGATGGTTGTACCGCTGTCCAACGGGCTTTAAGTATTCCATTGGGATCAATTAAAAATGTGTGCCTTTGCGAAAATGGCGCCAACCAAGAGCCATAGGCGCGGCTAACACTGCCATCTGGATCAGATAGCAATGTGTATGTAAGCCCCTCGCTGCCGCAGAAGGAGGCGTGTTGGTCGGGATCATCAGCGCTGATCCCGATTATCTCCGCTCCCTTTTTACGAAAACTCACTAAATCTTTCTGAAATCCCCTCGCTTCAAGGGTGCAACCACTGGTGAAATCCTTCGGATAAAAATATAAAACCAACCATTTGCCGCTCAAATCGGCCAGTTTCCGTTGCAGGGGGCCTTGCTTGTTTATTCCCTCCAGATCAAAATCTGGTGCCGCTTCCCCTAGCGCTGGCAGCACCCCACCCAATGCCAGTGCTCTGTTTGCAAACGCAGCCCAGCTTGAGGCAGCTAACAAAACTTTTATTGAGGCAGAAAATAAGAAACGTCTTTTCACTGCAGCTACTTTCACTCTTCAACTTCTAGCTAGGAAAAGGCGGCTTTGGGGGCTAAAGGGTTTTGCCCATGCGAAAGCGTTCAAAGGCAATTCCAGCAATCAGCAAGTGTTCCTTCTGCTCTGTAACCCAGCCGAGGCTTTCAAATAGGGGCTGGCTGATATAGCTCGCCTCGGTGCGTAGTTGCCTAACCCCTTGCTTAATGGCCTCTTCCTCTAATGCTTGTAGTAATTGTTTGCCACGGCCTTGGCGATGTGATCTGGCTCGGCAGTAAAGCAAGGCCACCCGATCTGCTGGATACAGCACAGCAAAAGCTTCAATTGCTGTTTCACTGCAACTCACCAAACCAAAACCTTTCTGCAAGGTTGTATCAAGCACACCAGGCAGAAGAGCAACAGTAGCCCAGGCATCAAGTTGAGCCTTGCTGTAGATCTTTTCTGGCAAGTTCAGCACAGCATCTACATACACCTCCCGAGCAATCGGCTGATCGAATAGCAACATTGGCCTGATTGGCCATTTATTGGACATCAAGGTTTTCAATTCTGTCAATTGTTTGGTATGTTTACAAAGTAATCAATTTCTTCTACTTCTCATGCTCATCGGAAATGACCTTTTAACGAAGGTGCGCGATCTTGGCGACTCCAGTAAATCAGATATCGTTCGCGCCTGTGGATATGTGTCCACTAAGAAAGATGGTGGCGAGCGCTTAAATTTCACAGCTTTTTACGAGGCTTTGTTGGAGGCTAAGGGCGTCGACATTGGCGGTGCTTCCGTTGGTAAAGGCGGTCGCAAGCTCAGCTATGTGGCCACTGTTCAAGGAAATGGCAATCTGCTTATAGGTAAGGCCTACACAGCGATGCTGAACCTGAAACCCGGTGATGAGTTTGAAATTAAGCTAGGCCGCAAACAAATCCGTTTGGTGCCAGTGGGTGGTGAGGATGAAGGCGAAGAGTGATTAATAGATTTTAATCCTTTTAATTAGCGCCTAAATTAAACGCCTTCTGCAGTTGCACCCCGTTAACTTCCAATTGGATCACATCCAGTTGAGCTGTTGGCGGGGTTGCTGCTTTCATGTCCATATTGCTTATTGCCCCCAGGGGCCTTGCCGCATCGCCTTTTTTTCTGATCTTCACATTTGCGCAAACACTCTTTGGTTTTAGGGCAGCATTAAAGCCCCCCATGCCATTACGCGCAGTAATTTTTGCTGGTAATACTGATAAGGCAATAAGCTGCCCGGCGTCGTATCCAGCTGCCTCAACGGTTCCAGGTTTGTAACCAAAACGTTTTTTGAAATCCAGCTCAAAACTTTTCCAGCCTGGCCCCCTGCTTGCTTCTGCCACTCCAATTTGCACCTGCCTACTGCTTGATTTTGGCGGGAAATTCCAAGCTAAACGCATATCTTGTGGCCAGGCTTGAGCCTGCACCGCGAGCGTTAATTCACTGTTTTGTGGGCTCATTACCACCAAAGCTGCCGGTTGAAACCACTCAGCATCAGACACCAGTAATTGCAAATCCTTTGGTTTGTTTGGATCAATCAGGCGGGCCTTTATATCAGTGCCAAGTAAAACGCCTCCATTTATACGCATGGTTTCCAAAAATCGATCTGCCAATAGTTGCTGTTCGGCGCTGCCATCACTAATCAATAGGAAGCTTCGCAGGTTGGCTTGAACCATTGTTTTTACAAGGGCATCAATTTCTAGGCTGCGGGCAGGAGTAATCGGCCAAAGTTGATCTGATCCACGGCGGCTTGCCAATTGCTGCAATGAAGCCCCCCTTTGCAGCGGCAGAATTATTTGTCGTTGTTCTGAAGCTGCCAATAAGCCAGTTTCTACTAAGGGTGTTGCAGGTGGAGCAAGCAATAAGGGAGGTAATTTGCGTTTGCTTAATTGGTTTGCTGGATCGCTGCCAGGTTTTATCCAACCAATAGACCACTGAGTTGAGGGGGCACCACATAACTGGCTTTGCTCTTGGGCTAAGCCAAACCCACGCCTTAGGCCGTCGCCTATTCCGGCAATTGCCCCCTCGCTTGGAAGCAGAATTAAGGCATTGCCAGCTAAAGGTTCAGATGCCACAAGGCTCTGACTGCCAAGAAGTGCTGCTAACACGCCCGCAATCTGCAGAGCAGCAAAGTTCTTATTGGTGGTCATGACACATACCGTCCAGCCCATGGAGATTAGAGCTTGTTTTCTGCTTACGCTTTAGCAATCGGTTGTGGGATTTTTGTGAAGCGTGTTGTATCAGGTTTTCGATCTGCTTTCTTAGGTGCAGCAGCTTGCTTTCCCCTAGTTCTAGGTGCTGGGGCGGTGTATGCCATTCCAGAAGCTGATGCCCTTAGGAAATTAGCCGTTATTCCGGTTTTTCTAATCACTAATGATCAAGGGGCGCCAATTCCAATTCCCCAGGGTGATAAGAATTTGCTCCTGCCCATGTTCCTTGATCAAGCTAAAGCCCTAAAGGAATTGGATGCTTTTAATAAGGCAAATCCAACGGCTAAGGCACGGGTAACACCAATACCGATGAATTTAGCTAACGATAAAGTAAATGAAATTAATAAAAAACTTACTGATAAAAAACTTGTGGCTCCTGTTATTAGTTCAGAAATAGATATGTCGAAAGCTGTTGAACTGTTACGCAAGCAAGGGGTTAGCGAAAAAGACATTAATGAAGGTCTTTCGGTGCCAGTATTCTTCTCTAAACCCTTCATAACAGTAAACACGCCCAAGGGGACAAAGGCTGTTTTCTTCCTTTCTTATAACGATGCTGCTGCTGCTGCTGCAAAAATAACAGGAACGAAGGTTGAGTTGTTAGCTGCAGATCTTACTGTTGCTTTGAGCAGGATGATTGAAACAAAAAACGATGAATTTGTTTTTTACCCAACTCCAGCATTTTTTAAATTGATGCAGGAACAAGGCCAGGCAGGCGCTAAAAAACCGTAAGAAAAACTCTTAATTATTATCTTCAACATCTGGTTTATTGCTACCATCTGGCAACAATTGAGCTAATATTCCCCCCAACGTAAGGGCACCACCAAGGCTGTAGGCCACTGTTTGGTTTGTTTCGCCACCCCAAACCCCGGCACTTATAAAAGCTGCTCCAAGTAGCAGGCATGGCACCAAAACAATACCCTTAGCTGTGCGATTAAGGCTCATTTTCTTAAGATGTTTTGTTTTCGCACGTTGAACTAATTGTAGCCAACTGCTGCTCCACTAATAAAGTAGTTAGATCTGAATCACTGCCTAAAGCTCTCACTCTTGCGAGTAACAATCCTTCTTCGCTGCCGATTGGCATCAAATTAACGCGTTGGCGCCTCGGCAGCGTTTTGCGCAGGAAATCAATGGCAGCTTTTTCTTTGCCTGGTTGGATCTCTGCGCATGCAAGGCGAACGCTATACGTGCGATTTTGATCACCAATCAGTAGTAGATCCGCTTCTCGTACCTGGAGCACTTCAGCTGCTGAAGCAAAGCTTGGCATTTGCAGTAAACAAGTAATTAATATAAGAACATGCACAAAGCAAAGACAAAACCAATTCATTTAAAACCTAAATCCCTTGCTATTATCGTCTATTGCTGGAAGTGCTGTGGCAGCTGAATGGCATCAACCCGGTTTTTATAAGGTTTCTAGCGGTAGTTCATTTTGTTTGGCCGATCAAAATCCAAACTTTACAGGTAACTTAAAAGATAAATCTGCCTCAAATGAACTGCTTCTTGAGGGGGTTCAACAGCTGGCGAAATTCCAGGATCTGCTCTACGCCGATGCACGCTGGGGTGTATTGATAGTGCTTCAGGCAATAGATGCTGCGGGCAAAGATTCAACCATTAAGCATGTTATGAGTGGGGTTAATCCTCAGGGGGTAAGAGTACATAGTTTCAAACATCCTTCCGTTGATGATTTGCGTCATAATTGGTTGTGGCGCTACAATCTAGGGCTCCCGCAAAGAGGGGAAATTGGTATATTTAATCGCTCCTACTATGAGGAAGTGCTTGTAGTAAAGGTTCATAATCTTGTGGCAAATCAATCCTTGCCTGATTCACTTTTGGGGCCTGATATCTGGGAAAATCGCTATGAAGACATTAATGCATTTGAGAAACATCTTTTTCGCAACGGTATTATCGTGCTTAAATTTTTCTTGCATATCAGCGCTGATGAACAACGAAAACGTTTCTTAAAGCGCCTGCATGCCCCAGAAAAAAATTGGAAATTTTCGTTTAGCGATTTAGAGGAAAGGCGCTACTGGGATGATTATCAAAATGCTTTTGAGGCAATGCTACAAAATACAAGCACCAGCTATGCACCTTGGTATTGCGTGCCAATGAATAACAAATGGTTTGGTCGTTTGATAATTACAAAAACTATTAATGCTGCTCTTGATGATCTAAAACTCCGCTATCCACTCCTTACAAAAGAACAGAATGATGCTCTGGCTAAAGGTAAAAAACTATTATCGTGAGTCGATAATTTTATAGGCGCTCGCCACAATTTGAACAACACATGTGTTCACTTGGGTTTGAATGGCCGCAGTTACCGCAATTACGTCTTTCGCTTAGGGCTAGTTCAGGATGGCTTGGTAACCCAACCATTTGGGCATTGCTCTTGCCGGGCGGCACCATTGGATAACAATTTTCATTTCGGCGTACTTTTACATCCACTAAAACTGGTCCGGGGTAATCAAAAGCTTCCTGGAGGCTGCTGCGCAGTGCTTCCCGGTTAGTTATTGCCATACCCTTAACGCCAAAAGCTTCCGCAAGTGCAGGGAAATCTGGCATTCCTTTACTCATATCAGAGGCGGAATAACGCTCTTCATAGAAACTTTCCTGCCATTGGCGAACCATGCCTTGCCAGCCATTGTTTATTATTATCAACTTAACTGGTAGTTGATATTGAGCGAGCGTTCCGAGTTCCTGAATATTCATCAGCACACTGGCATCACCTGCAACGCAAATTACTTGTTGACCTTCCAATGCTGTTTGAGCTCCAACCGCTGCAGGTAAACCAAAACCCATTGTGCCCAGCCCGCTACTACTAATCCATTGCCGCGGACCGTTATTTAAGTATTGTGCAGCCCACATTTGATGTTGGCCAACATCAGTAGTTATAGTTGCATTGGGGGCAAGATCCCGCAGCGCAAGCATTACTTCTTGTGGGGCAATTGCACCAATTGGTTCGGGAATATTAAGTGGATAATTTTTTTTCCATTCATTGATGCGCTCTAGCCAGGCTGCGGTGCGGAAGCTTGTTGTTTCTTGATCTGATGCCTTTAAAAGCGCCTGCAATGCAAGCTTTACATCAGCCACTATTGCAACATCTGGGCAGCGGTTCTTGCCAACCTCAGCTGCATCAATATCAATATGAATCACCCTTGCCCTAGGGGCAAAACTATCAAGCCTTCCTGTTACCCTGTCATCAAATCTTGCGCCACTTGCGATTAACAAATCACAATCAGTTACAGCGAAATTTGCATAGGCTGTGCCATGCATCCCAAGCATTCCCACCGCTAACGGATGGTTTTCGTTGAAGCTGCCCTTGCCCATTAAGGTTGTAGTAACGGGCAATTGGAAGCGTTCCGCCAAAACTTTTAGTTCCGCGTGGGCGCCGGCGCTGATGCTGCCTCCTCCCACATAAAGCAGCGGACGCCTTGCTTCACGAATCAATTCCAGAGCTTTCTCAATGCTTGCCTGTTTTGGCGCTCGTGGCAGATGGAAGCCAGTTGGCACCACTGAACCTGGCTCAACTGGTACGTAGTCAAAAAGCTCAATCCCTACATCTTTAGGCACGTCAATCAACACAGGCCCTGGGCGTCCGCTTGAAGCGATCAAGAAAGCTTCGGCCACGATCTTGCCGATCTGAGCCGGATCCCGCACCACCCAGGAATGTTTAACGATTGGAAGGGTGATGCCAAAAATATCTGTTTCCTGAAAGGCATCAGTGCCAATAGCTGGCCGTGGCACCTGGCCCGTAATTACAACCATTGGCACAGAGTCCATCTGCGCTGTAGCAATGCCTGTTACGAGATTCGTTGCACCAGGGCCAGATGTGCCAAAACAAACTCCCACTTTGCCGGTGGCTCTCGCATAAGCATCAGCGGCGTGAGTTCCCCCCTGCTCATGGCGCACCAATAGGTGCTTAAGCCAGCCCCGTTGCTCTGCTAGGTGAAGTTCGTCGTAGATCGGCAGGATTGCTCCACCGGGATATCCAAATATGTGTTCAACCCCATGGCGATGTAATGCATCCATGAGGGCATAAGCGCCGCTCACCTTCCCTGGCACCTGCAGGGACACTGTGGTTTGGGAAGCTGTAGTGGCAGTCACGGCAGCACCAGTTAGCTGTTCATTGGTTAATTAACTTAGTTGGCTAAGGGCCCTCATGACTCTGCTTAGAGCAGTCCCATGTTGTGCAGCGGTCCGTGGCCGCTGAGTAGCTCCAGCAAAAATGCAGAAAAGCCGAGCATGGCAAGCCTGCCGTTCCACACCTCGGAAGTGTTGTTCCAGCCCCACACCCATTTTTCCTGGGGGTAAAGCTTGGTGCGCGCTGGTAGCGCAGCAGCTCGCTCCAGATTCACCTCAGGGCCAGCCATTGAAGTTTCAACCAAATCTGCAAGGCAGGCAATAAAGGTTGGATCGGTATCGAGGGCAGGCACCCTGCGAAAATTACTTACCCCTGCTTCAGTTGCAATTTCGCGGTACTCAATATCTATTTCTTCCAGGGTTTCAATGTGTTCACTTACAAAGCTGATCGGCACCACCACAAGTTCTTTAACTCCAGCAGCCCCAAGATCCTCTAAGGCTTCTTCTGTATAAGGCTGCAGCCATTCCACCGGTCCCACCCTGCTTTGGTATGCAAGGGTCCAAGGGTTGCTGCGATCGAGGGTTTCCATTATCAGCCGCGCACAATTTTGGATTTCGCTTTGATATGGATCGCCCGCTTCTTCCACATAACTTTTAGGAACCCCATGGGCACTAAAAAACACATGGGCTGTGGCTGGATCTACGCAGGCATCTAATTCTTTAATTATTAATTGCACCATCGCTTTGAGGTAACCAGGGTGGTCGTACCAGCTGCGAATTGCCCGCAGCGGTAATTGGGCAAAATCGGCATCTGCCTGTTGCAGCCGCTGTAATTCCCGAAAACTGGAACCGCTTGTGCTGATTGAGAAATGGGGGTAGAGAGGCAAAACCACCACTTGATCAATTTCATCTGCTTTCATGTCGGCAACAGCCGATTCTGTAAATGGGTGCCAATAGCGCATCGCCACGTAGGTGGTGGCCTCCATGCCCCTCTGGCGCAGCAGGCTTTGTAATTCCCTGGCCTGGTGATCTGTAATGCGCCGCAGGGGGGAACCCCCTCCAATAGAGCGGTAGGCCTCCTGAGACTTACTGCTGCGCAAGCTACTTATCAACCAAGCAAGTGGCTTTTGAAGCACTGGAAGCGGCAACCGAATAATTTCCGGATCCGCAAATAAGTTGTATAGAAAAGGCCCTACATCTTGGATACGCTCTGGGCCCCCAAGGTTCAGCAGCACAATGCCGACCCGGCCCATGCTCATTTCTTTCAAACTGCCTCGAGCTTAACCGCCATTGCCATGGGTGTTCCCTTTGCAGCAACACTTGCCCAAAGCAACAGTGCCTTGCGTTGCACAGGTATTCGTTTACGGCTTGAACAGCGGGGGCAGCTGCTTTGTCTGCGGGGGCCTTTACCCCAACGCAGTGGCGCAGAGGGGTTGCGGGTGCAGCGCTTAAGCCTTGGCTTAAGCGCAAATCAGGCTGGTTTGGTATTGGCTCTAAAACAGCTGCATCAGGTGCAGATGGAGGTAAATCAAGGTCTTTTTCAGTGGCCCTCAAGTTCTATAGATGTTGTCAATGTTGACAATTCTTCTCTGCATTCTCAGCTGCAACGCTTTGAAGAATGGTTTTTTAACGACCCCCGCCGTCGCCGTAATCCCGCTGGTGCACGCACAACATGGACAGCCGCCTATCGCCCCTACCTCAACCGTTTAAAAACCACTTTTGAGGAAATTTCCAAAACACCCTTCAAAGAAAAACTCTCTGCAAAGTTGCTGGAGCAGGTATTGGAAACCTATCCCTTAGCAAGCAGAGCCCGGCAGCAATGCGGCACGGTGCTTGCGGTGTTGGCTCGAGAGGAAGGGATCAGCTTGCCGCCAGATTGGTCGGAAAGGGCCGCAGGCTATGGCCTGCATCAGGCCCAGTTTCGTGAGTTACCCAGTGATTCCCAAATCCTTAAAGGCTTTGAGTTGATTCCAAATCCCCGTTGGCGCTTGGCCTACGGCTTGATGGCCACCTACGGGTTGCGAAATCACGAGTTGTTTTTTTGCGATTTTTCTGGTTTTGATCTGGATCCTGCCGCTGTTGTGAGGGTGCTTCCCACCACCAAAACCGGCGAACATCAGGTGTGGCCTTTTCAACCAAATTGGGTAGAACATTTCAATTTGCGCCAGCTTGCAACTGATTCCAGCTTGTTACCGCTTGTTGCCACAGACCTGCGCCGCACCACCCTGCAGCAGGTGGGTAGAAGGGTGGCTGAGCAATTTCGCCGTTATCAGCTGCCTTTCACCCCATACGACCTCCGCCATGCCTGGGCCTTGCGCACCATTCATGTGGGTTTGCCCGATACGGTGGCTGCCCGCATGATGGGGCACTCCGTGGCAATCCACACCCGCACTTATCACCACTGGATCACTCGCCGTGATCAACAGATGGCGGTGGATGCTGCCTTGGCGCGGCGCAGCGCATGACAGCCCGTCCGCTCAGGCAGTTGGCCTATCGCTATCGCTGGATCTACGACAGCGTTACAGCCGTTTCTTCTGTTGCCGTAGGTGGAGTTCAGCGGTTGCGATCTCTCGGGGCGGAGGTATTGATTGATCGCTTACCCCCGGGGTCTGCCGTGCTCGATCTTTGTTGCGGCAGCGGTGATGCAGCGGCGCCATTAATGGCGGCTGGATTTGATGTTTCGGGGTTGGATATATCAGCCAGGGCCCTTGAACTTGCAGCTAAGCGTTATCCAGCCTTGAAATTGGTGCAAGGGCTAGCCGAAAAACCTCCGTTAGAAGCATCAACTTTTGCTGCTATCCAACTCAGCTTGGCGCTCCATGAGTTTCCAGCAGAGGAGCGTTGGTGTTTGCTGGAAGCAGCTAAAACCCTCCTGCTGCCGGGGGGGTGGCTTGTGATTGTGGATCTACACCCGGCGGGTGCAGGCCTTGCTCCTTTACAAAATCTGTTTTGCGCATTGTTTGAAACAGAAACAGCAATTGATTTTCTTGCGCTTCCTTTTGAGCAGGAATTAACAAAGCGCGGCTGGCAGGTGGAACGCAAAGATCTGCTGGCTGGTGGCACCCTGCAACGATTGCTTTGCACCCCTGAATAATGAAATCATGAGTGAACTAACCCCTGTAGCTGCTAACGCGGAATTGGAATCCCATCGTTTGAAGATGGAACGTCGCAAACAGGTGCAAGACCAGCGGGTGGGGGAGCGAAACCTAGAAAAGGGCTTGGTGCTAGTACACACCGGCCTCGGCAAAGGTAAAACCACAGCAGCCCTTGGCATGGTGCTTCGCACCCTTGGCCATGGCAAAAAGGTGGCGGTGGTGCAATACATAAAAGGTGCCTGGGAACCAGGAGAGGCTCTTGCCTTGCGTCGCTTTAACGACTTAATCAGCTGGCATGCCCTAGGTGAGGGTTTTACTTGGGAAACCCAAGATCGCGCCCGAGATCAGCAGCTGGTGGAAGCGGCCTGGCAGCAGTCTTTGCTGCATTTGCGTGATCCAGAGATGCAGCTTGTTTTGCTCGATGAGGTGAATGTGGCCATGAAGCTTGGTTATTTGCCTCTCGAGTGGGTTCTTGAAGGCATTGCTGAGCGGCCAGCTGGCACCCATGTGGTGTTAACAGGTAGGGGCGCTCCCCCGGGATTAATCGAACGGGCCGATTTGGTTACAGAGATGACGATGGTTAAACATCCTTTTCGCGAGCAAGGGGTTAAAGCTCAGCAAGGAATTGAATTTTGATAATCCAACCAATTTAATTATTTTTTAAGTTGCTTCAGCTTGATACTAAATAGCAAATTTTGTTTAGGGCGGTTGCTACTGTTCGCCGGATAGAGGTAATTGATGGCTTACAAAAGGGTTTTGCTCAAGCTCAGTGGTGAGGCCTTGATGGGGTCTCAGGGGTACGGCATCGATCCAGCCATTGTGAGTGCGATTGCTTGCGATGTAGCTGCTGTTGTGGCGACGGGCACCGAGCTAGCCATCGTGGTGGGAGGTGGCAACATTTTCCGAGGTCTCAAGGGTTCTGCTGCTGGCATGGATCGGGCCACCGCCGACTACGTGGGCATGCTCGCCACGGTGATGAATGCGATCACATTGCAGGATGGGCTCGAGCGTGCTGGCATTCCCACCAGGGTGCAAAGCGCTATAGCAATGCAGGAGGTAGCAGAGCCGTATATCCGTCGTAAGGCAATTCGTCATCTTGAAAAGGGAAGGGTGGTGATCTTTGGGGCCGGTTGCGGCAACCCTTTTTTCACAACAGACACCACAGCAGCCCTAAGGGCAGCTGAGATCAGTGCAAATGTGGTGCTTAAAGCCACCAAAGTGGATGGGGTTTACGACCGTGATCCAGTGAAATATCCCGATGCTGTGCGATATGAAAGCCTCACTTTTCAAGATGTGTTGGCAGGCGAGCTCGGTGTAATGGATTCCACAGCTATTGCACTTTGTAAAGACAATTCGATTCCCATAGTGGTGTTTGATTTATTTGGTGCTGGCAACATTTCCCGTGCCGTTGCCGGTGAAGCAATCGGCACCAGGATCACCCCCTCGGCCTAATCTCTAAGCACTTTCGATAGCTGGCATCCCATGGACCTTGAAGTAAGCATGCGTAAAGCGTTGGATTCAACCCAACGGACTTTTAATACAATTCGAACAGGTAGGGCGAATCCATCACTGTTAGACAAAATCATTGTTGAATATTACGGAGCTGAAACACCTCTAAAATCTTTGGCAACTATTTCTACGCCAGATTCACAAACCATCCAGATCCAGCCGTTTGATAGTGGCGCGATGGCTCTGATCGAAAAATCAATCTCAAATAGTGATTTAGGGCTCACCACTAATAATGACGGCAAGGTAATAAGAATCAATATTCCACCTTTAACCACCGAGCGTCGCAAAGAGTTTTGTAAGTTACTAGCTAAATATGCAGAGGAGGGAAAGGTGGCTTTACGTAATATCAGGCGCGATGCGATTGATCAAATAAAAAAGCAGGAAAAGGATGGTGATTTGTCGGAAGATCTTAGCCGTGATCAGCAAGAAAAAGTACAAAAAATTACTGATAAATCTATAATTGAGCTCGAAAAATTATTAGCAGATAAAGAAGTTGATATCTTGAAAGTGTGAGTGCTTCTAGGCTGGATGTGGCTGTTGTTGGCGCCGGTGCCGCCGGTAGCTCAGCCGCGTATCACCTCGCCCTTCTAGGACATTCAGTAGCGGTAATTGAACCTGGCCCCTGGCCCCAAGCAAAACCTTGCGGAGGGGGAATGGCAGCCTCAGTTCAAAGCTGGTTTCCCTGTGATCTTGCTCCGGTGGTGGATCGAGTAATCGATCAAGTGCGCTTCACCTGGTGCCTGGATGATCCTGTGCTAGCGCCACTTCCAGGGGAATCCCCTTTTTGGATCGTGAGAAGAAAAAAGCTAGATGTTTTCCTCCTGGAGCAAGCCCAAAGCCATGGCGCTGAATGTTTGTTTGGTTTTGGCGTAAAAGCGATTGAACGCGATTCCAATGGATGGCGTTTGCAATTGAGAGCTTCTGGCGGCGACCAATATCTGTGTTGCCGCGCCCTTGTTTTAGCCCATGGCTCAAAAGGAGATCTCACACGTGAGCTGGGCTTAGGTGATCCCAAACCAAAACTTGCCTCTGCTTTAGCTGTGGAGTTGGAGGGGCCAGTGCTCGATGAATCAACGGCTCGATTTGAATTTGGCCTTGTTAAACATGGTTTTTGCTGGTGTTTTCCAAGAGAGGGTGGTTACAGCATCGGCGTAGGAACTTTTTTGGGTGATTCTTCTAAAAATGATGTAACTAATTACGATCAAGTTTTGAATAAACTATTGCCAGCACTTGGTTTTGAAGCTAATGCTGGCATGCGACGCCCCTGGCCTCTAAGGGTTTGGAATGGCCATCATCCCCTCCATGGCCATGGTGTAGTTGCTGTTGGAGATGCCGCTTCGCTTGCGGATCCTTTTCTCGCAGAGGGATTGCGGCCAGCTTTGCTCTCTGGCGTGCGCTCTGCCGAGGCCCTGCACCGTTGGTTGGGGGGAGATCTCGCTGCTCTAGCTAATTACACAGCAACAATGCGGGCTGAATGGGGCGATTCGATGCAATGGGGGCGGCGCATTGGCCAGGTGTTCTATCGATTTCCAAAAGTTGGCTACCAACTTGGAATTAAACGACCCACAGCTCCCCAAAGAATTGCTCAAATTCTTAGCGGTGAGATGGGTTATGGCGATATTGCCCAACGGGTCATTCGTCGCCTTGGTGGCAGCATGCTGGGTTTGAAATGATAGATACCGCGTTGCTGCCTTGCCCATTATCCGCTGGATGGCAATTGCTATGGCAAGAAGAATTGCCAAAGCTATCCGCTAAAGGCGAGCCGATCGGTGGATTTTCTGCTCTACAACTTCTCACTAAGTTTGAAAATAAATCTGAGGCTAAAAATAAAAATAAGTTCCCCCAACTTCTCTTACTTAGTGACGCTCAGCGCAGCTTCACGCTCGCGGCTGAATGGCGCGGTTCACTTTTGAATCCTCGCTGGAAATTGGCGGAGCCAGAACCAATTCAAGGGCTTCCATCCACCCCCTTTGATGGGGAGGCGTTAGTTCAATCTGCAGGTTATTGGTGGATGGCGAGTGAAGCCCGTAACCGCGAAACGCAACCTGCTGAATTGCTGCAATTAGATAAAACAGCGGCTTTTAGTTTTGGTTTAATTCAGAGATTTCCTCTGCCGGATCAATGGCAGCCAGCTGCTGATAGTGGTTTGCTGCCAAATCAAGGTCCGGAAGCGCTGTTGGCGTTGCCGGGCCAAAAGCTGTTGCTGGCGGCAGAGCGTCCCCTTCGCCAAGATCCCAGCTCTGAATTGCGAATGCTGTTGGCGCAAATAATTTCAACGCCCGCAAAGAAAATTAAAGTTGAATTCAGGCCCATCGGCACACCGCTTAGCTACCAACCCGCAGCTGGCGCGGAGGCTCATTGGGGCTTAACGGATCTAATCGCTCTGAAAAATGGAGGTTTACTTGCCCTTTGGCGTGGATATCAAGAACCGCAGAAATGGTGGGCGCGGCTAGAACTTTTTCCATCAGTGCCATTAACCGAAACAAAACAAGCAGCGTTGAAACCGATTGCCCATTGGGATCTAATCGGCTTGGGTTTAATGCCAGACAACTGGGAAGCCATGGGAGAAGGGCCACGCCTAGGCGATGGCCGCTCCACCCTGTTGCTTGCCAGCGACGATAATTTCAATCCGCTGCAGGCAAATCGTGTTGCCTTGCTTGCACCATTGCGATTAGCGGCTTGTGGCAAGGGCCGCCCCTAGTCCGCCCCTTACATCCTCTGGCATTAAGCGACCGTCGTGATCAATATCAAGAGCATCAAACACCGCATCGCTACCAAGCCATTCTTCTCGAGTAATACAACCATCTCCATCAAGGTCGTTAAGTAAAAAGATTTCTTGCGCTGCATGGGCAAAGGCAGCACCACCTTCAAGTACAGCCAGGCGATGGGCTAATTGTGCTTCAAGGGTATCAATTGCTTTGCTAAAGCCTTGAATTCCTTCATGTAATTTTTCATGGGCCATGCGATCTTCCTGCATCATTTCGCTGAACTGATTGGCATCGATGCTGAACTTTTCAATAGTGGCACCAGGAGCCGCTGGATTCAGTTTGCGGCTCAATTCAGCCTCAGTGTTGCGTAATTGGTCTAGTAGTTTTGGAGAAATTGTAAGTAGATCACAACCTGCTAATTCAATGATTTCATCTAAATTGCGGAAGCTAGCTCCCATCACTTCTGTTTTGTAACCATAGGTTTTAAAATAATTAAATATTTTAGTTACTGAGATCACACCGGGATCCTCAGGGCCTGGATAGCTGTCGCGGCCTGAATCTTTCTTGTACCAATCTAGAATCCTTCCAACAAAAGGAGATATCAATGTAATTCCTGCCTCCGCGCAAGCAACGGCCTGAGCAAAGCCGAATAGGAGCGTTAGGTTGCAGTGAATTCCCTCTTTCTCTAGGGATTCAGCTGCTTTGATCCCTTCCCATGTAGAGGCAATTTTTATTAGTACTCGATCATTAGTGATACCAGCGTCATTGTATAAACCGATCAACTTGTGTGCTTTTGCAATTGTTGCTTCGGTGTTAAAGCTGAGGCGAGCGTCAACTTCGGTTGAAACCCGGCCAGGAACAATTTTGAGGATTTCCTTACCAAAACTCACGCAGATTTCATCTAGGGCTTCACCAACAACCTCTTCAGCAGGGGCATTTGCTCCGATCAGGCTGCGGGATGCCCTCAAGGTGTCGTCTATTAAGTGCTGATAGGCAGGAATTTGAGCTGCCGCCAAAATTAAGGATGGATTTGTGGTGGCATCCCTTGGGGTGAATTGTTGTATTGCTTGGAGATCGCCGGTGTCGGCTACTACCACAGTCATGCCTGAAAGCTGTTCGAGCAAGGTCGCCAAGGTATTGGTGCGATTGGTTTTACCGTAGCTGCGCTTTTTAATTGCGGTTCAAGCCTTGCTTAAGGTTTTATTTGAAATGCTTGGTTTGTTAGGGGGAATTTGCTCAATTACAAGCAAAGCCTCAATAATGCTTTTGGCAACTGGTGCTGCAACAGTTGAACCATAGGCATTTCCCCCCTGCGGTTCATCAACTACCACCAACACCACGTAGCGAGGATCATTAATCGGCAGGTGGGCCACAAAACTGGTTATTCGTGCTCCAGAGATATAAACGCCATTGGCTGCCTTCTGGGCTGTGCCGGTTTTACCTCCAATGCGATAGCCAGGCACCTGGGTTGCTTTTCCGCTCCCTTTCTCCACAACGGTTTCAAGCCAGTTCAACACAAGAGCACATACAGCTGGATCGAGCATTTGCAGGCCATTTGTAGGGCCAGCGGTGGCCAAATTGTCGCCACTACGCAGGCCACGGGTTATATGAGGACTCACCAATTTGCCGCCATTCACCAACATTCCATGGAGCTGCAATGCTTTTAGGGGGGTTAAAGCAAAGCCTTGGCCAAATGCTGCAGTGGCAGTTTCTATTGGATTTTCAATAAAGGTGGAACGTGATTTGAGCTGACCACTCACTGCTCCTGGCAGGTCGGTGTCTGGCGCTGAACCAATACCAATGCGATCCAGCCACTGCCAATAAATCGCTGGCTTCAGTTTTTGCATTGCCTTCACCATTGCCACATTGCTTGAAACCTGCAATGTGGTGGGTAAATCAATCAAACCATATGCCGATTTATCGTTATT
>NZ_JAGQEK010000140.1 GCF_024346075.1 Synechococcus sp. Cruz CV12-2-Slac-r
CCCCCTTGGGCGCCCAAGGTGCCCATAAGCACCAGCAACCTTTCCAGCCAATGGGGCGTTTCAAAGCTGCGATGGGCAACAAGGCGATGCAAACCGAGGGTTACACCAAGCACTGTTACCCAATACAGAAAGGCGAAAGTGAATAACCCCCACCAACTCCAGAACATTGGCAGCAGTGCCGCCACAGCTCCTACATGGTTGGCAAGCATAAAAACGAAAGTACCTTTTTTTACCTTTCTTTGATTTACCGGTAACGGGCCGCGAGGGGCATAAAGCTTTTCCTGCAATTCCTGCTGGTTTAAAGCAGCTGTGGCGGAAGGTTGTGGCGCAACGACCAATTGAATCTCCAATAAAAACCCAGTTCGTGAAACTGGGGGGATCAGATCTGTTTTATGCAACAGCTGATTGATTGAATTTAGCTGCTATCGGGCAGCAAGTGCTGGAGCGGGCTGGGGGAGGATTGCTGAAATACCGAATTACGATCTTCTGTGCTGAGTGATTTTCCGGTATGGCCTCTGGCTTGCCCCAGCGCTTGGGAGGCGGTGGCAGCTGCTCAGGAGCAGATAGAAGGCCATGCTGCAAAGCGCACCGCCGCAGTGCAACCGCAGTTAGCAAAAGTGTTAGCTGCTTTTCAAGCTGAAAAACTCGGCACCCATCACTTCGCTTCCGTGAATGGCTACGGCCACAACGACCAAGGCCGTGAAACTCTCGATCGTGTTTTTGCCCGGGTGCTGGGGGCAGAACAGGCAGCTGTGCGGTTGCAATTTGTGAGTGGCACCCATGCCATTGCAGCAGCCTTATTCGGTGTGCTGCGGCCAGGGGATCGTTTGCTCTCAATCACCGGCCGCCCATACGACACCCTTGAGGAGGTAATCGGTTTGCGGGGCCATGGGAAGGGGTCTCTTGCGGAATTTGGCATTGAATACAGCGAACTACCCCTAAGCCCCACAGGCGTTGTTGATACAGAGGGCCTCGCCGCTGCCCTATCGATTCCAACTCGGATGGTTTTGATTCAACGCAGTTGCGGCTACAGCTGGCGGCCTTCGCTGCCGGTGGCGGAAATCGCTCGGCTTTGCGATCAAATAAAAAAACTGCAGCGCAACTGCATTGTTTTTGTTGACAACTGCTATGGCGAATTGGTGGAAGCAGAAGAACCCACCGCCGTTGGCGCTGATCTAATCGCCGGTTCATTGATCAAAAATCTCGGCGGCACAATTGTTCCAACCGGTGGATACGTTGCTGGTGTGGCAGAACTAGTGGAGCAGGCCTGCTGCCGGCTTACAGCCCCAGGTATCGGCGCGGCTGGCGGCACCGGTTTTGATTTGCATCGTCTTTTATTTCAAGGCTTATTTTTGGCACCGCAAATGGTGGCAGAAGCCCTGATCAATGCTGATTTAATTGCCCAAGTTTTTCTTAACCAAAATTTAGAGGTGCAACCCCTGCCTGGAGCAGCCCGCAGTGATGTGATTCAAGCGGTGAAGTTTGGTGATCCAAGGGCCCTGCAGGAGGTGTGCCGGGCTTTTCAAAGTTGCTCTCCGGTGGAGAGCTATCTAAACCCGGTGCCAGCAGCAATGCCTGGTTACAGCAGTGATCTCGTGATGGCAGGAGGCACCTTTATCGATGGCAGCACCAGTGAATTTTCCGCTGATGCGCCCCTTAGGGAGCCTTACGTGCTCTTCAGCCAAGGGGGCACCCACCGCAGCCACGGGGCCCTTGCTTTAGCTGCGGCACTCACGGGCTGGTGGGCCCTTGCTTCAAACTAAAAACACTTTCCATCCTCACGCAGGCGATGGCCCTTTCTTTTCCTGCTGAACTGCTCTATGCAGACAGCCATGAATACGCGGCACTTAATGCGGCCCCTATTCGAGTTGGCATCAGTGCTTTTGCCGTGCAGCAATTGGGCGACATTGTGTTTGTTGAGTTGCCAAGCCCCGGTGCCGCGCTTGAACTTGGTAAGAGTTTTGGCACGGTGGAATCGGTGAAAGCGGTGGAGGAGATGTATGCCCCCCTTTCCGGGAGGGTGCTGGCCTGCAATCAAGCGGTAATTGATCAACCGGAACTGCTGCAAAACGATCCCTACGGTGCTGGCTGGCTGCTGGAAATAGAAGCCACTGATCCGAGCCAAGCGGCGGCGTTGCTTGATGCCGCTGCCTACAGCGCCAAGGTGCAGGGCAAGTGAATTTTGATTTAGAGGCGGCTGATGCTTTTGTTGAGCGCCACCTCGGGCCATCGCCAGCTGAACAGGCCTTGATGCTCGAGCGGCTCAGCTGTGAAACCCTGGAGGATTTATTGCAGGAATGCGTGCCTGCAGCGATCTTGCTACCCGCCAATGAAGCGTGCGAGGGATTGCCAACGGGTTGCTCTGAAGGCCAAGCATTGGCGGATTTGGAGCAAATTGCTAGCCAAAACCAACAATTGCGCAGCCTGATCGGCCTCGGTTACTACAGCTGCCCAATTCCTGCGTTGCTGCAGCGCCATGTATTTGAAAATCCCGCCTGGTACACGGCATACACCCCTTATCAAGCGGAAATCGCCCAGGGCCGCCTTGAAGCGCTGCTCAATTTTCAAACCCTGATCAGCGAGCTAACGGGTTTAGAGATTGCCAATGCTTCTTTATTAGATGAGGCCACGGCAGCAGCAGAAGCGATGGCTCTTGCCCGTGGGGTATGCCGCCGCCCTGAGGCCCAACGCTTTCATGTGCAGGCGGATTTATTTCCCCAAACCCTGGCGGTGTTGCAAACCCGCGCTGAACCGCTTGGCATTGAGTTGGTGCTTGAAGATCCGCTGGCAATGCAGTTTGATCAGCGCAGTTTTGGCCTGCTTTTGCAGTTGCCTGGAGCCAGTGGCCGCTGCCTTAATCCTGAGGCGGTAATCGCTAAGGCAAAAGCGGCGGGAGCAGTAGTTATCGCTGTGGTGGATCCACTAGCGCAGGTGTTGATGGCACCGGTGGCCAGCTTGGGGGTTGAAATCGCAGTGGGCAGCGCCCAAAGATTTGGAGTGCCCCTTGGCTTTGGCGGCCCCCATGCTGCATTTTTTGCCTGCAGCGAAATTTATAAAAGGCAGATTCCTGGCAGGTTGGTTGGAATTTCAAAAGACGATGAAGGTAATGAAGCCCTGCGGCTTGCGTTGCAAACCCGTGAACAACACATTCGCCGTGATAAAGCCACCAGCAACATCTGCACAGCTCAGGTGTTACTTGCGGTGTTGGCTGGTTTCTACGCGGTTTACCACGGCCCGAAGGGCTTAAAAGCCCAGGCTTTGCAGGTGCAACGCTTAACAGCTGCTTTGGCTTTGGGCTTAAGCCAGATGGGGCTGGAATTAAGTGCCACCCCCAGCTTCGATACGTTGCAATTGCGGCTAGAAAATCCGAGCAGTTGGATCGCCCAAGCAGAAGCGGCGGGGTTCAATTTTTTGCAATTGCCAGATGGAATTGGCATCAGCCTTGATGCTTGCAGTAATACTGCTGAACTGCAGCGCTTGCTGGCCCTCTTCGGCGTTGGATTAGGCCAACAGCCACCCGCTATCAGCGATCTACTAGCTGCTGCAGCTGCAAGGCCTGAGGGGGTGGGGGAAATTGGCCCCCGGCTTCGCCCTTGGTTGCAACAGGAGGTTTTTCAGCGCTATCGCAGTGAAACCGAATTGCTGCGCTACATCCAAAGGCTGGTGGCCAAGGATTTTTCCCTTGTGCACGGGATGATTCCGCTCGGCAGCTGCACGATGAAATTAAACGGCGCGGCAGAGTTGCTGCCGGTGAGCTGGCCTGCATTTAGTGGGTTGCATCCCTTTGTGCCAGCGCCGCAACGCCAGGGTTACAAGCGTTTAATTAATGATTTGGAAGGCTGGTTAGCTGCCCTCACTGGTTTTGCTGCGGTTTCCCTGCAACCAAATGCCGGCTCCCAAGGCGAATTTGCAGGTTTGCTTGTAATTCGCGCCTGGCACAACAGCAGGGGGGAAAGCCACCGCAAGGTGTGTTTAATCCCCACCAGCGCCCACGGCACTAACCCGGCCAGTGCAGTGATGGCAGGCATGCAGGTGGTGGCGGTGCAATGTGA
>NZ_JAGQEK010000141.1 GCF_024346075.1 Synechococcus sp. Cruz CV12-2-Slac-r
ACAGGCGCAAGCAACTGCACTAGATGTAGCGCTTTTTGAATCCAAGCCCTTGCCAAACCCCTAAAGCTAGATACATTCGGGGCGTTCTATATCAAGCGAAAGGGATGGCTAAGCCAAGGCGGAAACAAACCTTTTTGTCAGTAGCAACAACTGAGCCCGAAAGGCAAAATTACCACCAAATTGCTAAATCAAAAGGTTTATCTCTTAGCGAACTTGTACGGCGAGGAATCGCAATGCAAAGCAAAGAAGCCGCCTAACTAATAGGCAGCAAAAAAGGGCTTCCAGTTACCAGCTGAAAGCCCTTTCTCAAAAACACCCGGCTTCAACCTTTCAACACAGAAGACCGGATTCAACAAAAAAGATTGGTAGACCAATCCACAGATGCAACCTATCACCCTATGCAGCCCTAATCAACCTTTGCAGGTTAAGGGCCAACCACAATCTAGCTACAGCAACCCATCTGGGCTAGTCCTGCAATTACTGCCGCCGCATCAGGCGGAGTTTTTAGCCTCTGCAATTCCTTTAGATCTAGCCGCTATTAATTGCGCTAGCTGGGGCGCCGGCACTGCGCGGCACTGGGAAGACGAACGGGCCGAGCTGGTGGCCCATGCCCGACTAAAGATCCAAACCGGCAGCATTGCAAACAATGGACACCAGCAAAGCCAGCCCGCATACCTAGCCGCAAAATTAATAAACCTTGGCAAGCGTTACCAACACCTAGAAGCTGGCGGCTGGCGGTCATTAAGTGCCGCCCTACCTAACTGCACAACTTTTGACCAATGGAAACCAAACCAACCACGGGCAAAATATAAGCAAGACAGCTCAGGCGTTTGGTATGCCGTTGAAGAGCAGCGCATCAAATACGAAGCGCCGCCAGCACACCCAGCCGGTGGTGGTTTATTGCTGCCGCAAGTGCCTATCAAGTATTGGCAAAACATCTGCCAACGTCAAAACCTACCTTTACCTGATGCCTCAACCGTTGCCGCTGGTTTTTGGCAATGGGCAATCAAAACACCAGAACTAAAGATTGTCATTACTGAAGGCTGGAAAAAAGCGCTGGCTGCCGTTGGCGCTGGCTGGGCTGCGGTGGCCCTGCCCGGGGTGCAGATGGGCCGCCGTGTTGCAGCTGATGGCAGCAGCCAGCTAATTGCTGAATTGCATCAGTTGAGCTGCAAAGGGCGCCGCTGGCTAGTTGTTTTTGATGCTGATGCCAAGCGATCAACCGCCGCAAAAGTTAGCGCTGCTGCTGGTGCCTTAGCTGTTGCTTTGCGATCAGTTGATGCAACAGCAGATATTTGCCGCCTGCCTTTACTGCCTAACACCGATAAAACCGGCCTTGATGACCTGCTAGCCGCTCAAGGTGTTGCAGCACTTGAAAAAGCTTTAGCTAATACAAACCCGGCGCCGGTATTACCACGGCTTAGGGCTGCTGATTTAACCGCAGCAGCTGGGCAGTGGTTAGGTAATGCCTGCCCATTACCAACACCAGAAAAAGCGCCCCTGGTTGTCGTTAAAGCGCCTATGGGATGCGGCAAAACTCAAGCAACCGCGGCACGTATTGCACCACTTGCAGCGGCTGGCGTGCCGGTATTAATGCCAAGCCACAGAAAAGCACTAGGGCAAGCAGCAGCAGAAGCCATCGGCGTGCCGTGGTGCCCAGCACCTGGTAGCGATGAACGGCAGCAGGGTGTAGCTGGTTGCTGGGATAGCTGGGCGCCAAATACCGCCTTGCGCATCAGCGGCACTAGCTACAGCGGCGGGGTTTTTGTTCTTGATGAATGGGTGCAAGCAGTTGAGCACCTGCTGTTAAGCACCGGCACCGCATTGGCAAAACGCAGGGCCGAAGTATTGCGCACTGCAGCAGAACAACTGCCGCGAATGCAGCAAGTAATCGCTCTAGATGCTCAATTGTCAAATTGGGCAGTTGAGTTGCTTGAAACACTTACCGGCAAACGTGCCCTTGTAATAGATAGCCAACACCAACCAATGCAAGGGCGCCCACTACATGCCGCTACTGGTTTCAATACAGCAAAAGCTGCATCTGCCGCCTTCAAAACAAAATGGGCAAAACTAATAGATGCAGGCCAGCCTTTCCTTTGTTGGACGTCAGCGCAGCAGGCAAGCAGCACTAACTCAGGGCAAACACTTGCACGCTTGCATCGCCGCATGGTGCCCGGTGCCCGTGTGTTGGTAGTAGATAGCAGCACGCCAGAAGCTGCCGCTCTGCTTGCTAATAATCCAGACGCAGAAGCCACCAAATACGATGCCATTTACTGCTCGCCAGCTATATCAAGTGGCATCAGCTTTAACAGCTGGAAACCGGCTGCGGTTATTGCTTACGCTGGCGGGCTAATAGCACCGGAACACGTAGCGCAAGCCCTCGCCCGTGTTCGCTGCCCTGATGTACCGGCTTACCTTTACGCGCCACAGCGTGCCCCTGGTGCTGGTTTACGTGTTGGCAGCGGTGCCACTAATGGGCGCCAGTTAATACGCGACCTAAAAGCAATCGCTGATCCTTTATTTGGTCAGCTGGCGGCTGGTGATGCTGATGGCGCTTGGCTTACAGCATGGGGTGAACTTGGCGCCTATCGCAACCGCCAGCGCTTTGCTTATGGCGCTTCAATTGTTGGACTGCTGCAAACTGAAGGCTGGGCAGTTAATGAACTAAAATCTGACAATTGCCCAGATGATGGCATTACTGCAACCGAACTCAAACTAATAGCAGCAGCAGAAAGCACGCTTGCAGATGCTCAACTATTAAAAGCGCCGCCATTAACTGATTTAGAAGCCAACGCATTAAGCAAAAAGCAACGGCTTAGCTCAGAAGAAAAAAACGCCTTGCAGCGCTATCAATTGCTAACTAGATGGGCCAACCCAGCAACTGCCAGCCACGAGCTATTAGAAGCCGACAGGGACGGGCTGCTGCATCGTTTAAGGCTGGGCTGGCTACTAGATAACCCAGAAGCGCAGCAATTAATCCCGGCCGCTGACAGCGCAGCAATTGCTGCACTTGATTCAAAGGGCATGCCATTTGAACCCGACCGGCCACGGGTAACAATTGGTCAAAAGCTTGCAGCATTAAAAGCATTAAAAATCCCGCAGCTAATACAACGCCTAAAAGCAGGTGAGACGATTGCAGCTAATGACCCGCAGTTAACAGAGCTGCACGCAAATGCCACAAGCTGCCGGTTTGGGCTAACTGCTGCACTTGGTATAAACCCAGCAAAAAAAGCAAGCGGCACCGCTCGCGCATTACTTAAAGCAATTGGCTGGGAGTTAGGCAAAGCAGGACGGCAAGACCTAATTCGCAATGGTGAGCGGGAAACACAGCTCACCTACACCGCAAAACCATTGCTGCCACCTGAAGGGGTGCAGCTGGCGGCATTGGTGGGCAAGTGGCAAGCCGAACTAAGCCCCACACTTTTTGCCCATATAGAAAACATATATGGAAAAAAAGTGTGGGAGTTGGGGCCGCAGGCACTACCACCACCGATAACGCCACCAACTGCCCCACCAGCCACCAAACGGCTAAGGGCAAGCTGGCTAAAGCTGGCTAAAGCCTGGGAAACACCATCCGCACCACCACCTAGCAATGCAAGACTTAAACCCGTTCGAAGCTTTTTTCCAAAGCAGCTACAGGGAATGGCACCACCTATTGGAAGGTGACGGCTTAGGCGATAGAGCCGAGTTAGAAAAGCAACTAAAAGAAGTCATGGTCGTTATGACCCCCCAAAAAGTTGCCCCATATCGGATAGTGCCGACTCTCCCGACTCCGCCTACTGCGAACTAGCCGCAAGAACCAGGGGGCCGCTACCTACACCGCAGCAGATGTTCCAAGGTTTCAGCATCCCAAACAATTGAGCGCCCAGAGTAAAAAAAATGTGTGATTACCTTTGCAACTCCAGCCTTACGCAAACGCCATAAGGTTGAGCGGCTGAGCTTAAACATTTGGCAAGCTTGCTCAGTAGATAAAAAGCGGGCGGATTGAAACACGTTGAAACAGTACGGCTAGACTAATTCTATTCACTTAAATTTCAGCAATGAA
>NZ_JAGQEK010000142.1 GCF_024346075.1 Synechococcus sp. Cruz CV12-2-Slac-r
TTCGGGGCAATTCGATGCCGCGATGTGGCGCTGTCCCCCTGAACAATTAGGGAGAATGCTTCATATTGCCCGGCGCTTGTATTTGCATTATTTGGAACGCTGCGGCAGCCCCGACCCTCTAGGGGTTGTGATTGTTGCCGGCGGTAGATCAGCTCGCTTAATTTTTGAAGCGCCTGTTCTACTACCCCAGGAGCAATTTTTGCCACTGGATTTGTTACGGCTTAAGCCGCAGCAAAAAAATCGCTCGCGGCGATGACATCACAATTAGCGCTTACGGCAGCCTTATTTGGCTTGTGTGTTGGTAGTTTTATAAACGTAGTTGTGTGGCGCATCCCTAGGGGAGAATCATGCGTTTGGCCGGGCAGCCATTGCCCAAAATGTGGCAAAAGCCTGGCCTGGCATCAAAACATTCCGGTTTTGAGTTGGTGCTTGTTAAAGGGGAAGTGCGCGTTTTGCTTTAGCTCTATTAGCCCCATTTATCCAGCGGTTGAATTATTAAACGCTGGGTTGTGGGTGCTGCTAGCACTACCTGGGGTGGGCCGAATGGGAGCCCCTGATCAATTACTAAATCTTTTGGCTGGTGCAATTTTTGTGAGCTGGTTGCTGCCGCTTGCCTTGATCGATTTAAAAACGATGCAACTGCCTGAATCCCTTTGCAAGTGGGGGGTAATAACTGGTTTGTTATGCAGTGTTGGCCTCGGTGCATTGCAGGGTGCCGGCGCTGAAATGCTTTTGTATCACTGCCTTGCTGCGGTGGTGGGCTTGCTGGCTTTTGAAAGCGTTAGCGCTGGCGCCGAGAGAATCATGGGGGTGCCGGCTTTAGGGCTAGGGGATGCGAAGTTGGCGGCGCTGCTTGGCGCCTGGCTTGGCCTCAAGGGTTTAGGGGTTGCGGTTGCCCTCGCTGTGCTGCTTGGGGCAATGTTTGGAGTGATCGGGCGCCTTAGCGGCAAACTTTCAGCTCGAGAGCCCTTTCCTTTTGGCCCTTTCCTGGCAGTTGGTGGATTTCTGAGTTGGCTTGCCTGCGACAGCTTTTGGGGATTTGTTATCAGCCCCCCCTTCAGGATCCTTTAATAGATAAGTGTTAGCAAGTCCATTGTGTCGCTGCTCGACTGGTTTGCGGATCGCCGTAAAACTGCCCCTCTAGTGCGGGCAGCGCCTGAAAATGACGAAGGTGATGGCTTATGGAGCAAATGCCCTGAATGTGCAGAGGTGGTTTACCGCAAAGATTTGCTAGCGAACGCAAGTGTTTGTTCTGCCTGCGGTCATCACCACAGGATTGACAGTGAAGAAAGGCTCAGATTATTGATGGATCCAGACAGTTTTGTTGAAAGCGATGCGGGCCTGAGCCCAACCGATCCACTCACTTTTAAAGATCGAAGGGCTTACGCCGATCGGATTCGCGATAGTCAACAAAGCACAGGCATGCGCGATGCCGTGGTTTGCGGAATCGGCAGGCTTGAGGGATTTTCCCTCGCAGTGGCGGTTATGGATTTCCGCTTTATGGGGGGAAGTATGGGTTCGGTGGTGGGTGAAAAACTAACCCGTTTAATCGAAACAGCCACTGCCAAACGTTTGCCTGTTTTAGTTGTATGCGCCAGCGGCGGCGCCCGGATGCAGGAAGGAATGCTTAGTTTGATGCAAATGGCAAAAGTGTCTGGCGCATTAGAGCGCCACCGCAGCCAGGAACTTCTTTACATTCCACTGCTCACTCATCCCACCACCGGAGGCGTAACGGCAAGTTTTGCAATGTTGGGAGATTTAATCCTTGCAGAACCGAAAGCACTTATTGGCTTTGCCGGCCGCCGTGTAATCGAGCAAACCTTAAGAGAAAAACTACCCGACGATTTTCAAACAGCTGAATACATCCAAGACCACGGATTTGTTGATGCAATTGTTCCCCGCACCAAGCTGCGTAGCACTATGGCAAGCCTGCTGGAATTACATGGTCAAGTTGCGTGAAGTTTCTAAAGGGGCTTCTGTTTACTGCTGCAATGCTGTTTTTGCTGAGCTTAATTCAGCCGTTGCCGGTGTTTGCTGGCCCGGTTGATTGGCAGGAGGTAGTACCCACCAGTGCTGGTCGTCAATGGTGGGACAAAGGCAGCTTGAGGCTTAACCGCAAAGGCGAATTAACAGTTTTAAGTAGATTTAGCGCCACTCCCGATGAATCAGGAAAAACAGCAACCGGTTCTCTTTACGTGATGGCTTTGGATTGCGATGAAAAGCTTTATAAAGATCTGCAAGTAAATGGATTACCGAAACCGAGGGCTGATTGGCAACTCGTGGGATCGGAAGATTTAATCGCTGAGGTGCTTGAGCAGTCTTGCGCAGAGGCGAGTAGCCAGGGATTAAGGGAGGCAAGCAAGGCTTGAAAGCTTCTCAATTAGGTGTTGCAATCGCCGGCTTGGGTTTTGGTGAAAAAGTGCACCTTCCGGCTTTGTCTGCCTGCCCTGCCACAACACCAGTGGCCCTTTGGCATCCGCAAAATGAGAAGTTGCAGCAATCTTGCAGCAGAACAGGGCTTTGGGGTAGCTCAAATTTCAAGGAGCTATTGGCCAATCCCGAGGTAGAGGCCTTAATCATTGCAACTCCCCCAGGAGCTCGTTTCCAGCTAGCAAAACAGACACTTCTTGCCGGTAAGCACGTGCTGCTGGAAAAACCAATTGCGCTCAATTCCACTGAAGCGTTGCAATTAGAGCAACTAGCCCTTGCCCAGGGATGTTGTTGTGCCATTAATTTTGAATATCGAGCAGTGCCCGCATTTCAGCAACTAGCGGAACTGCTTAGGGCTGGTTGGCTTGGGGAACCGTGGCTAGTGCGTTTCGATTGGCTGATGGAGAGCCGCAGCGATCCAAAGCGACCATGGAATTGGTATGCCCAACAGGAGTTAGGGGGGGGGGTTTTAGGTGCTCTTGGCAGCCACGCCTTCGACATGATGGAGTGGCTAGTGGGGCCGATCGTGGCGCTGCAAGCCCAGTTATCTGTGGCGATCAAGGAGCGCCCAATGCCAAACGGCAATGGTTTTGCAGCGGTGGATGCAGCTGATACAGCCCTCATCCAAATGCAACTGCAGCCCCATTGGAGCGCTTCAAAGCAATTTTTGTCTGCCCAATTAGCTCTTTCTTCAGTGGCCCGGCAGGGAAGGGGATGCTGGCTTGAGTTTTATGGCTCAGAAGGAACATTGGTTTTAGGTAGCAGCAACCAAGCCGACTATGTGCATGGCTTTGGTTTGCAGGGATGCCGCAAAGGAGAAACGATGGCAGCTATTCCCAATAATCCAGCCTTTAGATACAACCGCACCTGGGAAGACGGCCGCATCGCTCCCGTGGCTCGGCTCATCGGCTGGTGGGCGGAGGCAATTAGAGAAGCGAAACCAATGGTGCCTGGGTTACTTGAGGGCTTACAAAGCCAGATTGCTATGGATGCATGCCAAAGCAGTGATCTGAGCGGAAACAGGGTGTTGCTTTAAATCAGAAAGATCTGGGCGCTCGAGGTGGTTTACAACCGTCTAGCTATTGGGACAAGACCCACAAGACTTTATTGAATAAGTTTTACTTATCATTCAAGGTTATCCCCAGCTCTCAAGTGTTCTCCACAGCTTTAACCAGCTTTTCCACAGGGAAATAGCATTTGCTTTTAAAAATCTCTGGCAACGAGCCGGCAATCTCAAAATCCTGTGAAATGTAGTTATGCATACCAGCTGCCCTTGACTAATGCTGCCAGTCGCTCACGCCAACTTGCCTCAAGTGCTTAGAACGGCAAGCATTCAGTGATTGCAATTGATCTCAGCGATGAGACAGCTAATATGAAGGCGATGCTTCCGTTTTGACGAAACCACCGGAACTGTGGCTTCATGGTTGCAATCGAGCGAACTAGGAATTTGAAGAGCGTTAGAGATGCAAACGTGGGAACAAACAATTTTGATGTGGTGAGCATGGAAGCAGAGCTACCAGAAGCGTTATTT
>NZ_JAGQEK010000143.1 GCF_024346075.1 Synechococcus sp. Cruz CV12-2-Slac-r
GGCACTGTTAATTGAAAACCAGCAGCAGCTGCCGCCAGCTCCACCCCAACACCACCAGCTAACACAATTAGGTCTGCTAGCGATAGCAAACCGCCACTGCTGCGGTTGGAATTAAAAGCTGATTGGAGCTCAGATAAACGACCCAAAACAGCTTCAAGTTTTTGGGGTTGATTAACAGCCCAATTGCATTGCGGCTCAAGGCGTAGCCGTGCTCCATTTGCGCCTCCGCGTTTATCAGAACCGCGAAAAGTAGAAGCTGATGCCCATGCAGTTTCTACAAGTTCAGATATCGTAAAACCAGAATTGCGTATTAATTGCTTTATTTCATCAATTGCAGCGGAATTAAGTAAAGGCAGATCCGCTGGAGGGATTGGATCCTGCCAAATTAAAATTTCAGCTGGCGCTTCAGGGCCAAGGTAATTAGATCGCGGACCTAAATCTCTGTGGGTGAGCTTGAACCATGCCCGCGCGAATGCGTCAGCAAATGCATCAGGATTTTGGTGATAGTGGCGAGATATTGGCTCATAAAAAGGAGCAAAGCGCAAAGAGAGATCAGCGGTTGTCATTATTGGTGCATGCTTCAATCCAGGTGTATGGGCATCTGGAATTAGATGTTCTTCTTTTACATTTTTTGCTCGCCACTGCCAAGCGTCAGCAGGGCTTTTAACTAGTTCCCATTCATAACCAAACAACATATCGAAATAACCCATATCCCAGCGGGTGGGATTCGGTTTCCAGGCACCTTCAATACCACTTGTATTTGTATCTGCCCCTTTGCCACTGCCTAACTGGTTTTTCCATCCCAACCCCATTTCCTCAAGGGGCGCGCCTTCTGGAGCTGGTCCGATTAATTCCTTACTGCCAGCACCATGACATTTGCCAAAAGTGTGGCCGCCTGCAACTAGTGCAACGGTTTCAGCATCATCCATAGCCATGCGGGCAAAGGTTTCGCGCACATCGATACCAGATGCCCCAGGGTTGGGATTACCGTTTGGACCCTCAGGGTTTACATAAATAAGCCCCATTTGCACTGCTGCAAGGGGAGCATCCAATTCTCGATTACCGCTGTAGCGCTCATCACCAAGCCAAACAGTTTCATTACCCCAATTGATATCTAATTCCGGTTCCCAGATATCAACACGACCTCCAGCAAAGCCGAAAGTTTTGAAACCCATGGATTCAAGTGCAACATTACCGGTAAGGATGATTAAATCTGCCCAAGAAATTTTATTGCCATATTTTTGCTTTATTGGCCAAAGCAAACGGCGAGCTTTATCAAGGTTGTCGTTATCTGGCCAACTATTTAAGGGAGAAAAACGCTGATTACCAGTGCTTGCACCACCGCGACCGTCACCAATTCGATAGGTGCCAGCGCTGTGCCAAGCCATACGAATAAATAAACCGCCGTAATGACCCCAATCAGCTGGCCACCAATCCTGCGAATCAGTCATTAAGGCAGCGAGATCGGCCTTAAGCGCTTGGTAGTTGAGTTGGGCAAATGATTCTGCATAGCTAAACCCTTCGGATAAAGGGTTTGCTTTCGGGTTGTTTTGATGAAGAATATTTAGATTTACAAGTTCCGGCCACCAATCTGAACTGGAAGTGCCCGCACCAGCTGTTGCAGCTAAACTCGAAGGACTAAAAGGGCATTTACCAGAACTTGTCACTGCTGTGCTTAAAAAAATGGGATAAAACTAAATTAACTCAATACAAAAAAAATGAAGAGAATTTTTACATTCCCTTCATTTTTAAAAATACGTGAGTGTTTATACTAGTTATTATCTACTTTCACCATAACGGGCTCAAGTGCTAGCTGTTCAGAATCATCAGCCGTTGGCAAAGGAGTACTGATATTTCTTACCACTAAAGCATCAATTGAAAACAAACCAGGGCCTGTTAATAGAAGTGAAATACTTCCACCTAAATAAAGAGCTACTAGTTCCAAAACGTAAATATTGAAACCGCCAGTTAAAATGTGCTGATAGGCAGCAACCGCCATTGTGCCAGTGATCGCAAGAGCTCCTAGTGGTGCGAAAACACCAAAAATAAGGAGCCAACTACCAATCAATTCAGAAATGCCAGCTGCGTAAGCAAAAAAGAGTGGGAAAGGCAGGTGAAGTGATGCAACATAAGTATTCGCAAATTGCTGGGGATCAGCAAGTTTTTCTTGTCCGTGATGGATCATCATCACGCCAATTGCTAGCCTCAATAGCAATAAACCTGCAGAGGCAAAAAGATTCTGTTTTAAGAAATAAGCTTTAATACGAGGAAGTAACCAACCTATCAAAGCTACAAAATTTAAACTTAGAGAATTTTTCGAGGCAAGAAAATAAAGTGCAGTGCAAGAGGCTAAAAAACCACCTGCTGATTCAAGTAAAAGAGGGGAAGTCATGGAAGAGGATAAATGTGAGGATAAAAAATTTGAGAAATGAATGAATAAATGAAATTTAATCGCTAGGCATATCGGGCTGAGCAAGTGCACTCACGATCCAGGCTCCTATTAAAAGCACTGCTAGAGCGGCTGTTGGTGAAAAGTCCATCGGTCTACAAACTTTTGTTTCGCCAACTGTAACGGAATGTAACGGTGCTTGTGGGCCTTATCCAGATTGGATAAGTTGAAAAGATGAAGGCTCCAAAAGCGCTACTCGATCGCCTAGAAAAAATTGCACTTGAGCTGCCTTCAATCGGCGTTAGCAAGCTAAAGCTGGTTGTATTGCTTTCCCAGTTGGGGGATTTCGACAGTATTGAATACGCGCAGGCGCTAGTTGTAGAGCTGCCGAAACTGCAAAAATCAAATATTGAGCTAATTGCCATTGGGATCGGCTCTAAAGAAAGCGCAGACCGTTTTTGTAGCTACACAGGATTTCCAAAGCAATACCTATTTGCAGATTCAGAACCGATAATCCATCAAGAGCTGGGGTTGTATCCAGGTTTGAAAATTGCCGGTGGGCCTTGGCTTGGTCTTTTATTGATGTGCGCAGGGATCGGATCACCCGGCACTCTTAAAGAGGTTTTAAGGGGATACAGCGGCGATCGATCAGCGCCACAAAGACTAGATTCAAAAATGTTTGAATTAGCCGGTGGCAATGGATTTCAAAGGCCATTTGAGCTTGCAACTGTTCGATTGAGAAATATGGTTGAAGTATTGGGTGCATGGTCTAGATATGTGAAAACAGATAAGTACCTAACTCAAAGAGGAGGAACTTATCTGTTAAATCAAAACAATGAACTGATTTATGAGTTTAAAGACAAGGGAATATTGGGATTTTCAGAAACAATGGCCACTCCGCTCAAATTCCTAGAAAACTACTTAGTTAATTAGGTAAATCGGCGACAACCCAAGTTAATTGACCCGGAATCAAGCATTCGCCCAAGTTTTAATGCTGTTGCCTCTTCTGCCCTGCTGAACCTGTATTGCTGCGAAGCAACCCAGCTTATTTCACTCTCTGTGATCACCCCTGTGCTGAGTGATTCCAAGAAAACCTCTCCAAGAGTCATTTGAATTTGTAACGAACTATTACATTTTGCCGCTTAAACGGCTTCACCGTGGGTTGGCGGGAAAACTGGTAGGCCGCGAAAACCAAGAGCAATTCGCCGGGCCAGCAACAAAATGGGATAAAAACGCCTAGCTCTAGCTGGTTCCATAAACACAGCTTTAAGCAAAAACAGCAAAGGGTCGCTTGGTTTCATAAGTTTAGAAATCTCAGCAACAGCATCGGATCCATGCCATATCTTTTCTGGAGTTATGAGTGCAGCCCCGCGACCAAAATCAAAACCTTGAGCTAGAAGCTGAGCCCGAAGCTTGTGATCAGCCCTGCCATCGCAGATAGTTAAAGAAGGAATCCCGCCCACAAGTTCAGCGCGAGCAGCAAAGGCTTGGCAAAATGGACA
>NZ_JAGQEK010000144.1 GCF_024346075.1 Synechococcus sp. Cruz CV12-2-Slac-r
GCAGGGTCTCCAGGGCCGGTTGCCAGTGGTGCAGGCACACGCCCCCCGCTAGCACCAGCAGCAGCGCCGGTTCGCCTTCGGGCACGGTCATCTCCCGTTGCAGGTCGGCGGCGGGGGGGCGCAGGCTCAGCTGCACGGAGCGATGGGGACAGGCCTGGGCGCAGGTGAAACAGAGCACACAGTTGCGGTTGTCGCTGAGGTGGGCCGGGTGGGTGCCCAGGGGGCAGCCGGCGCTGGCTAGGCCCTCTCCTTCGGCGGGGCCCCCCTTGAAACAGGCGTAGCTGCTGCAGCTACCGCTGCAGGTGCCGGCCTGGGCCCGTAATTCCAGGATTGAGAGCTTGGCGAATAGGCCATTCATGCCGCCCACGGGGCAGAGGTAACGGCACCAGAAGCGTTTTTCAAAGCGCAACGAGCCCAGCACCGCCCCGGCGGTGATCAGCAACAGCAGGCAACTGCTGAGCCAGGCGGTGTTTTCCAGGTGGGCCAGCTCCTCCCAGACAAGGATCGCCGCAAAGCCCGCTGCCATTAGCGGCGAGGCCCAGCTGTCGCCGTTACCCCGGGGCCAGCTGGGGGGCTGCCAGCCCAGGCGGGCCGCCAGCCGCTGCACGATCTCCCCCCACACCATGAACGGGCAGAAGGAACACCAAAGCCGCCCCACCAGGGGGAAACCCAGCAGGATCAGCGGCCACCACCAGGCCCAGAAGATGTTGAGGGCGCCGTTGTGGGCCCGGTCCTGGGGACCAAGCCAGAGCCAGAGGTTTACCAGCACAAACAGCCAACTCACCAGGCCAAACATCAGGCCGTTCCAGAGCAGGGGCGAGCGCAGCAAGTTGCGCAGCTCAGGTTTCCAGCGCCAGAGGTCAAAACGCAGTCGGGTTTGGCGGTTAGCGGTCCAAAACACGTCTTCCGGCAGTTGCTGGGGCAGTTCATTGCCCTGGATCCGGCGGGCCTGCTGCAGGGCCCGATAGATCAGCGCCTCCAGTTCGCGCAGGTTGTTGGGGAAGTCGTATTGCTGCAGCCGTTCCACCACCCCGGGGGCCACGCTGGGCGGTTGCTTCCAGCCAAGCCCACGGCTTTGTTGGCGGATGCCGTAGCGCAGCCATTCCCCCAGGTCTTGGCGGCGCACCCGCAGCGGCGGCACACGGATCAGGCGGCAGCGGCGGTCAAAGCTGGGCAGGACCGTTTCGCTGGTAAAGAGCAGCCGGCCGGGGTGGCTGTCCGCCAGGCCTAGCAGGCGTTCCTGCAGGGCGGGGTCGGCCAGGTCCACGTTGTCGATCAGCAGGCTGCCGCCCTCAAGGCAATCGAGCAGGGAGCTTTGCTCACCGCTGCCCGGGGTAAACAGTTCGGCGCCATCGGCCCGCAACAGGGCCGCATCCAGCCGAATCAGCGGTAGCCGCCGTTCGGCGGAGCCGAAATGGATCAGGGCGGCCAGGTTGTCTTTCTCCAGCCCCGGTTCGCCCATCAGCAGCACCGGCTGGCGGCTGGGGTCGGCGGCGGCCTGGCGCACCGCCTCCCGTAGGGATTTGGCATAGCTGCTGCTGCCCACAATCCCCCGGCGGGTCTGGGCCACCAGATAAGGAGCCAGTAGGCGAAAGTACATGGCTAGGTTGCTATGGGCCCAGAGAATGTCTACTGCCGTTTGGCCTTATTGCTGCTAACAAGCCGCCAGATCCATCAATTGGCCGCAGTCGCCTAAGGCAGCTGTTGCTTTGAAAATCCAAAGGGCGCCCTCAGGGCACTAACCAAAGCCAATTTGGCCAATGGCATGCCCTAGGCCGGGGAAGTGATACATACAATTGAAACATTAGTAGTCGTAGACATTGTGGTAGTCATAGTGATGCAGAGTGGAGGGGAGCAGCCAGGCGAATTCGACGAGCCAGACCAAGACGGCTCAGCATTAGGATGTGCCACCAGGTGAGATCAAGCTCCCACCAGCGAAAGCCCATGCGTGCACTACTGGGGTAGGCGTGATGGTTGTTATGCCAGCCCTCACCAAAGGTAAGCAGGGCCACCCACCAGTTATTGCGAGAGCTATCACCGCTCGCATGGCTTACGTAGCCCCACCGATGGGTAGCTGAATTGACCAGCCAAGTTGCGTGATAGACAAACACCAGGCGGAGGGGGATGCCCCAGAGCACAAGGGCCCATCCACCAGCTCCGGTCACTCGACCCAGTCCATAGAGAGCGGCCGCTAGGGGCAACTGCAGCAGCAGAAAGTAGCGATTTAACCAGCGGTGGTAGGGACTCTGTTGCAGGTCGGGGGTGAGTTGGCGCACGTACTGCTTGGCTGGCACAGTGTGCAACATCCAGGCGAAGTGGCTCCACCAGAAGCCGAGATGACTGTTGTGGTGGTCTGCGGGATCGTCAGAGTGCAGGTGGTGATGGCGATGCAAGCCCACCCAATCGATCGGACCGTGTTGGCAGCTGAGGGCACCACAGGTAGTGATAACCACCTCCAACCACCTAGGCACCTGAAAAGCTCTGTGCGCCAAAAGGCGGTGGTAACCCAGGGTCACCCCCACACAGGCGGTGATCCAGTACAGCACCAATAGGACTAGCAGTGCTGTTGGGCTCCAGAAGCGTGGCAACAGAGCCACTAACACCAGAGCATGGATCACTACCATGAACGAAACCGTTACGGCACTGAATGGCAAGCGTCCAGGCACTACCTTCACCCCCTGCCTAAGGGCGGGGGTGGGAGTGGCTGCCCTCACGCGATTGCCCTAGAGGATGGCACCATCGGCTTACTGAGCTGGGGCAACAGCAAGCCTGCAAAGTGGACCATAAGGCCGAGAAACTTCAGTAGCCGTTCAGGGCCAGCGGGCTCCTTCTCGTTGGATTTGATGGCCCGAACCACTTTCAACAGCTGATCCCGCAACTCGAAATCCACCAGCACCAAGAAAGTTGACATCTTTTTTATTTGAATTATTTGGGGGATTAACTGAGCAATTTGATTACTGCTTACAGCCTCGAGGCTGCCATGCTGGCGCTCCAACAGGATCTCCCATTGGGACCAAGGCATCATGCATACCGCCTGGGGTGAGGTGGCGGGCGGCTCGGGACAAGTTGGCGCGAGGGAAGCGGTCAAAACAAAAAGTCACTGCTTAGATAACAATATAACATCATCGTGATATACGGTAGTTGCCGTGGAAAGATTTTGCTGAGATGCGCTAGCTACAAAGTGGGTTAAGCTTGTAATGACTATCCTCCTGTCACTTCCATCGCCGATCGATTGCATGGAAGCCCTGCCTTAATACTTCAATGTGTTTTCTGAGCCAAGCAGGCAGCGCTCGAGGCCCTGCGGGGCGATATTTTCAGTACATCGGCAGTTGTGTAGTACACAGGGCTCAGTCATACCCTGGCTTTGAAGCACCTCAAACTGCTCGCCATCGCCGGAGTGGTGCATTGCCAGCCCGAGAGCTATCTGGTGTTTTAAGAGGTAATCGACAAATCAATGTTCAAGCTTCTTGGCCAAGCCGAGAAGCTGCTGCTGGCCACCCGACGCCACCAGCTCGACTCCATCCTCTAAATGGCCAGAGCCAATTTCCCTGCTTGCGGTTGCGGGATCTTGACGGCGTGGATCTAGACCTATCCAACTGCGATCTGCGCGCCAGCTGCTTCAAGGAGGCCCGTTCCGGCCGTACACGTCTCCACCGGTCCCAGCTCGATAGCTGCCGCTTCCAGCAGGCCTACTTAAGGATGTGTGCTCTGCGGGATTGCAACAAGGAGGGCAGCCGTCTGGAGGGGGCCCGTTTGGAAGGGGCCCCCTCCAGACGCGATTCGTGCTCGTAACTGCATGGACAGCACCCCGCCAGGCCATCACGACGTCGCCCAGCTGCGCCTCGAGTAT
>NZ_JAGQEK010000145.1 GCF_024346075.1 Synechococcus sp. Cruz CV12-2-Slac-r
AGCCCAGGGTCAATCGCCACTTACAGCTCTTGGCATCACTGTTTTTTCCGCTGTTGCTGCAGTGGCTGTAGGTCAGGTGCTCTAAAGCCTTGAGCCTCAATTTGCGGCAGCAAATGCCTGCTCTAGCAGGTAAGCATTATTTCAATTACGGCGGCCAGGGCCCTCTCCCCAATACCTCCCTTGAGGCGATGGTGAGTTGCTGGCAAAAGCTGCAGCAGCTTGGCCCTTTCGGCCGTGATGTGTGGCCTTGGCTAAACCTCGAGCTTTCAGCCTTACGCAAGGCCCTTAGCCTTTTATGTGGGGTAGCGCCACATCGCTTAGCTCTTACCGAAAACGTTAGTAGCGGCTGCGTTTTGCCCCTTTGGGGGCTGCCATTTGAGACTGGTGATCGGCTTTTAATCAGCAGCGCCGAACATCCGGGCATAGTTGCCGCCTGCAAAGAACTGGCGCGGCGCCAAGGCTTGGTAATCGACTGCTTTGATGTGCAGAAAGTGCGTAGCAACAGCCAGCTACTTAAAGCACTTGAAAACGGCTTACAAGAACGCACCCGCCTTGTGGTGCTTTCTCATTTGCTCTGGAATACAGGAATCACCATGCCGATTGCAGCAGTAGCGCAAGCACTGCAACGGCATCAAAAAAAACCTTGGCTATTGGTAGATGGCGCCCAATCAGTGGGCAGCCTTGATCTAGATGATGCCGCTAATCAGGCAGATATTTATGCATTCACTGGCCATAAATGGTGCTGCGGCCCTGAAGGATTAGGGGCGGTGGTGCTTTCAGAGCGAGTTCTTTCAGAAGCAAGCCCCACCTTGATCGGGTGGCGCAGCCTTAGTAATGAAACTGAAGCCAGCAGCAATTGGCATAAAGATGCAAGGAAATTTGAAGTTGCCACCAGTTGCATTCCGCTGGGGGCAGGGCTACGCCAATCACTGCAACTGCTGCAGGATTGCGGCAATGCCAGCCAGCGCCAAGAGCGTATCTGCGAGCTCAGTAGTCGGCTATGGCATGGCCTGCAGCAAATCCCTGGCGTTGAGCCACTACTGCAGGAAGGGCCGCCCTCGAGCGGTCTAATAAGTTTTCAAGTGGCTAATCAAGATCCAAATCAGTTGGTTGATTCCCTAGCGAACAGCGGATTTCAATTGCGGAGCCTTGATAATCCCGTTTGCCTGCGGGCTTGTACCCACATAACCAGCACAGAAACTGAAATTGATCTGTTAATTCAGCACCTAGCAAACATTTGCAAAGGCGGTTGAGGGGGTAAGGTTGCGCCACTTGGGGGAAATCCCATGCTGCACGAGGCAAAGGCCAGCTTTTTGCATCCGCTCTCGGTGGTAGAGCCCAGTGATGATCCTGAAATACTTTTGTTTAATGCTTTTGCCCTAGCGGAGGAAACCGTAGTTGCCGCTCTGAACCCTGAGCGATTAGATGCAAATTTTCGGGTGGTGAGGATTTTGGTGGAAACAGGCTTACCCACCTCCCACATTGAAGAGATGTTTATAGAAATTCGCAGTGGCAACAACCAAGCACTGCTTCGGTTAATTGAATATGTTGCTGATGCATTAGTAGATGAAAATGATGCCGGAGAATTGGAATTAGCTTCTTAAATACCTTCTAAACAACGGCGCGCTTCTTCTTGATCACTAAAGTGAATTTTTTGATTACCCAAAATCTGGTAATCTTCATGCCCTTTACCAGCAATCAACACCAAATCACCGCTTGTTCCAAGCCTAATTGCTTGCGCAATTGCTAGATGGCGATCTGGCTCTAGCTGTAAGTTACTGCCGGCTGGAATACCTTGTAATACATCATTAAAAATTTGTTGGGGATCTTCTGTGCGGGGATTATCTGAAGTAAGCAGCACTTGATCTGCTAATCGCGCAGCAACTTCTCCCATCAAAGGTCGTTTACCGCGATCGCGATCACCACCACAGCCAAACAAACAAATCAAGCGGCCTTGCACAAAAGGACGGCAGGCAGTAAGGGCATTTTCTAAGCCATCAGGAGTATGGGCATAGTCCACCAATACCGAGGGTTGGCCGGGTTTATTGGGCACCCGTTCCATGCGGCCAGGTACGCCTTTGAAGCTTTGCAACCCCTGCAATAGTTGATCTAGTTCAACACCTTGCTGCAACAGAAGCCCCAACGCCTGGAGCAGATTCATTAGATTAAAGCGGCCAACAAGTGGTGAATTAAATATTGCCTTACCTTGCGGTGTATGCAGCATTCCTTCTACGCCGTTAGCACTAAAATGCAGCCCATCCATAAACATTTCGGCGCTTGAATCGTCAAGAGAACTGCGCCAACAGCGGCTGGTTAAACGAGCGGCCAAGCGTCTTCCGTAGGGGTCGTCGCTATTAATTACTGCAAGCCCTTTTAAATAAGCTGGCTCAAACAAACAAGCCTTAGCTTCAAAATAAGCTTCAAGGCTTGGGTGGTAATCGAGGTGATCCTGGCTGAGATTTGTAAAAATTGCTCCGCTAAATCTGCAACCCGCCACCCGATGTTGATGCAATGCATGGGAACTCACTTCCATGGCAGCCAACTTTGTTCCGGCTGTGAGCGCTGCTGCTAATTGAGCTTGCAGCTGATCAGCAAACGGTGTGGTGTGGGTTGCTTTGATGTTGCAACCGGGCCAGCGATTTGCAAGGGTGCCAAATAAGGCTGTAGTTAAACCGGCCTGGCTTGCTAGATGTTCAATCAGAAAACTGGTGGTGGTTTTGCCGTTGGTGCCAGTTACGCCAATCAATGCCAGCTGGTTACTCGGCTCCCCCCAGAAAGCAGAAGCAATACGACCGGCCACCTGGGCCACAGGATCAGCCACCACCAAAACAGGTTCACCTGGCGACAGGGGATCCTGCTCTGCAGCGCCAGGGCCTATCACCGCTGCAGTGGCGCCTCCTTGCAGGGCAGCACGCCAAAAAGTACCGCCATCCACCTTTTCACCCGGTAACCCAACAAATAGGGTTCCCGCTGCAACTCGCCTTGAATCACAGGTCACATCTGTAATTAAAGGGTCCGGCAACCCGCTCGGAACACTGAGCCCGGCGTCACGTAATAGTTGATGCAACCGTCCCATTGGTACAGCCTCAGGGGTAGGGGCAGCCATGGAATTCGGCCTAATGGTTTGTATTACGTTAATTCTCAGCTGTTTTGTTGTTTTTGCAGCCACGCGGCTAAGCGCTCCCCCTGCAAGCGGGGCGGAACCCTAGGCAAGAGGCAACCATCTAGGTAAACGAGCGGCACTTCATAGCCGTATTTTGCTTGTAATTCGGGGCTGGAATCCACATCAAGCAGCTCCAGTTCAGGAGGATTTTGCAGCTGACGCAAACGTTCTTCCAAGCCACTACATAAACAACAATTTTTACGGGTAAGCAAGGTAAGTTTCATTCCGGCACTGGATCAAAACCACCCTCAGAGAAGGGATGGCAGCGCAATAAACGCTTCAAACTTAGCCAGCAACCACGCCAGGCACCATGGCGTTCAATCGCTTCGCGGGCATAGCCGCTGCAACTGGGGATAAAACGGCAACGGGGCGGACCGAGCAGGGGAGAGATCAAGATCTGATAAAACCTGATTAATGCCAACAGCAACCAACTAATCGGGGCAAATCGAGGCAACCCGCTTGGGGGTAAGATTTTGGATCGATCTGTTGTTTCCTTACACACCGATGTGAGGCGATTACTTTTCAAACTCCATCCTGACGGTTTTTTCATTTATGTCTCGTTACCGCGGTGCTCGATTAAGGGTGACGCGGCGCTTGGGGGACCTTCCCGGTCTCACCCGTAAGTCTGCTAAGCGGGCTTATCCACCAGGTCAGCACGGCCAAGCCCGTCGCAAGCG
>NZ_JAGQEK010000146.1 GCF_024346075.1 Synechococcus sp. Cruz CV12-2-Slac-r
TGATCGGTCACTCCTCCAGTTTTTTAGAGGCTCGTCTCAAGGCCCGAGATTTGGGCTTTGACGATCTTGCTGATGGAGAGCTAGACATTTGGTGTAGCGCTCCTCCTCAGTTGCTAGAAAATTTTGAGGTTACTAGTAATACAGGTAAGACAATTCAGGGCACCTATATTGATTCATGCTTTGTACCTGAAATGCTAGGTCGCTTTAAAACGGCAACCCGTAAGGTGCAAAATGCAATGGAGTTGGCCCAAAAACGTGGAATAAATATTACTGCACTCGGCGGGTTCACCTCGATTATTTTTGAGAATTTTAACCTCGCTAAATTTCAACAAATTCGTTCAACACTTCTTCAGTGGGAGCGTTTTACTACAGGTAATACTCACACAGCCTGGGTGATCTGCCGCCAAGTGGAGCAAAACGCTCCGGCATTGGGCATAGATCTTGCCAAGGCAAAAGTAGCTGTAGTTGGTGCCACAGGCGATATTGGCAGTGCGGTTTGCCGTTGGCTCACTCGCCGCACTGGTGTGGGGGAATTGCTGTTGGTAGCCCGCCAGCAGCAACGTTTGAACGATCTGCGCAACGAGCTTGGCGGTGGCAGGGTGCTCTCCCTCGAAGAGGCTTTACCTGCAGCAGATGTGGTTGTTTGGGTGGCTTCTTTGCCTCAAACTTTGCAAATTGATTCAGAGAGCTTGCGAAATCCTTGCTTAATGATCGATGGCGGTTATCCAAAGAATCTAGATAGCAAAATTGCATCACCCAATATAAATATACTTAAAGGAGGCATTGTTGAATTTGCTAGAGATATTGGCTGGCAGGTGATGGAAATTGCTGAAATGGCAAATCCACGCCGCCAATTGTTTGCTTGTTTTGCAGAAGCAATGTTGTTGGAATTTGAAGATTGGCACACTAATTTCAGTTGGGGCCGTAACAACATCACCCTTGAAGCGATGGAGCAGATTGGCGCTGCTTCAATTCGCCACGGCTTTTCCGCTTTAGGCTTAGAGGCTAGTTTGCCAGCCCCTGTGGCAATTGCCGCTTGAACTAATGGCAGCACGTCGCTTTTTGTTGGATTTTGAAAAACCTCTAGTTGACTTGGAGGAACAAATTGATCAAATTCGGCAATTAGCCCGTGATTCAGAAGTAGATGTAAGCCAGCAATTACTGCAATTGGAAAATTTGGCGGCCCGCCGCCGTCAAGACATATTTGGTTCCCTTACCCCCTCTCAAAAAATTCAAGTAGCCCGCCACCCGCACCGGCCAAGCTGCCTCGACTACATCCAGGTAATAAGCGAAAAGTGGATTGAGCTGCATGGAGATCGCTGTGGCTCAGACGACCAAGCTCTAGTGGGGGGGCTAGGCCAGCTTGGTGAACGGGCAGTGCTGTTTCTTGGTCATCAGAAAGGTCGTGATACGAAAGAGAATGTTGCCCGTAATTTCGGGATGGCATCCCCTGGTGGTTATCGCAAAGCTTTAAGGCTGATGCGCCATGCGGATCGTTTTAATCTGCCGATTATTTGTTTCATAGACACCCCAGGTGCCTATGCCGGTTTGAAGGCTGAAGAGCTCGGCCAAGGAGAAGCAATCGCTGTGAATTTGCGTGAGATGTTTGGTTTGCGGGTGCCTTTAATTGCCACTGTGATCGGTGAAGGTGGTTCTGGTGGCGCACTTGGTATCGGAGTGGCGGATCGCCTTTTGATGTTTGAACATTCTGTTTACACCGTGGCCAGCCCTGAAGCATGCGCATCAATTCTTTGGCGCGATGCTGCAAAAGCCTCTACCGCAGCGGATGCATTGAAAATTACTGCCAGCGATTTAGTTAAACTTGGAATAGTGGATCGCATTTTGCCTGAACCATCAGGAGGGAATCATTGGGCGCCTCTTCAGGCGGCTGAAACCCTGAGATTAGCTTTAGTGGAGGAATTAAACGGGTTACTTGAGTTTGAACCTGAGCAATTGCTCGAGCGGCGCTACACAAAGTATCGTTCGATTGGTGAAGTATTGGAAGCCACATAGTCGCCTGCATAGGTTTAATAATCATTTAGGTTTCGTGATGTAGCTCAAGCTTCAAACTTGCTAAAGATCTTTTGCAAAAAATTGCTTTAATTACAGGGGCCTCTAGGGGCATTGGAGCCGCCACGGCAAAGCGATTTGCCAGAGCTGGCTGGAATCTAGAACTGCTTGCCCGCCCCTCAGCGGAACTGGAAGCTGTTGCCACAGAGTGCCGCTTGGCTTCAGTGGACGTTTCTACAGCCGGTGTAAACCTTGCAGACCCAACTCAAGTTTCTTCAGGATTGCAGCAGTTGATCGACGCAGCTGGGGTGCCTTCAGTTGTGATCAACAACGCCGGCGCAGGCCTCACCTCCCCTTTGGCAGCCACCAGCTTGGAGCAGTGGCAATGGTTGTTTCAGCTGAATCTCACCAGTGTTTTTCAGATCTGCAATGGCTTGCTGCCCGCTCTAAGATCACAAGGTGGAGGTTTGATCGTTAATATAAGTAGCCACGCTGCTAATAAAACGTTTGCTGGTTGGGGCGCCTACTCCGCTTCAAAAGCAGCCTTGGCAGCCTTTAGCCGCTGCTTAGCTGAAGAGGAGGGAGCCCACGGTATTCGCGTTTCCACGCTTACGCTCGGATCTGTAAATACACCACTTTGGGATAGCCCCACTGTTCAAGCGAATTTTGATCGCGGAGCAATGCTCTCCTCCGAGCTAGTAGCAGAAACCCTGCTGCAAATAGCTCAAACCCCCCCCCAGCTTCTGCTGGAAGATTTAACCCTCATGCCCGCCACTGGCGCTTTTTGAGTTTCATGACTGCTTTAAACGACCTAAGCCCAATTGTTAATAACGGCTCATCCTCTGGGATCACAAGCCCTTCTTTAGATAGAACTGCGATGCCCCGCACCATTAGTGAAATCATTAGGGCTCGCCTGGATGCTGCAGAAGTGCCTTATTTGGCCAATGATAATGTTGCTGATCATCTTCAAGAAGGCGAATTAGACCTACTTCAAAAGGAGGTTGCTGATCGAATGAGAGACCTACTTCGTAGCTTAGTAATAGATATCGATAACGACCACAACACGCAGGAAACAGCAGAGCGGGTTGCAAAGATGTATTTGCATGAAGTATTTAAAGGTCGTTATCATCAACAGCCAAAAATTGCCTGCTTCCCAAATGTGAAGCATCTCGATGAAATTTATACTGTAGGCCCGATCACCGTTCGTTCTGCATGTTCCCATCACTTGGTGCCAATACTTGGTAATTGCTGGATAGGTATTAAGCCTGGGGAAAGGGTAATCGGCCTAAGTAAATTTGCACGTGTTGTTGATTGGGTATTTTCAAGGCCCCATATTCAAGAAGAGGCGGTAATGATCTTGGCAGATGAAATCGAACGCCTCTGCAAGCCTCAAGGCTTAGCAATTCTTGTGAAAGCTCAGCACTATTGCATGAAGTGGCGCGGTGTAAAAGAACCCCAAACAAGTATGGTTAACTCAATAGTTCGTGGTGATTTCCGCCACGATCCAAGCCTAAAATCTGAATTCTTTGAATTAGTTAAGCAACAGGGATCAGTTTTGGGCTGATCATTAAATAGTTGAAATTATTGTTAGCAAATTTCTTACTTCATTAATATTTTTTATTCCGGGAGAATCTTCAACTGAGCTAGAAGCATCTATGCCATATGGCTCTAATGCAAGCGCAACAAGCTCCTCTATCGCACTTGCTGCGTTATTTGAACCCATTCCTCCCGCGAGCCACCAGGGGCAACTTAATTTTAAGCCGCTTAGCCATTCCAGCGGCAAACTTTTGCCTGTGCCCCC
>NZ_JAGQEK010000147.1 GCF_024346075.1 Synechococcus sp. Cruz CV12-2-Slac-r
GATGGGGGTCCCGAGGATCGAACTCGGCTAAGGCGAATTATGAGTTCGCTGCATTCACCAGATTGCTAGACCCCCGCGTTTCTAGTCTCCCAGATTCTATTTTCCCATGCTGCTTGGAAGATCGCGTACCCGCAGTGGAATTGGGTTGCTTTGCTCTTGCATTAAGGCTTTTGTGGTGTTTTCTACCGCGGAGCCATCCCACACGATGGTTTGGTCGGGGAAGCCAAAACCCATCACTTTGGTGCCATCGCCACCGCCCATGCTGATCCCCAGAATATCGGTGATTTGGTGAGTGATATCAATGCCACGGGCGTAGGGGGAGCTGTAAGAAAAAAAGCGTTGCTCAATTAAATCGTTAGTGGTTTGCACCAGCCCACAACGGGTTACTTCCACTGCTGTTGATTTGATTTCAGTGTTTGCAGCACTGGGGGCTTCAAAACTGGTGGTGCAAACTACAGGCCCAGCGAGCGCAGAAACACAACTCAATAAACCAGCACCAAAAAGTATCGAAATAGCGCCAGGCAATCTGAACTTCATGCTCTTTTAGGCGTAACGGTCTGCGCCAGGTTAAAAACGATCTAGCTATTTCGCCAGTGAGCAATTTTGAGCCTTGATCCCTTATTGCAAATGTTGGCGTTGCATGCCTACAGGCGCGGCCAGTTCACTTTGGCTTCTGGTAAGAGCAGTGAGCATTACGTGAATTGCAAACCGGTCACCCTCAGCGGCAAAGGTGCTCTGCTGCTGGCACCAAGGCTGCTTGAGCTGGTGGAACCTGAGGCGGTGGCGGTGGCAGGGCTCACCCTCGGCGCCGACCCAATGGTGAGCTGGGTGGCCCATGGGGCAGCGCTGGCTGGCCGCAATCTTGATGCCTTGATTGTGCGTAAAGAAGCAAAAGGCCATGGCACTGGAGCTTGGCTTGAAGGCCCGCTACCCGTTGCGGGTTCGTTGATCACCCTTTTGGAAGATGTTGTTACCAGTGCTGGCTCCGCTCTCAAGGCGGTGCAGCAACTGCGAGCAGCGGGCTATCTGGTGCAGAGAGTGGTGGCGATTGTTGATCGCGAAGAGGGTGGTGAGGCGGCACTCAGGGCTGAGGGTTTGGAGTTGCATTCGCTTTATCGCCTCAGTGAGGTGGCAACTATCCACCAACAATTGAGCTGATGAACCCTGCAATCGCCTCTAGTTTTGATCCCTGGGCCCTACCCCCATTGCCTTGGCGGTTTTGCTTTGAGGTGAGCCGAATCGCAATCCATGGCAAGGGCAGTTTGCGCTTACTTCATGGCCAAACCAGCCAAGCCCTTTTGGATTTAGCGCCTGGAGAACAACGAGCCACCTGTTTTGTGAATGCCACCGCCTGGTTAGCGGCCCTTGCTGAGTTAACAGCAAGCGAGGCAGGCGCTGAATTACTCGTAACCGCAGGGGCTGGAGCAGAGGTGTATCGCGCCTTGGATCGGGTGATTTTTCCTGCTGATCAGGTGCAATTGCAGGCGCTGGAAACATTGCTATGGCATGGCTTGGTAGAAGAGCAAGGGGCAGAAAATGGAGCCGGTTGGGGCTTAGCTGGTCGCCATTGGTTGCTCAGCGCCGAAGCGCCACTACCTGCAGCGCTTCAGCAGGTGCAGCCCCTAGGCGCTGATCTTCAGGAGTTGTTGCGTTACCGCCAGGGCATCCCCGCTGCTCCAGGTGAACTAAATGCAGGCATCAATCCATTTGAACTTGGCCTTGATGGGCGGGTGAGCCTCGATAAAGGTTGCTATTTAGGGCAAGAAACCCTTGCAAAGTTGCATTCGCGAGCAGGGGTAAAGCAGCAGCTGCGGCGCTGTTATGCACCGCCTGGTGTGCTGTTGCCCCAAGCTGGCGCGGCCTTGCTGGGGCCAAATGGGGAAAGGGCTGGCAGCATTACTTCTTGCCAAGTTGGCCCTCAAGGCACTTGGGGGTTAGCACTGCTAAGGCGTGATTGGTTTGAATGTGAAAACCTTGCTGGAGTTCAGTTTTCGTTGCCGGCGGCAGCATCATTCAGCAGCCATTGAGCAACTGCCCAGGTAGCGAGGCAGTCGTCGCGGTTGTATTGAAAAATCCGTTGCAATTGGTGGCGGTTACCGCGTGCACGCCACTGGCGCCACCACAACACACATCGGGCCCCCTCGGCTGCCGGTTGGCTCCAGCGAAATCCCCGCCAGCTGGCCACAGCTTTAAGGCCGTAGCTATCCACAGGCAAGCGCCAATGCTGCCGCACTCTTTTGTGTAAGTCGATCAAACCTGCAGGAGCTACAGCCCCTTGCCGCGCAGCTAGGCGCCGCAGGGCAATTGCTTCAGTTTCGCCGTAATGCAACACAGGCCAACCGGGATAGGCAGCAAGCAGGGCTTGCAAGCGCTGCCAAAGCCTTGCCTCGCCATGTTCTTGCAGGGCAAGCAACGGCTGATATTTGGCTCTTGCCGTTGCAGGCCATTGGCCAGAGCTGTTGCGGCGCAGGATTAAGAAGCCGTGCAAAAAATCATCGCGAGCATCGGGATCTGATTCGATGTCGTAAACCAAAACCCCAGGGGCTGCAGCTAGTTCCGGCAGTGGTGAATCATTTAGCTCGTCTGCTGGCGCAAGCCGTTCAGCGTTGCCGCTTTCCTGCACCCGGGCCTGGGCAATTAATTCGAGTGCTAATTCGGGCCGCTGTTCGCCGTTGGCTTCCAGCCGGGCCATCAGCACCATGGGATCAATCGCAGCTAAGGCGGAACGATTGTGAATACCAAGCTGCTGCAATAGCTCTTGCCGTTTTCCGCCAATACCACTCACCTGGCTCAATTCGCCGTTTGCTTCTGCCACCTGGTTGCAACTGCGGCGCCAGCAGCAAAGCGTGCATTTTTTGCGGTCTTGGGTGAGTGGCGGCGGTTGCAGCTGCTGGAGATCTGTTTGGAGGCGGGTTAGGGCTTGATCCAGTTGGCGCGGCAACTGGCCTGTGAGATTCACAGGTTCCTTCAAGCCTTGGGGCGTGAGCAGCAAGCCCGTAGTAACTGGGGCCCCTTGATAATTGGCCACCAAGCGCCCCCAAAAGGCAAGGGTGAGGCGGTGTTCGCGGGTGCCGTGGCGGCCTGGCTGCAGTAGCACCGGTTGATAACTAAAAGCGCCTAATTGGCTTGCTTGCGGCCGCTGCAGCAGCAGGGTGGGCCTACCCCTCAAATTGCCTTGCTGCAACAACAGCTGCCTGATCGAACCTTTGTTTTGCAATAACACCTGCAAGCGCAGCTCGCGATCAGCCAGCTGCAGCGCCCTATGGGGATTCCATATTTTTTCACTGGGGTTGCCATGGCGATCTAGCCATGCCTTGCGATGGCAGCGCAGCCAACTGCGTAATTGCCGGTCGGTGAGCACAGATTCGCTGGTAATACGTTGCTGGCCCATCTTCCCAAGCTAGAAGGGATGCGAAGTTTTAAAGCTGATATGCATCTCACTTACTACGGAGCGAATGGATGGTTGCTAGAGCTCGGCGGTGTGAGGGTATTGCTGGATCCATGGCTCACTGGCCCGTTGCAATTTGGCTCTGCCACATGGTTTTTTGAAGGGCGCTTACCCCACGACTGGCCGGTACCTGAAAATCTTCATCTCTTGCTTTTAAGCCAGGGTTTGCCTGATCACGCCCATCCGCCAAGCCTTGCGTTACTGCCAAAAAACCTGCCGGTGCTGGGTTCTTGCTCAGCAATAAAGCTGGCTAGCTCCCTTGGTTTCACTAATTGCAAAGCGCTTAAACCAAGAAATCAGCATCAGCATGGTTGCCTGCAAATTGAA
>NZ_JAGQEK010000148.1 GCF_024346075.1 Synechococcus sp. Cruz CV12-2-Slac-r
CTACTGGCACCACAAGATCAAGGTCTGGATGGGGAACTAATCGATTTAAAAGCCCATCGCGCACCGCTCCGCCCACCAAGGCGCAACCAATTGGCAATTTGTTTAGTGCAATGGGCCAGCGCTGCGGTGGTAGCAGCTGCCGCAGCAGCAAAGCAGCACTGGTTGGGTTGATACGGCTGGGGGGAGTGGCCAAGGAACGCGGATCCATGGCACCATTTTGCAATTACTACTTAAGTAGAACTTTTTAAATCATGTGCATCTGCGTTGCTTGCAGCTGGCAGCCGAGTTGCACCGCTTATCACAGGGTGGAAACTGAACACGGAGTGCCTCACCTAAATCAAAATCCGGATTTCACTCCCGAGAATCCCCAGATTCATCTAAGCGTTCAAGCGGTGCAAAACAGCTGGGGCGTGGAGTGGGATGTGCGCAGTTGCGACAGTTTCAGGCCAGGCCGAGTTAGCTAAGCCCCATGAGTTGTGCCCTCGCTTTTCATAGTTGCAGCAGCACCCTTGGGGTGGCCTTAATCAACAACGGTGAGTGGCGTTCTGCGGCTTTCCCCTTGGCGCGCCAGATGGCCAACGGCTTATTTACAGCTGTAGCTGAATTGCTCCCTGCGAGCCGCTGGAATGAGCTCAGCTGGTTAGCGGTGGCCACCGGCCCCGGCAGTTTTACTGGCACCCGTCTCACCGTGGTGCTTGCCCGCACCTTGGCTCAGCAGTTGCAAAAACCCCTATATGGCTGGGGCAGCTTGCGTTTAATTGCAGAACGGCGTCAGCAGGAACTCGCTGCCGCTGGTCCCCATTGGATTGGGCAAACCCTGCCTCAACGTGGGGTGGTGGCTGGTTACTACGGCCTTGGCGCTCAGGGAGTTGAAGAATTTCAAGCGCCAAGCCTGCATCCAGGCGGCAGCGCCAGCTTGAAGGGAGCCTTTTGGGAGGCGGAAATGTTGCCGGAGCAGGATTCACGTTTGCTACTGCAGCTGGGCCAAAACTTGTTTGAGCAGGGCAACCTCGGGCCTTGGGAGCTGGTTTTACCGATTTATCCCACCTCTCCAGTTCAAAACATCCCCCGCGGGGCTAATGGCTAGGAAGCTGCTTCGCTTATTGCTTGGGGCCGGGCTGCTTTGGGGGGGCTGGAGTTTTGGACCCGGCTTACTCAAACCACTGCTGGAGCCTTTGCTGCCACCGCCCCAGCAGATTTTGGTTTTGGGCGGTGATTTAGAGCGAGAAGAAGTGGGCGCCCAGTTGGCCTATCGCAGCCAGTTGCCCTTGCTTGTTAGCAGTGGCAGCAATGCTGAATATGCCCGCTGGCTAATTGAGCGCAATGGCCTAGATCCAGCCCGGGTTCAGCTTGATTACCGCGCCAGCGATACCTTGAGCAACTTCACCACCCTGGTGGATGAATTGAATCGCAAGGGCGTGCGTCATGTGCTTTTGGTTACCAGCAGCGACCACATGGAAAGGGCCTTGTTGGTGGGCCGTGTGGTGGCTGGAAGCCGTGGCATCTACCTAACCCCTGTGCTGGTGCCCTGCGCTAAAAATTGTCAATTTGAAAGTCGCAGCAAGGTGTGGAGTGATGGTTTGAGGGCTTTGGTTTGGGTAATTAGTGGAAAGGATCTGCGCCAGCAATTAATGGCAATTCCAGCAAGGCGTTAATCGCCTCTTGGCAGGCCTTTGTGGTGGCTTCTAGATCGGCTCGGCGTTTGGAAGCAGGCGGCGGGATCGGCAAACCCACCCTTATTTGGATTGCTACGAGGCGGGGCCAGCTTTGATTTGGTCCAAATGCGCGATGGGTATTAACCAACGCCACCGGCAGCAGCGGCGCCCCACTGCGGGCAGAAAGCAAAGCTGCCCCGAGCTGGGGATTCTCAACCCGGCCACTCAACTGGCGGGTGCCATCAAGAAATATTCCCGTTGCCCAACCCTTCTCTAAGCGCCCTAAGGCGGTGCGAATTGCCTCGCGATCGCTTGCGCCACGGCTTACGGGATAGGCGCCAAGGCTGCGGATTAGCGCCCCCAAGATTGGCACCTTAAATAATTCAGCCTTTGCCATAAAACTCACCGGCCGCGGCAAGGTGTGGCCCAGCAAAGGTGGATCTAAATGGGAGCCATGGTTTGCCACCACTACCAACCCCCCTTGGCGGGGTACCCGTTCCATGCCAAAGCAACGGCCGCGAAATAGCAAGCGAAATATTGGCGCCACCAGCAACCACTGCACCATCCTGTAACTGATGCTTGGCCGCGGCCTCAAGCTCAAACTGGCGATCGCTTGATTCATTTCAATTAAGGCCCAGATCCTGCAGCCCACTAATTTGCGCCGTTACCAGGGCTGGCAGGCTGCGTTTGAGCAAGCCGCTGAGCACCGCCCCAGGCCCCACTTCCACCACCGTATGGATGCCAGCAACATCGAATTGCAGCATGGTTTCACGCCAACGCACCCCGCTGGTCATCTGTTGCTGCAGCCGTTGTTTCAAGCTGTTGCCATCACTACAGGGGCTGGGGTTTGTATTGCTGAGAATCGGCACTGCGCTGTTACGAAATGGCACGGCATCGAGTTCAGCACTAAAAGCTGCTGCAGGTGCGGCCATAAAAGGAGAGTGGAAAGCCCCGGATACAGCAAGGGGTACTGCCCGTTTGCAGCTCACAGCAGCTAGTACAGCGGCAAGCGCTTCTTTACTGCCTGAGAGCACCACCTGGGCGTCGCTGTTGTCGTTGGCGATCACTACCCCTTCTGTGGTTGCCACCGCTTCCTCTAATTCCTTGCGGTTGAAACCCATCACTGCGGCCATCGCCCCACCACCTGCGGCAGCCATTAATTCACTGCGGCGAATTACTAACTTCAAACCGGTTTCGAATTCAAAAACTCCGCCCGCATAAAGGGCCACCAATTCACCCAAGCTGTGGCCAGCGAGCAGATTCGCCTTTTTTCCCTGTTTATAAAGAAGATCAATCAGCAGGGTTTCAAGAACAAATAAAGCCGGCTGAGTATTGCGGGTGTTGTTTAGATCATTTAATTCGTTTGCGTTATCTAGGTTGGATTGATCGCTGCCGCTGCAGATCTGCCCAAGGTTGCGGCCCAATAGATCCGATGCCATTTCAAAACGATCCCGGCCCAAAGGGTGATCCAATAACCCTGCAGCCATTCCAAGCTTTTGTGATCCCTGGCCTGGAAACACCCAACAAATACCCATGGCCCCTTTTGATGCTGCTGGCAGCTGAGGCTACCCATAGGGCACAACTAGGGGGTAGGCCCGCTCCAACGCCACAACGCTGCCCCCCAGCTGAGCCCTGCGCCAAAGCCGCTGCTGGCAATAAGGTGCCCCGGTTTAACCAGGCCGGCCTGCACCGCCTCATGGAGCATCACTGGGATCGTGGCGGCAGAGGTGTTGCCGTAATTGGCAAGGTTGCTTAAAACTTTTGCCTCTGGAAGGCCAAGCCGTTCTGCAACAGCATTCAAGATGCGTTGATTTGCTTGGTGCAGCAGCAGCCAATCCAAAGCTTCTGGTTTGGTATCGGTGCTTTTTAGAAGTTCCTGCAACACAGCGGGCACCTCCCGCACAGCAAATTTGTAAACCTCCTGGCCATTCATGGCGATTGGCTCAAAGCCCCCCAGTTGGCTGCTGATGCCAGGTATCAATTCTTGACGGCTGGCCACTTGACGCAAGCTGAGGCAATCGGCTTTGCGGCCATCGGAAGCCATCCGAAACCCAAGCAAACCATCCTGATCTGCTCCGCAGGCCTCAATTGCAACGGCCCCGGCCCCATCACCAAA
>NZ_JAGQEK010000149.1 GCF_024346075.1 Synechococcus sp. Cruz CV12-2-Slac-r
AAGCCGCCAGCAGCGGTAGAGAAGGCTGCTTTTGAACTGGGATATGAAACTGCTTTGGCAGCCAAAGAATTTCGCTAGCAACAGGCAGCGCTTGGGTTACTAACGTTGAGCTAGAGCGCGCCAACAAACAGTTTACAAATTTTCGTAACCTTAAGGCCAAAAGCATTCAAGCTGCAGCAGCCGTAAGGTGCCGCTGCTAATTCTTTTTCAAAAAGTGGAACCCAGCCAATCCCTATCGCTTCTCGAGGCCTGCTGGCGCACCTTGGTGCTTGGGGTGGTGCAAGGCCTCACCGAATTTTTGCCGATTAGCAGCACTGCCCATTTAAAAGTGGTGCCTGTTTTGCTTGGTTGGGGTGATCCTGGAGTTGCGGTAACGGCTGTGATTCAGTTGGGCAGCATCATCGCGGTGATTGCCTATTTCCGCGCCGATCTCAATTTGGTATTTAGGGGCATTGCCAGGGCCTCAAGGGGTGGCGATTGGGGCCACCAAGATGCGCGTTTGGGGGTTGCGATTGCTCTGGGAACCTTGCCGATCGTATTTGCGGGTTTAGCAATCAAGTTGTTTTGGCCTGGATATGAGAGTTCGCCATTGCGCAGCCTTGCCTCAATCGGTGTGATTTCGATTGTGATGGCTTTATTGCTGGCTTTGGCAGAAAAAATTGGCAAACGCAGCCTGCAATTAGAAGAGGTGCGCCCTGGTGATGGTTTGTTTGTAGGCCTAGCTCAAGCACTTGCCATCATTCCAGGGGTTTCCCGCTCCGGCAGCACCCTCACTGCAGCACTTTTAAGCGGTTGGGAAAGGGCTGATGCCGCAAGGTTTTCTTTTTTGTTGGGTATTCCGGCCATCACCCTGGCGGGTTTGGTGGAGCTCAAAGATGCCCTTAAAGCTGGTGCCACCTACGGCCCACTGCCTTTGCTTCTGGGAATTAGCTCAGCTGCATTGGTTTCTTGGTTGGCGATTGCCTGGCTGCTGGAATTTCTAAAAACCAACAGCACCTGGCCTTTTGTGGTGTATCGCTTGCTATTTGGAGCTTTATTACTTGGTTTAGTGGCAGGAAACCCCACACTGGGATAACTCGCATTTACGGCCGTGTGGCTGGAGCCCAGTTCTGGTATTCCAATAAATAGTGATCCAGGGGCTGCAACTCCCCAGCCGGCTGTGGTGGCCACTGTGGAACCGGGTTCGATTGGCGAGGAGCTTGGTTTTCAAGCTGGTGATCGCTTGATTGCAATAAATGGCATGCGTCCGAGAGATCTAATCGATCTACAAATGCTCTGCGGCGAGGAGGAGTTGCTATTGGAGGTGGAAGATCCCAGCGGTGAAATCCATCGCTTAGAGCTTGAAAAGGATGCAGATGATGGGCTTGGGCTTGGTTTTACAGAGGCTTTATTTGATGGTTTGCGGCAATGCAACAACCACTGCCCTTTTTGTTTTATCGATCAGCAACCCCCTGGCAGGCGCCATAGTTTGTATCTAAAAGACGACGATTACCGGCTTAGTTTTTTATACGGCTCTTACCTAACCCTCACCAATCTCACTCCCGCTGACTGGCAAAGGATCGAAGCGCAACGGCTTTCTCCTCTTTATGTATCTGTGCATGCCACAAATCCAGCCCTGCGTAGTCGTTTATTGCAAAACGAGCGGGCGGGCCTGCTTTTGGAACAGTTGGCCTGGTTTCAAGAACGGCGTTTGCAGATTCATGCCCAGGTGGTGGTTTGCCCTGGTATCAATGATGGTGATGCCTTAATCAACAGCCTGAATGATTTGGCACGTTTTGCCGGCGGTGATTGGCCGGCGGTGTTATCTGTAGCAGTGGTGCCAGTGGGTTTAACTCGCTTTCGCCCCGATGCTGATGGTTTGCTGCCGGTAAATCTTGAGACAGCTCTAAAAACGATTTCGGCGGTGGAAGCACTTCATCCAAATTTTAAGAAGCGTTTTGGCAGCCCCTGGGCCTGGTTATCAGATGAGTGGTATTTGATAGCTGGTTTGCCTTTACCCGCGAGATCTAGTTATGCCGATTTTCCCCAGCAGGAGAATGGCGTAGGCAGCATTCGCGCCTTTCTTGAGGATCTAGATCAGGCCACCTTGAATTTGCCTGAAAGTTTGGAAACCCCTCGCCAGATCAGCTGGGTGGTGGGCCGCTTGGTGGGGGAGGCCTTGCTGCCAGTGGTGAAACGTTTGCAAAATGTGCGCGGTTTAAATCTGCAACTACATGCCCTACCAAGCCCCTATTGGGGCTGCGATCAGGTGGTTACAGGTTTGCTAACCGGATCAGATTTAGTAAGTGGCTTGGCTGATCTCGATCTCGGTGAGCTTTTGTTGTTGCCAGCTGTGCTGCTGCGCCAAGGGGAAGCGGTTTTTCTCGATGATTTAAGCCTCGAGCAGGTGGAGCAAAAGCTCGGGCTGCCCATTTGTGTAGTGGCAGGGGCAGCTGAGGTCGTGGCTGCCTGCTTGCGTTAAAGGGCGCAAAAGCCAGTAAATTTCACTCATAGATAATTTTGGAAGGTAACAGTGGCCAGACGCATGCGCAGCTTGATGCTTGCAATCGTCTTGGCCGCAAGCCCTGGGGCCGCTTTTGCAGATTCTTTGGATCCAAGCCCTGAGCAATTACCTGATGCCATCAAGGTGAAGGGCCCTAGGCCTAAATCAAATCCTGAAGTGATAACCCCTGCGGCAACATCCCTGCCAGCAGAACTCGATGGCTTGCAAGCACCCGCACCGCTGGCGTTACCTACAACCCCTAGCCAAGTTCGCATAATGGATTATCGCCCCTTAAGGCTAAATCAGGTGGAGAAATTGGTGGAGGTAAACAACCCTCAGCTAAAACAAATAGCTTCTCAGGTAGAGCAAGCAAAATCAAATTTAAGGGCACAAATATCCGCTTGGTATCCCACTTTGAAGTTGAGTACTGATGGATTCCCTTCCCGCAGTTTTGGTAGTAGAACTCAGAATTATGGCAGTGAGTTTGTTACCCCAAATAATCCATATGATTCGAATACTTTTAAATCGCAAACGCAAATTTATGGAGCTGGAGCATTTTTGCAGTTCAACTGGGATTTAATAAACCCCCAAAGGGTGCCGCAAATTGCAGCAGCCCGCGATCAATTTGAGAAGGCAAAGAATCAATATTTGATCACATTAAGAGATCTGAGGCTACAAGCAGCTACTGCATATTTCCTGCTTCAGTATTCAGATGATCAGGTGCGTATTGGTAAATCCGCAGTTCAATCTTCTTCTGTAAGCCTGCGTGATGCGAGAGCTCGCCTCCAAGCTGGAGTAGCCACCAAACTTGATGTTATGGAGGCGGAAACCCAGCTGGCCCGCGATCAACAAAAACTCACAGAGGGCATGTTGCAACAAGCAATTGCCCGGCGTGATCTAGCACGTCTGCTAGATCTGCCCCAAAATGTAACGCCAACTGCTGCGGATCCTTCTAAATTGCTAGGAGTATGGCAGCCCTCATTGCAGGAAAGCATTGTTGCTGCCTATGCATTTCGAGAAGAACTTAGCAATTTAATTCTTGATGTATCGATTGCAAATTCAAATGCAAATAGTGCCCTTGGTAATATACAGCCTGTTCTGAGTATATTTGGCAATTCTGGATGGGATAAAACTTTTGGCCAAAGTAATGTTTCCGGCCCAGCAAATATGGGTTATGTTGTTGAATTATTAAACCAAGATATTGGTTTGAACTTGAAATGGAATTTGTTCGATGGTGGCAAATCTGCAGCTCAAGCCCGCCAAAACCGCCAACTGGCAACGGAAA
>NZ_JAGQEK010000015.1 GCF_024346075.1 Synechococcus sp. Cruz CV12-2-Slac-r
CGCTATCTGTTGTAACGGTGACGCAACTAGGGCCTACAGGCACATCAACCTGGGTGCCTGTAATCGAAACAGAGGCGCTGCCATCCCTCAACCCGGCACGCCGACGCCTATTAGAGAGATCGTCAGCAAAACTTGGCAGGGCTTTTTTATAAATACTCGCGCGACTCTACCGCTCTACCCCTTGCGTAGTTATGGGGAGTGGGTACCTTCCGGCAATAACGCAAGAGCTGCTGATGCCGAGCAAAACAGCCACCAACTCCACCGAAGCCCAACCAATTTCCAATCAAGAACCCCAAGCAAATTTCTCCGATTGGATCGCTCACGCCATGGATCAAGGGGTAAAGCCAGAACAAGCTCTTGCCTTTATTGGGCTTGGCTTAATGCAAAGGATGGGCACAGCACACGACACCAACTTCACCACCATTTGGAATGAAAGCCATGGTGAGGCAGCTGATCTGCAGAATCTGCGCCAGCGTTTAGAACTTACCGATTTAGCTGTGCGCACAGGAGCACCACTAAGCACCTCCGAAGTAGCTGTTTTATTAGGGGCTCGCCCAGGTACGCCCGTGGTGGAACGGGGCGGCTTGATTGCGCGTCGAGTGAGCCGCAATGTGTGGAAATTGAGCCGCAGTGGTGAAAGTGGCGATCGCACAAGCCCTGCTTATGGCGATGCTTTTCGTAGGCGCCTTTAAAAAAGACAAGGGGTTTGGCTCTTACCCCTTAAAAAGCACTATTTATATAGGTGTTGATTAGGGCTGCGATTGGAGATCATTAAAGAAAACGGACAGCGGGAGGTGTTTTGCGGACTCACCTCAATCGTGTGGCTGCATCGCCGCATGCCAGATGCCTTCTTTTTGGTGGTTGGTTCCCGCACCTGTGCTCACTTAATCCAAAGTGCTGCAGGCGTGATGATTTTTGCAGAACCGCGCTTTGGTACAGCAATCCTTGGGGAACGGGATCTTGCTGGATTAGCTGATGCCAACGAAGAGCTTGATCGTGTAGTTACAGATCTGCTAGTACGCCGCCCTGAAATTCGCACCTTGTTCTTAGTGGGTTCATGCCCCAGCGAGGTGATCAAACTCGATTTAGCAAAAGCTGCGGAACGGCTCAGCACACGCCTGCAAGGCCAAGTGCGGGTGGTTAATTACAGCGGTAGTGGTATCGAAACCACATTTACCCAAGGTGAAGACAATGCTCTTACCGCCTTGGTGCCTTTTTTACCCCGCAATGATGAAAGTCAATTACTGCTGGTGGGCACCCTTGCAGATGGAGTAGAGGAGCGCTTTCTCACCCTGTTTGAACGGCTCGGCATCAGCAATGTTGCCAGCTTTCCACCCCGCAGATCAACAGAGTTGCCAAGCCTTGGAAAAGGCACAAAAGTGCTTCTGGCGCAACCATTTCTTGGTTCCACCGCCAGGGCACTTCAAAGCCGTGGCGCTCAACTTCTGAGCAGCCCATACCCCCTAGGGGTGGAGGGTAGTAGCCGCTGGTTTGAAGCGGCCGCCACAGCTTTTGGCATTGATCCAGCTCACACCGCTTCTGTGCTGGATCCCCTGGTGGAACGGGGTCGCGCGGCAGTGGCGCCCCATCGCCGCGAATTAGAAGGCAAGCGCTTGTTTTTGTTGCCTGATTCCCAAATGGAATTACCCCTTGGCAGATTTCTGCACCGCGAATGCGGAATGGAACTGGTGGAAGTGGGTACCCCATACCTTGATCGAGCGTTACAACAGCCCGAACTCGATCTCCTGCCTGCCGGATTGCAATTAAGTGAAGGGCAACATCTTGAAAAACAGCTAGATAGGGTAAGGGCTGCTAAGCCAGATCTTGTGGTTTGCGGTATGGGTTTGGCAAATCCATTGGAAGCCGAAGGTTTTGCTACCAAATGGTCTATTGAATTGGTATTCAGCCCAATTCACGGTTGCGATCAAGCGGGTGACTTAGCTGAATTATTTGCACGACCCCTAAGACGACGCGCAATGCTCGCCTTCAATTAACAAAAAACTCGTAACCAAATTCCAGCAACCATGGAACTCACCCTTTGGACCTATGAAGGCCCCCCCCACGTGGGGGCAATGCGAATAGCCACCTCGATGGAAGGGGTGCACTACGTGCTTCATGCCCCCCAAGGCGACACTTACGCCGATTTGTTGTTCACGATGATCGAGCGCCAAAACAAGCGCCCACCGGTTACATACACCACATTTCAAGCTCGCGATCTAGGCGGCGACACAGCCGAGCTTGTAAAGCGTTCAATTAGTGATGCAGTGGAGCGCTTTCAACCCCAAGCCTTATTGGTTGGTGAAAGCTGCACAGCAGAATTAATTCAAGATCAGCCCGGTAGCTTGGCCCAAGGCATGGGCTTCAATCTGCCAATTGTGAATCTTGAATTACCTGCTTATTCAAAAAAAGAAAATTGGGGTGCTTCCGAAACGTTTTACCAACTGCTTCGCACCTTGCTGAAAGATCAAGCCCTTAATCCAGGTGCAGAAAAACCATCGCCAAGCCGCTGGCGCAGCGAGCAACGTAAGCCGAGAGTGAACCTACTGGGCCCAAGCCTGCTGGGATTTCGTTGCCGCGACGACGTAATTGAAGTTACGAAATTACTCTCAGAACTTGGCGTTGATGTGCATGTGGCCGCACCCCTTGGGGCAAGCCCTGCAGATCTAAAGCGAATTCCAGAAGCCGATGCAAACATTTGTTTGTATCCAGAAATTGCTGAAAGCAGCTGCAGCTGGTTGGAACGTCAATTAGGGATGGTAAGTATCAAAACAGTGCCAATTGGCATCGGTGCAATTCAACAATTCCGGGAGGAGTTAGCAGCGGTTTTAGAGCTTGATCAAATTCCAGCTCCTCCAGATCGCTCAAGAATGCCCTGGTATTCCCAATCGGTTGATTCCACATACCTCACCGGCAAACGTGTATTCATTTTTGCTGATGCAACCCATGCGATTGCAGCTGCGCGGATAGCAAGTAAAGAGCTTGGTTTTCAAGTGGTGGGCCTTGGCAGCTACTGCCGTGAGCAGGCACGGGCGGTGCGAGCTGCCGCCCAAGAATTAGGAATTGAAGCTTTGATCAGCGACGATTACCTAGAAGTGGAAGCAGCCATGGCTGCCGCTGCGCCAGAACTTGTGCTGGGCACCCAAATGGAACGCCATAGCGCCAAAAGGCTTGGTATTCCATGCGCTGTAATTTCAGCCCCCATACATGTGCAAGATGTGCCCGCGCGCTATGCCCCGCAAATGGGCTGGGAAGGTGCGAATGTGATCTTTGATAGCTGGGTGCATCCATTGATGATGGGCTTGGAGGAGCACTTAATCGGCATGTTCCGCCATGATTTTGAGTTTGTTGAAGGGCATATGAGCCATAAGGGCCAGAAAGCTCCCGCAGATAAACTTGTTGCAGAAGAAGCAGCTGTTCCAGCAACTGTTTCTGGCGGGTGTAGCTGGACCAGTAGCGGTAGCGCAGAGTTAGGCCGGATTCCCTTTTTTGTAAGGGGTAAAGTTAAACGCAACACTGAAACCTTTGCCCATGAGCGCGGGATAAGTGAAATAACAGATGAGGTGCTATATGAAGCCAAGGCCCATTTCACGCGGTAACACTATCTTCCTGGTTTCCCATCTCCAGCCAATTTCAGCCTCACAACTTTCATACACCAACCCTTGAATCCCAAATGACCGCCACCATTACCCCCCCCCAGCAGCAGCAAAAACAGCCGAGAAGATGGAGAAGGCAGCCTGCAGGTGCATCTAGACGACTCAATGAAAATTGAGGAGGGCGCCCTAGTTATTGCTGTTTATGGAAAAGGAGGAATCGGTAAATCCACCACCTCTTCAAATCTATCGGCGGCATTTTCGAAATTAGGGAAGCGTGTATTACAGATCGGCTGCGATCCAAAACACGACAGCACCTTCACCCTCACCAAAAAGATGGTGCCCACGGTGATAGATATTTTAGAAACTGTTGACTTTCACACAGAAGAACTAAAACCTGAAGATTTTGTATTTGAAGGATATAACGGAGTGATGTGTGTGGAATCCGGCGGTCCGCCAGCTGGCACTGGCTGCGGCGGTTATGTAACAGGCCAAACTGTAAAACTTCTAAAGGAACATCATCTTCTAGAAGACACAGATGTGGTGATTTTTGATGTGCTTGGCGACGTGGTTTGCGGTGGTTTTGCTGCACCTCTCCAGCATGCAAACTATTGCTTAATTGTTACAGCAAATGATTTTGATTCAATCTTTGCGATGAATCGAATTATTGCAGCAATTCAAGCAAAAGCAAAAAATTATAAAGTTCGCCTTGGTGGTGTTGTAGTTAACAGAAGTAATGATACCGATCAAATTGATAAATATAACGAGAGAGTAGGCATGCGCACGATGGCCCATTTCCCAGACCTTGATGCTATTCGCCGCTCCCGCCTCAAAAAATGCACAATTTTTGAAATGGAAGCCACCCCTGAGGTGGAAGCGGTGCAAAATGAATACATAGCTCTTGCCCAAAGAATGTTAGACAATGTAAAGCCATTGGAAGCCGAATCCCTGAAAGATCGTGAAATATTTGATCTGCTTGGTTTTGATTGATTAATTAACTTGCAGTCACTAATTGTGAAAATGAGTATTAAATGCTTGTAAACACAGTTCAAAATAGTGGCTTTGCCCTTTCTTTAACACTTTTTGCCGGGCTATCAACAGGTATCGGAAGCCTACTTGGGCTTAGCACTCGTAGATCTAGCAATACATTTTTAACTTTATCGCTTGGGTTTTCTGCGGGGGCGATGATATATGTATCTCTTGTTGAGATCCTGCCAAAAGCAAGGCTTGCACTGCAACCGATCCTTGGCAATAGCTTGGGTTACGGGGCTACGGTAATTGCTTTTTTTGCGGGGGTTGCATTTTGCGCCTTAATTGATAATCTTTTGCCCGCCCATGATTCATCAGTAATTTTTAAGCTGCAATCTAGAGAAGAAAATAGCCATACCGCATTAGGCCGTAAACGCCTATGGCGCATGGGTTTATTTTCAGCGGTGGCAATTGCGATACATAATTTCCCCGAAGGGCTTGCAACTTTTCTTGGAGCACTAAATAATCCAAAACTTGGCGTGAGTATTGCAGTGGCAATTGCTATTCACAACATACCTGAAGGTTTAGCAGTATCTGCACCTATCTATTTCGCTACAGGCAGCCGCAGCAAGGCTTTCTGGTATTCATTTTTATCTGGATTGGCGGAACCAATCGGCGGGCTAGTGGGATATTTCCTATTTCGTTCATTTCCGAATCAACTGGTGTTTGGCCTTGTATTTGCCGCTGTTGCTGGCGTGATGCTTTACATTTCATTTGACGAATTGCTACCTGCAGCCAAAGAATATGGCGAACATCAACATGCAATTTGGAGTTTGATTGCAGGCATGGCCGTGATGGCCTTGAGCTTAGTTTTATTGGCCTAATAAGTGAGTAAAACTGTGCACTGATGGGTTCTTCATTACTCAGCACTTTGTTGCTACTCCTAGTGGGAGCTCTACTTGCTCGGCTTACTGCTAACCGCTTAAAAGGTTTGGCGCTGCCGGCGATTGTGCTGGAACTTGTGGTGGGCTTTTTACTTGGTAATAGCTTTTTGCCCTATAGCCGCATTGCACCGTTAGCCGGGCTTACTGAATTAGGAGTGCTCACACTTTTTTTTATGGTGGGGCTTGAAGTGCAAGGCGGACTGCTGGGTTCAAGACCTGCAGCAGTGCTGCGCACCGTGCTGCTTTCTGCGCTCACACCACTGCTGGCTTGGTGGCCATTGCAACAGGGATTTGGGCTTTCAAATGCCAGCACAATTCTCTGCGTGGCCGTGCTTAGTGCCACCGGCACTGGCGTAACCCTGCGGGCACTAGGCCAAGCAAATGCTCTACACACCGCATCGGGGCGATTACTGGTGGGTGTTTCCGTGCTGGATGATTTACCTGCTATCGCCTTGCTTACCGCATCAGTTGCCATGGGAGCAGCACCTGGTAACACAAGCCCATTACCAGCGATTGCTATTGCGTTGATGTTATTAAGTATGCCCCTAAGTAAATGGTGGCTGAAGCGCTATGGCCCCTGGCAACCAGATTTGTTGGGGGTGCTGCTGCTGTTAATTACTTGCAGCTGGATTGGCGAAGTTGGCCAGCTCACCAGTTTGCTCGGCGCCCTTTGGGGCGGAGTGCTGCTTAACCGCATAGCGCCGATGCCAGCCGGGGGGAAAGAAGCTGCAAACCTGCGCAGCAACCTGGCACTTCTTTCTGAGGTGTTTTTGCCCCTTTATTTCATCAGCGTGGGCATGCGGATTCAGGCAAGCACGTTGCTCCAACCTGGTGCTTGGGCCCTAGCCCTAACCCTTGTTGTGCTGGCAATCGGCTGCAAACTGATCTGCGCCTTTGGCATCAACCAAAAAGATCAAGCTGCTGGGATTGATCGCTGGGTAGTGGTGTTTGGTTTGATTCCACGCGGCTTGCCGGGCTTGGTATTTGCAACCACTGCCCTTGCAAATGAAGTAATTAGCCCAGCTCAATTTTCAGCTCTTGTATTAATGGTGAGCTTCACAACAGTGGTTGGCTTACTGCTTTTAAACCGCCGCTTAGTAACACCTGCTGCCAGCTAAGCCAAAGCATCTAGGGCCTGCTCCAAAGCCCCATAACAACGCTGAAGCTGGGAATCACTAATACAGAGAGGCGGCAACAAATACACCACATTGCCGAGAGGGCGCAAATACACGCCTAGCTCCAGGCAATGCCGTTGGATCTGTTTACCCACTGGGTTGAGATAGCTGTTTTCACCTGCATTCACTTCAAAGGCGGCCATGCTGCCCAAGCAACGCGGTTGCCGCACCAATGGGTTAATGCTGAGCTGTTTCAATAAAGGAATATGCCGCTCCTCAAAACCACTGAACCGCTCGGAGTTTTGCTGCAGCAACTCAAGGCTTGCTAAGGCAGCGGCGCAACCCAAAGGATTAGCCGTAAAGCTATGGCCATGGAAAAAAGTGTCGGTTGGCCGTTCACTAATAAATCCTTGATAAAGCCGTTCACTAGCCATCGTTGCGCCCATTGGCATAAAACCACCTGTAAGCCCCTTCGAGAGAGCCATCAGATCAGCTTTTATGCCCGCTTTTTCGCAGGCGAATAGTGCTCCGGTGCGGCCAAAACCAGTAAAAACCTCATCGGCAATTAGCAGCGCTCCAGAGCCCTGCACCATTTCCGCCACTGCTCTTAGGAAGCCTGGACGCACTTGGCGCATACCACTAGCGCCCTGAAGCAAAGGTTCGAGAATCACCGCTGCAGTTGGTGTCTCCAACGCCAACGCCAACTGGCTTAAGGCCTGCTGCTCCTGCAATTCCACACTGTTATCGCCCCAATGGCAATGGGGCCAAGCAACCCTTGCCACATTAAAAAGCAGTGGTTCATAGGCTTCGGTGAATAAAGAACGATCACCTAGAGCCATAGCTCCGAAGGTGTCGCCGTGATAAGCACCTTCAAAAGCAATGAGCTGATGCCTCTTGCTGCCTTGATTCCTCCACCATTGCCAGGCGATCTTTAAAGCCACCTCTACCGCCGTGGAGCCGTTATCAGAAAAGAAGAGCCGATCTAAGCCGGTAAGGGCACTTAATTTGGTTGCCAAATCTTCAGCCGGTTCATGGCTGAAATTGGCAAAAATAACCTGCTCCAGTAACACCGCCTGGCGGGAAATTGCTGCGGCAATGCTGGGTTCAGCGTGGCCATGCAGTGTTACCCACCAACTACTAATCGCATCGATTAGCACCCTGCCATCATCAAGCTCCAGTTCACTACCTTTGGCGCAACGCACCCGCATTGGCGTTGGGCTCGAAACTACTTGGGTAGTGGGATGCCACAAATGGGGATGCCATCCCGTTGTTTCAGCGAAATTAGCTATGCGCTTCTCCTTTGAGGCGCCACTGCCGCCAGATTTTTTCTAGCTCTAAATATAAAAAGAAAAGCAGGCTAAACCCAACACAAATGAGTAGATCGTGCCCTTTTAAAGCTGTGGTGCCAAAGAAGTTTGAAAGCCAAGGCACATAAAGCAGCAATAATTGCAGGCCAGAAGTGAGCAGCACTGCCCAGATCAGCCATGGGTTTGAAAAGGGTGCCACTTGAATTAAAGGTAAATCGCTGCGAGCCGATAGGGCATGACCCATCTGCGCTAGGCAAAGGGTGGTAAACACCATTGTTTGCCAAGGGGCATTATTTCGAGATGCGTAGAACATCAAAGCGATCACAATCAACGCAAATATCACACCAACTCGCAGAATGTAACGGCCAATGCCGCGGGCAAAGATTGATTCGCCAGGTTCAGCTGGGGCCCTATCCATCAAACCTTTTTCGCCGGGTTCAAGGGCTAATGCCAAAGCTGGAACTCCATCTGTAACCAAATTCATCCACAGGATTTGCAAAGGCGTTAAGGGCACACCAACCAAGCCCAGCAAAGGCGCAGATGCAATTGTAATTAATTCACCCACATTACTACCTAAAATATATTTAACAAATCGGCGTATATTTGCATAAACTAATCTCCCCTCTTCTACAGCATTAACTATGGTGGCAAAATTATCATCTAATAGCACCATATCTGCAGCTTCTTTGCTCACTTCAGTTCCTGTGATTCCCATGGCTACGCCGATATGAGCTTGCTTTAAAGCTGGAGCATCGTTAACACCATCCCCGGTCATTGCTACCACCTGCCCCCTTGCCTGCAGCGCCTTCACAATGCGCAACTTCTGCTCAGGTGGCACCCTTGCATAAACGCTGTTCTGCATTACCACCTCCTGCAGGCGCTCATCATTAAAACCTTCCAATTCACGGCCGAGCACCACCTCAGCATCTAGATCGCATAAACCAATACCAGCGCCAATCGCTTTTGCCGTAAGCGGGTGATCGCCGGTGATCATTACCGGGCGAATACCGGCTTGGCGGCAGGTGGCAATCGCCTTGATAACCTCTGGCCGGGCTGGATCCAGCTGAGCCATTAAACCTAAAAGCACCTGATCATCTAATTCATGGTTTGGGCTTTCGTGGTGGGGAGCGCAGGCAAAAGCCAGCACTCTTAAACCTGCTGCCGCAAGGCCCTGAGCTTGATCCAGCCACCACTGCTGTTGTTCTAGTGAAAGGGTCGCAACACCAGAAGCATCAATCCAGCGCTTGCAATTGCCAATAATTACCTCAGGGGCTCCCTTACTGATCAAGAGCCGAGTGGAACCATTTGCTATGGAGCCGAGGGGGGCTTGCAATTCACCGCTGGGGTCTTGCAACCACACAGCCATCAGCTGACGCTCTGAACTAAATGGAATTTCGGCAACACGCTTGAACTTGCTGCGAATTGCAAAAGCATCGATGCCAGCTTTTGCTGCCACTACAACAAGAGCGCCTTCAGTGGGATCGCCAAGGATCTCCCAATTCTTTTCGGCATCTTGTTTTAACTCGGCATCACTACACAACACACCGGCATGCAACAACAACTGCCTTGCCTCAGCGCTGGAGCCGGGGGAGGAATTTTGAGGTGGGGTGAGCAGCCTGCTGGTGAGCATGCCGCTGGGGGAGTAACCCTCGCCAGTAACAGCGACACTTTCAGTGCCAATGCGCAATTCCTGCACCACTTGGCGGTTTTGAGTAAGGGTGCCGGTTTTATCGGAGCAAATAACCGTTACTGAACCGAGGGCCTCCACCGCTGGCAAACGCCGAATCAAAGCGGCCCTCTTAACCATGCGTTGAGTGCCTATAGCGAGGGTAACGGTGATAACAGCAGGTAGACCTTCAGGCACAATCGCCACTGCCATAGAAAGCGACACCTCAAGCAAGTTCAGAAGGGATTGCCCCAGCAGGGCACCTAACAGCATCACCAGCGCTACAAGAGCCAATGCGCCAATTACCAATACCTTTGCAAGGCCATCAAGGCGTTGCTGCAACGGGGTGCTCTCTCCCCCTGCAGTGTTAATCAACTCAGCAATTTGGCCTAATTCGGTGGCCATGGCAGTGGCTGTTATCAGCGCTACTCCACGGCCTCTCACCACTTCAGTGCCCTGAAATAAGCAATTGGTGCGCTCAAGCACAGGGGTGGAGATATCAAGCAGCAAGTTGGAATTTTTAAATACCGTTTCCGCTTCACCGGTAAGAGCCGCTTCCCGCACGCCAAGTTCAGCCACTTCAATTAAACGCGCGTCAGCTGGAACGCGATCACCAGCTTCAAGGCGTATTACATCGCCAACAACAAGTTCTTCACTACTTATACGTTGCCATTCAGCATCACGTTTCACCTGCACCATCGGCTGAGCCATGTTTCGCAAGGCAAGCAAAGCCTGTTGAGCTTTACTTTCCTGCAGATAACCAAGCAAACCGTTTAAGCCAACGATCACCAAAATTGCGATCGCATCTTTAGGGAACACATCCTTATGGAGGGCTACTGCCGCAGATACCGCTGCCACCGCAAGCAACATCAGCAACATCACGTTGCTGAATTGATCCCAAAGAATTTTCCAGGTGCTGCGACCCTGGGCTAGCTCCAAGCGGTTTGGGCCTGCAGCCGCAAGCCGGCGAGACGCCTCAACCCGGCTCAAACCATTCGGGAAGCTTGCCAATTCCTGCAAACACTGCTCTGAAGTGAGGCTGTGGGAGTGAATTCCTTGAGGGCGAGACAAGTTGGTAGTAGAAATTTTTTGTAGTTTAGAGGTAGGTTGTGACGCATGGATAAAACATTCATCACAAACAGTGTTGCTGCTCTGCAGCACCGGCGTGAGCGGCTCACGGTGCCACAATTCACAGTGTTAACAGGGTTGCTAGTAATAATTGTGGGTACTTTTTTACTTTCATCACCCCTATGTTCAAGTGACTCTGTGGGCCTTTGGGAAGCTTTATTTACTGTTACTTCTGCGATTACAGTTACCGGCTTATCAATAATTGTTGTAGATCAAGATCTAACAATTTTGGGGCAAATTGTGCTAAGTGGATTAATTTTAGTTGGCGGCCTTGGCTTGATGGCCATCACAACATTTTTACAAGGTTTTGTGCAAGGGCGTTCAGGCCTGCGGCAACGCTTAGATAAAGGTCGTGCCCTTGATGAATTTGGCGTTGGCGGCATAGGCCCCACTTTTCAAGGAATTTTGATATGCGCCGCTTGGGTGATGGGTATTGGTGCTGCCGTGCTCTACTTCTTTGGTTTTACTGATATTGAAAATCCAGCCAAAAGAGCATGGGCTTCAATATTTCATGTGATCAGCGCTTACAACAACGCTGGATTTGGGCTGTGGGCTAAAAATCTAGAGAACTACAGAGACAACATTGTTGTGAATGCAGTTATTGCTTCAATGATTGTGATTGGTGGTATCGGTTGGTGGGTAACAAATGATTTATGGGCAAACCGGAAACGCTTGAAAAACCTAAAGCGCCTAAGCCTCCATACCAGGCTGGTATTAAGAACAACTGTTGGTTTAATAGCTTTAGGTTGCTTAGGCTTGATATTTACAGAGCATTTTGGCCTTGAGGCTGGGGCAATAACGCAGTTTAATTTATTGCAAAAATTTCAAATTAGTCTTTTTCAATCAATCAGCACTCGCACCGCTGGGTTTAACACGATTCCTTTATCTGCCGAATCAATAACTGATGCTGGTTTACTTTTGATGATTGTATTAATGTTTATTGGAGCCAGCCCAGGCGGCACAGGTGGCGGCATAAAAACCACAACATTTGCAATCTTAATGGGTGCAACCCGTTCAACTCTGCAAGGGCGGCAGAATGTATTAATGCACCGCCGCATGATTCCGGATCGCACTGTATTAAGGGCGGTGGGCGTAACGATTGCTTCGCTTTTATTTGTTGTATTGATGGCACTTTCATTGGGGATAGGTCCAACGGCTATCGGCCTTTCAAATCATCAGAACTACAGTTTTATTGAAAAGCTTTTCACATGTGTTTCCGCCTTTGGCACCGTGGGGCTTGATCTAGGCGTAACTGCAAACCTCAGCCGCTGGGGCCAACTTGTGCTAATGGTTGGTATGTTTGTTGGCCGAATCGGCATTTTGCTCCTGCTTTCCGCCATCTACGGCAGCACAGCTGAAACCAGGGTGGGTTATCCCAAGGAAGATTTGTATGTGTAAGGTTTTCGAGTAGAAATATGGCAATTCAACCTTCAAATATGAATCAGTGGTGGCAGTGGAGCAACAACGGCGAAGCGGGGGGCTTTGCAGTGATTGGAGTGGGACGTTTTGGTTCATCCGTTTGCGCTGAATTGCTGCGCTCTGGAGCTGATGTGTTGGCCGTTGATTCGAGCCAACGGGCCATAGATGAATTGAGGCATTTTGATGCGTCAATCGAAAGCCGAGTGGTGGATTGCACTGATGAGGAGGCGATGCGGGCCGCTGGGGTATTAGAACTATCCACTGTGGTAGTGGCGATCAGCGAACCGATAGAAGCAAGTATTACCGCCACCTTGATTTGTAAAGATACCCCTGGCACAAAGGTGAAACAGGTGATCGCTAGGGCAACAAGTGATCTTCACCAAAAAATGCTGGAACGGGTTGGTGCCGATCGGGTTGTTTTCCCATCAAAGATGCAAGGCAGGAGATTGGGAATGGAACTTATCCGCCCTAATTTACTAGAACAGCTCAGGCTAGATGATATAAATAGTATTGAAGAGATAAAAATACCCCAGGAATTCATAGGCAAATCTTTGCGAGAAATAAATCTGCGTAAGCATTACAATGTGAGCGTTCTTGCTGCAGGGCCAAGCGGTAAACTATTTGTTAATCCTCCCGCTTCTCACATTCTGCAAGCTAACGAGCTACTTGTGGTAATGGGATCAAATGAAGCCCTGAGGGCACTGCCAGGTAGCTGATAACTAACTACATCTAAAACTACAATTAAAACTATATTAGGAAATCAATTTAAACCAACTAATTTACTAGATAAATCCCAAACTTTTTCTGCTGTTTCAAGATCAGTTATCTTACTTGATAATTGCTGTTGAAATTGTTGCTGATTCTTCTTCTGCCTATTTCCCCAACTCCAATGCACACCAGAAGCTTTGAATTCATTCGAATCAACTACTTGAGCGACGCGATTACCAGCCAGTTCTTGGCTTACATAACCACCGGTAACATTTTTTTGAAACCAGGGAAAGATTCGCTGGAAGGCGGGGAAACTATGGCGAAACAATGGGCTATCAGCTACGCATCCTGGATATAAAGAGCTAAATGTAATCCCAGTGGAGCTATGGAAACGACGATGCAACTCCAGGCTGATAATCATGTTGCAAAGTTTACTATCTTTATAAGCCTTTCCAGGTTTAAACGTTTTGCCATTTGCCATGGCGATTGGATCCTTAAAACCTTGCTCAAAACCTGCTAAATTGCCTAGATCTGCCGGTGCTGGGATTGGAATTTTACCGCCAAGTTCACTTGAATTAGCTGTTACTGTGCCAAGGGTAATAACGCGTCGATCAGGCTTATCAGAATTCATTAAATCTTCTAAAAGCAATCGGGTGAGCAAGAAATGACCCAGATGATTAGTGGCCATCGTGAATTCATAACCTTGAGCACTCCATTCCGGTTGTTTTAGTAATGGTTTATATATTGCAGCATTAATAACAAGAGCATCAAGGGGTAGATTTAAGTTGCGAAAAGATTTAACGAATTCTCGAACTGAATTCAAATCAGACAATTCAAGGGTTAGTGGAATTAAGTTTTTCGCCGAAAGCCCCAATGCTGCTGCTGCAATTTGAGCCCTGGTGGTATCACGAACCGCCATAACAACCTTGCAACCAAGATCAAGCAGTGCTTTTGTAGCCCATAATCCAACGCCAGAAGATGCACCAGTAACAATTACCAGCCGGTTTTCTCTATCAGCGGCAGGATTGTTCATCAGAAAAGAATGAAATAGTCAAAAAGTTAGGGGCTTGGTACTGCTGGCGACCAAACAACACGGCGGCGATTTGGGGCAATCCACTGCTGTTCTTGCTGGAACACCACCTGTTGGCCATCGCTTGAAAAAAGCCGATCCAGCTGCACTTGTTGTTTTTGAAGGCGATCCAATTGCAATTGCAGCACCGCTTGAATTTCACCATGCCGATCAAGGCGATGCTGATGGGCTAGGGCTAATTTCGCCAGGGTAACAACCGCTAAAAGCAGCCCCGCTGTTTTCAACAACAGGCCCAAACCGGCAAACATGATCTCCTCCCTTGCAATCGATGCGCTGGAAGCCAACACAACAGCAGGTGCTGGATCAGCTAACGGACGCAAATGGGAAGCAGTGCGACGTGGTGGGCTTGCTTGCCGTGCAGTTTTCTCGTTTCGCACTAAAAAGCAAACAACACACCCGCTTTTAGCAGCCAGATCAAGCCCTGTAAAGGCTCACGCAAAGGCGCATCGCCAAAACAGCACCATGGAGCGCAACGATCAGGGCGATGTAGATCTCAACTTGGGAAACAACGGAATCCACGGCGTTACAGCAAACCATGCCATCCTCCACCAAATAGCATAAAAAAGATCGCTCCTGTTACAGCTCTTAGCGGCTTCGGCCAACTAGGTTGCTAATTGCTATCCCTCAGTTCATGACCATCCTGGCTTGGAGGCGCATGCAAAAGGCAGGGCAAAACGCCCCTAGCCCAGATTCACTGGCTTTAAACAGTCTTAAGCAACAACTTTTGAAGCTGGGTTCCATGGTGGAGGAATCGGCGGTTCTAGCGAGATCCGTTCTTGCGATTGCAGATATGGAAGCAGCGCCTCAGATACGAAGTAGCGATGATAAAATTGATATCCTTTATCATCAATTAGAAAATAATTGCACTCAATTACTAACTGATAAAAGCTTATCTGAGCAACAGGTTCGCGAGGTTCTAAGTTATATTCACTGTGTTAGAGATTTAGAGCGCATTGGCGATTATTGCAAAGAATTAGCTGAATTAGGAGAGAGGTTACTGCCCTCTCAACCATTACCGCAAAGGGATGCAATTTTAATAATGTTAGATCGTTGTCGTTCACTGCTTGCTCTTGCCCTTGATTGCGTTAGCGAAGATGATGGCAGCGCTGGAGCTAAATTACAAAATTTTGATGATTTAGTAGATACAGACTACGAACAACTTCTAGAAAAAATGATGGATCCAATTCCCACCTCAGCACAAGCATATGAAGCTTCCTTACTACTAGTTTTGGTGCTGCGTTGTATTGAACGAATGGCAGATCATGCTGTAAATGTAAGCCAAAGAGTTGCCAGAGTAAGCAAATGACTCAAATCCAAACCATAAATATCAGCGCCGGCCAGATTATGGGGCTTAACATTGAAGCCTTGGAACCAATTTGGGTATTGCCCGTGAAGGAGCTTCTCCAATTGGAATCAAAATTACAATTACAACTGGAGTGGCCAAGGCCAGAAAATGACCCAAGGGAACTTAGCGAAATAGCTGAATGCAGGCTTTGGAGCCTAAGAGCTGATGCACTTTGCCCCTGGTTGCCTTTGCTGCTTGAGCGTGAAAATGGTCAGTTGAGTAGGCACGTGGCAATGTTGGTGCCCCATAGTTTCAATAAAACTGAAGGGATAAGGTTTAGTGAGGACGCGTTGAGTTTATGGGTAAGCCATCGCTTATTTCTTTTAGACCATTGGAGCCAAATGCAGGGTTATCAAATAAAAAACAATTTAAACCAAATGGTTGCTGCATTAGGCTTTGAACTTGATCCAAGCTTTTGGCCAAAGGATATGCCTTAGGTTATTTATAATTTTCTTTTGCAAAGTTCACTGCGATCTTCTCCGGGGGTGGAAAACGGACCACAACTTACCCATCGCACTAATCCCACCTCAATATCAGTAAGGGCCACAAGGATGGCGATAAATGCAATTACCGCAGCGCCAACCTTAATAGAATTTTGGTTCACAGCGAAAACAAATCAACTTTTATAAGTGTATACCATGCAGCATTCAAAATGAAGCTGCGTTAAGAGATAAATATGATCACTGGGCTGCGCATCTATTTATAAAAAAGCATTGCAGCCCTTCTAGCGCTATCAATTGCCAGCAGCAAAGTAAGCAGCCGCAACAGCCACGCAAGTTGGGCCGGTTTCACCCGCTGCAAACGCGCTGCAGACCAACGGGCTCCAATCGCTGCAGATCCGCCTAAAACCAAGGCTGAAAGCCATTCACCTCGGCCCGCTTGCAAAAACAGCAAACCTGCAACGCTGGAAGCGCAAAGCACCGCAAAGGTGCTTAAACGAATCGCGAGATGAATCGGTAGGCGCAAGGCGCTCACCATCACTGGAACCATCACAAGGCCGCCGCCGAGGCCAAGCAAACCGCCGGCCAAACCAGCAACTGCCCCCAGGCAAAGCAAAGCCAGCAAAGGTTGCCTTGTGTTGAGTGCCGTTTCACTTGGGGCTAGCTCCCCCGGCCGAACAAACAGAGTTAAGGCTCCATACATCAAAGCCTGCGAGGCCAGCAGTTGCCAAGCCGGCAGGGCAGCACCAAGGCGGCCGAATAAAAGTCCGAAAACCAAGGCCCCAGAGCCGATTGCTAAAGCGGATCGCCAAGGCAATAATCCCCGGCGCAAATGGGCCCAACTGCCACCGGCGGTGGTGGGAACAATCGCCAGGGTGCTAGTGGCAAGCGCTTGGTGGGGGCTTAAGCCAAGCCACAAAAGCAATGGCGAAAACACCAAACCACCACCGATACCAAGCAAACCAGCAAGGATTCCCGCCAAGATTCCAAGAGGAAGCAGGAGCAACAACTGGAGCATTCCTCGGAGCCACAAAGCACTGCCCCCTCAGCCTCGCTGATGGCATGCACCAATTGGGCCTTAATGCCAACCCTGATGGCTGCAGGTGAAAAGCAAATGGAGCTTGATCTTTGGATGCTCGATCAGCTTGAACAAAACGAAGCTATCGGCGCTTATTTACGCCTTTATCAATGGGAAAGCACCTGTATCTCAATCGGTCGCCATCAGGCCATCCCCAACAAAACAAACGCCCTGGCAGTAGTGAGACGCCCCACCGGTGGCGGCTGCGTTTTACACGGCGCGGATCTCTGCTACACGGTTGCGGTAGCAAAACCGCCCAGGGGGAATCGGCTCAGCTATCAGTGTTTAAACCAATGGTTGAGCCGTGCATTGCAGCAGCTCGGGGCGCCGCTTAGCCAGGGGTATCAAAAACAAATAAACATCGAAGGCCATTGTTTTGCCCGTGCAACTGCCGCTGATTTAGTAGACCAAAGTGGAAATAAACGCATTGGTAGTGCCCAGTTATGGCGCAAAGGAAACCTGCTGCAACAGGGATCGATTCAATTGCAAATTCAAAGCCATCTCTGGCATGAGCTTTTTAATGAAACTCCGCCGCCGCCACTCACAACTGCTACTGGAACTGTGTTTATCAGTAGCGCAGCCCTGGAAACAGTTTTGATTGATAGTGCCAAGGATTGGCTTTTTAGCTCTCAACCTTTGCTACTACCTTGGCCTGAGGCTGCCCTCACCTCTGGTAAGGCCGCCACACTTTCTGCTATGGGCGCAAGTGATAATCCCAAGGGATAACCCCCCTCGCGTCTGGCTTGCTCCAATAGCTGCTGCGGTAAGCGCAACGACAAACGCCGCAAAACTGCTTCCGATAAATCAGAACGCTCCAAAGTAGCCATTGGTAATCCAGCCAAACTCAAAACCAACAGACGACCCTGGGAACTGCTTTCCAAAGCCAAAACCGCTTGCCAAAGGGGGGCGCTCTCAATGATTGAAGCAAGCTCAGTTAATGGCTTTTGATGTTCACCTAAGCGCTCACGATCCCAATTTTGTACCGGTATTTCCTTCAAAGGGCCATCGTCTATGAAACCCTGCCAACGGCCGGCCTCACAGAGCAAAACCCAATCAGGCCTGGGGGAATCACTAGCTAAACGCAACTCGCTGAGTTGCCGCAGGGTGTCTGATGGTTGCAACACCCTTAAACGCCTTCCGGCAGCATCTTTAACTTGTAGTTGCTGTAAAGCGCGCTGCAGAGCCAGTAATTGCAACTGCTGGCTGGAAGCGCCGAGGCCAAACCACCCCAAAAGTACAAGCCAAATACTGGCAAAAGAACCACCGTTAAAAAACAAATAGCCGCCAGAAAATATTGCCCCCCATGCCAGCAATTGCCCAGAAAAAGTGGCGATCCGCACTCCTTTCTCACGGCTGCCGCTGAATTGCCACACCAAAGATTTAACAATTTGCCCCCCATCCAGCGGTAGGCCAGGCAGCAGGTTGAACAAAGCAAGTACCAAATTGAGCTGCGCCAATTCCTTAGCCATTTCCCCTAACAAGGGCATCCCCTGGCTTGCGGGCTGAATAGCTGAGAACAGGATTAACGCCAGCAACAGGCTCACCAGGGGGCCGGCTGCCGCTACCGCTAAAGAACCCATGGGGGTGGGGGGGTCTCGCTCCACGCTGGCCACACCCCCCAGCATAAAAAGGGTGATGCTGTTTACTTTTACGCCCAGCCGAAGCGCCACTAAAGAGTGGCCCATCTCATGTAGCAACACCGAAATAAACAACAGCAGGGAGGTGCCAAATCCGGCAAATAGATTGCCATCAAACTGTTGTTGAAACAGCAGTGAGGCTAGAGCCAACACCACAAACCAACTGGGATGGATATGTATGGGAATGCCGGCCAAGCGGAACAAACGCCACCCCTGGGCCCCTGGGGCTTTAATCACCTGGCGCAGCCTGCATTGAATCTCGCCATCCTAGAAACCTAAGGATGGCTCAGTTGAAATTAAAAATCTGCGGTTTAACGATTGCCTCCCAGGCGGCAGCAGTGGCCCAGCTTGGGGTGGATGCTATTGGCGTTATTGCTGTTAAAAATTCGCCCCGTTTCTTAGCAGCAAATAAACGAACGGAGCTTTGGAAAGCCGTTGCTGCAGCAAAACCTCAGGTGCAACGGGTGCTGGTGGTGGTGAATCCAAATGATTCTGAGTTAGATCAGCTCAGCCCAAAGGCAGGCCACCAATATTTACAATTACATGGGGAGGAAACCCCTGAGCGTTGTTATGAATTAAAGCAACAGCTTGGTTTACCGATCTGGAAAGCGCTGCGGCTGCGGCAGAAAAATGATCTCGGACAATTGCAAGCATTCACTGAGGTGGCAGAAAAAATTCTGCTGGAGCCATGGGTGCCAGATCAGCATGGGGGCACAGGCAAAAGTTTGCCGCTGGAATGGCTAAGCGGCTTAAACGTAAGTTGCCCCTGGTGGCTCGCGGGAGGAATGGGTTCAAATAACGCCGCAAGTGCGATAGAGGAGCTGGTTGGGCTTGGATTAGAGCCATATGGCATAGA
>NZ_JAGQEK010000150.1 GCF_024346075.1 Synechococcus sp. Cruz CV12-2-Slac-r
GGAGCCTTTGCTTGAGCTGAAGAAATCTGCCGATTCATATGATTTGAATAGCATTCAAGATTCTCAAAATAGTGTTGTTGAATATAAGCTTGTTATCACTAATAAGGGTACTGCTACCGCCTTTGATATCGATTTGCGGGATCGGCTGCCAAGCGCTTTAAACGGAGCTCAGCTTCAGTTGATCACTTCATCTATCAAGGCATCGCCTAACACTTTTAGCTTGGCGTTAGACAATGGCCCCCAGTTATTACATGGCACTATTGCAAAGTTGGCTGTTGGTGAATCGATCACAATTAGCTACCAAGCCAAATTAAGCGATAGTAGTTTAGTTATTGGTAGCCCTGATATACCAAACGGAGCATTATTAAATAGTGCTTTTCTCAGCTACAGCTCATTGCCAGGAGTGAGTGCCTTTGAACGCAGTGGTAGTGATGGAGTTGGTAATGGTTTAAATAATTATGCTGCGGCAGCTGAGGTTGCCGTATATGTTTCATCCTATGCAACGAGTTCAAATCCTTTAGTTTTAGATGAAGATAATTTGCCCTCAGCAGGGGCCGAGGGGCCAAATACCGCATTTACCAATACGAGCACCACAAGTATTAATTTGAAAACTGGTAGCTTTGCGATTAACACTGCCACACTTAAACTCGGCTCTAGTTTGGTTTCCCTTGAGGGAAGTTCCCAATCCATAACTGGCCTAAGCCTGCTCGATTCAAATGGTTCGCCAATCAGCAGCGATGGGGCCGGCAATCCGATTATTTATGACTATGGCATAAGTGCGGCGCGCACCCTAAGGGCCCGTGCCAATAATATTGAACTGCTCAAGGTTGAGTTTCCAAGTGTTCCCCAGCTGGCACCCGCCAGCAATGCTTCCATAGAAGTTAAAGCAACTTTATCTGGCGCTTTGCCAAGCCACATATTAGCTTTAGCTGATAATAACTACAGCAAAATAGGCCCATCAGGTGTTTGGCAAGGTGCTGTTGATTTAAAAGGCATAAGCTTATTGTTTAGTGATTCATCTGCCGCCGCATTTACAGCAGATAATCTAACAATTTCAATTCCGCTCACCATCCTCGACGACAGGCCCCAGGCTCCCCTGATCTCCGGCCCCACAACAGCTTGTTTTGGGGGGTTGGCTAAATCTGGTTCGTTTGTGATATCGCCTGGGGCAGATAAGGCATCGCTTGGATTGCTTATCGATGCAAATGGTAATGGTTCTTATGACGCTGATGTGCAATTAGTTACTGCCAGTGGTGTGATTAATGATTTGCAGGATCGCAGTTTTGATATTGCCGGTAAAGGAGTTTTACGTATCAGCACGTATGTTCGATCCGGCATGGGTAGTTGGACTTTTCTTCCGGCTGCCAGCGGAACTTCAGCAGCCTCACAGTTTTTCTCAATTGGTGTGCGCGATGGCGATGGTGATTTAACACTTAGTAGCCATAAAATAACACTGAATACCTTGCCTGTTTTTGGCAGCAGTAATGATCGTAGCCTAATCCTTAATGAAGATAAGCTACCCAATGCCGGTGGGGAAAATGCTTCGGCCCTTTCTTTTGGAATTACTGATACGGCTAATTTAGTTATACAGTCGGGCAGTTTAGCTACCACATCTATTGGATTTGATCCCACATCTGTTGGTTTAGCTGCAATAAAGTTGTTCCGTGCCGGCAATGATGTAACAGCTAATTTAGTGGATTCATCATCAAACTCCCTTTATAGCTTTGCCGTAACAAGTGTTTTGGGCTCGAATGACACTCTCACTTTATTTTGGGCTGGCAATGCGGTAGCTAGCCTCAATTTAAAGCAAACTGCCTTGCAGATAGCAGCTGGTAATAGAGGTGTGGTTAATCTTAGAGCTAAGTTGCTTGGCCCTATGCCAAGCCATCTGGTAAAAAATCAAGACGGTAGCTATGCCGCATTAGTGTTTGAAAACTTACCATTGCAGCTCAAAGCTGCTGATGGCTGTACCTCCTCAGTTTCAGCTGTATTAACTGTTCACGACGACCGCCCGGCTTTAAGGCTAGTGAATAGCAGCGGTGCCACCACTAGTAGCTTGGCTGCCGGGGCTTCCACTTCTGGCAGATGGGGTAGCGCAATAGATAGTACAGGTGGCTTTAGTTCCGCCGTTGGTGCTGATGTTTCCGCCTATGCAAATGCAGACTTTGCTAATACTTCTCGCTGGGAATTAATCGTTGATAACATTACCTATAACAGCGCAGCAGCATCGGCTGGAGTTAGCACTCCTTTAGGCATTCTTGGCGTGCAAGTTAATGGTAGTTGGAGTTTTAATGCACTGCCTACGATTTCCAACCAAGAGCAACTTAATTTTTCAGTGGCAGTTGTAGATGCGGATGGAGATAGGCGCAGCTACAATCACAGAGTTGTGATACAGCCTGCCAGTGGCCCTTCAATAGATGGGGTTCAGCTAATTGTTGATGAGAATAATTTACCTTTGGCAAATGGTAAGGGACCAAATCAACAAATTGCAGTTGCAGCTCAACAGAATATAAAACTTACGGCTCAAACAAGTGATATCAACAGTTTAGTTTTTGATTCAACTGCCGCTGATCCAGAGCTTATTGATGCAAATGGTCAGTTGATTAAGGGCGTTGTTTGGAATCGTAGTTCTAATGGATTGTTTTTTACTGCCAGTTATGCAGGGTTTGATGTTTTGCGCCTTGAACTTCCAGTCCAGGTGCTTGTTGCAGCTAATGGCAGTTCTGAAGTGCCTCTAAAAGCTACTTTGCTTAGCCCACTTCGCCACCATGATGTGGCTGATGATAATTATAGCGAAGCACTGGCTTCTGGGGATTACACCGGAGCCATCGAAATTACTGGTATTCCATTACGTGCAGCGGCAAGCAATGGCCAGGCTGCGGAAGCAACTGCGAGTATTACTGTTCTTGATGATATGCCAGCTGAGTTGCAATTAATTGGCGGCACAAATACCTATTTTGGTTCCACTATTCCCCTCATTGGTTCTTTTCTTGTTCAGCCCGGAGCCGATCAGGGATCTAATAAAGTTGAATTTGCTGCGAATGCAAGTTCTATATCGCTTGATAGTTCTCTACCTTATGGCTTTTTAGATATCCAAGGCTTTGGTCGTTTTGATGTTTCTGTTGATTTTGCTACGGGCAAAGGTATTTGGGCTTTTAGCGCTAATGCTACAGATGGAACCACTGGCATTTTGGATTTTAGTGTTTCTGTTATGGATGCTGATGGCGATCAAAGATCTGCTGTGCATTCGATTGCAATCTCTAAGCAAGCCAGCATTGATTTGGGCGCAAGCGGTGGACTACTGGTGCTTAACGAGGATGCTTTGGCCATACCGCTTGTGGGTCCAGATTCACCTAATACACCAACTTTCAATAATACCAACACAACAGGTGCCGGTATCACAATCAAGGTTAATCTAAATTCTGATTTAGTTACAGGTGTGCGTTTTGATTCCAAGCGGTTAGATGGGATTCAGGCTAATGCGCCTGGACTAACCTTTAAATTAACTAATCAAGCCACAACATTGCAGGTTTGGCAATCTAGTAATGCTGCTGCCGCGGCTCCGATTCAAGTGGCTGAAATTAATTTGGGAGCAATCGATTTTACTACAGATCCCCTTGCCCCCAGTGTTCCAATTTCAGCTAAGTTGCTAAGTAATTTAATTACCCATCCCAGCACCCAGGCCGAGAATAAATATTTAGCAGTTGATTTTGATAATCTTCCAATAATTCTTGATAGTG
>NZ_JAGQEK010000151.1 GCF_024346075.1 Synechococcus sp. Cruz CV12-2-Slac-r
AATTGTTTATTATTTCGATCCTTCCATGGATCAATAGATACATAGCGATCATTTTGGAAAACTTCAGAAGGGTCCCAATTTTGAGGTTCGCGAGGCAGCCAGTCACCACGTTCAAGAACCAAAACTTTTTTACCGGCTTCTGCAAGGCAACGGGCAAGAGTACCTCCGCCAGCACCACTGCCAATAATCACCACCTCATAATGGTTCGTCATGATGAGCTCCACACAAAGAAACCACTACATGGGGGTGTAGCGGTTTAGTTGGGTGATCATTTTTAAAACCATCGAAGTCCAACCTGTTTGATGGCTAGCTCCAACGCCAGCACCGTTATCACCGTTAAAATATTCATTAAATAGTATTAAATCACGCCAATTTGGATCATTCGCAATTTTTTCACTACTACCATTACAGGGCCTTTGAGCGTTTTGATCTAATCTAAATAGATTTGCCAACCTTGCCTCTAGCTCAAGAGATGCAGCCCATAAGCTAATAAAATTACCAGATCCTGTAGGGAATTCAACCATAAAAGCATCGCCATAATAATGACCAAACTTCTGCAATGCTTCAATAATTAAATAATTAATGGGCATCCACACTGGGCCACGCCAATTGGAATTGCCACCAAACATAGCCACCGGGCTATCAGCAGGGTTATAAGCAAGGGTTTGCTCTTGAGAACCCTCTCGAAAAGTGTAAGGAGACTTTTCATAGACCTTCGAAAGAGAACGTATACCAAAGGGGGACAAAAATTCATCTTCATTAAATAAATACCAACAAATCCTTTGCAACTTATCTTTGGGAACCAGGCTGAATAAAGATCTATTATTATGCCAGCAACCAATATTATCTTCTAGCCAAGTGTGAGATGAACGCTCACTATAAAATCGAGCAAATATTTTGCTTGCATCTAACCAGGGCAACCTTTCAACAGTCGCAACATCAAAGCTAGCTACTGCAAGCAAAGGAATTAAACCTGAAACAGATCTGGTTCTAAGATAGGTCCAGGAGTTATCAGGGCGTTTTATCACATCATAATAAAAACCATCCTCCTCATCCCAACTAACATAATCACGACCGTTTACAGATGGAACATTAAGAGTGATAGCAAGTTGCGCAAAATCAAAAACAAACCTCTCACAAATATCAGCATACTCAGGATCCTGCGCACTTAGTTCAACTGAAATTTGTAATAAGTTAAGGCTTAACATAGCCATCCAAGCAGTGCCATCACATTGTTCAATTCTGCTCCCATCGGCCAACGGGAAACGCCTATCAAACACTGCAATATTATCTAAACCAAGAAATCCACCTTCAAAAACATTATCGCCAGATCTATCATTGCGATTAGCCCACCAACCGTATTCAAGCAAAAGTTTAATCATTGCAGAACGCAGGAAAGTGTAATCTCCACGTTCTTTTTCACGCCGCTCAATTTGAAAAATTCTTAACGCAGCCCAAGCACCAATAGGTGGGTTGGGATCAGATAGTGACCATTCATAGGCAGGTGTTTGGGCATTTGAAGCAGTATAATTTGGGGATCTCAATAACATGCACTGCTTTTTTGCGATTTCTGGATCAATTACCGCAAATGCAACGGAATGGAACATCAAATCCCACTGACAAAAATATGGATACTCCCAACTGTCTGGCATTGATATAATGTCATCAGCATAAAGCCTGCTCCAATATGCATTTTGACTATGTTTTCGTTCTTCTGGTGGCGCTGGCTGGTTTGGATCACCGTTTAACCAGCGAGCAACACTCCAATGATAAAACTTCTTACACCACAGCAAACCACTTGCTGCCGATCTAAAAATTAGCGAATCATCCTCACTTAAACCAACAGAAATAGAATCAAGATAGGCAATGCATTCCTTTTCTCGATTATTAATTATACAATCAAAGCTTTCACCAAATGGCTCTGAGATCAAACAATCACTTAATCGTAGATTCACAATCCACTCCTCTTTTGATAACAGCTGCTTCTCCAATACTAAGCCAGCCTTACTTCCAACTCTGGCTGGATTTATAGCATCAAGCTCTCCATTCACAATATAACGATGAAATGCATCTTTTACAAATGGCTGACAATTTGGCTTGTTATAAAGAAGCTGGGAATTTGTTTCATTTTCAGTGAATATCCATTCACCTGGTTGATCACAAGTTAAATAATATGAGCCAAGCTCATGAATATCATCTGTATTTACGCCAGTTTCATTGCACTGGATTGATTTACGTTTTCTCCAATTCTCCCTATAGCCCCAATCCCATTCATTCCGAAGCCAAAGACTTGGAATCAGCTTTAAAGCTGCTGTATCAGGGCCGCGGTTTATAACCTTAATTCGTATCAAGATATCGGTAGAACTTGCCTTGGCGTAATCAACAAAAACATCAAAATAACGATTTTCTGAAAAGATACCAGTATCAAGCAACTCATATTCAGGCTGCTGCCGGCTACGGCTAGCATTTTCCTGAATTAAATGCTTATAAGGAAACTCGGCTTGGGGATACTTATATAGCCCACGCATAAAGCTATGGGTGGGGGTATTAAGAAGATGATAAAAATAATCCTTCAGATCCTCACCATGGTTTCCCTCGCCATTTCCAAGGCCAAAGGGTCTCTCTTTCAAGATTGGATCATTTCCATTCCAAAGTGCGATACCAAAACAGATTCGGCCATGGGAATCACTTATACCTAAAAGACCATCCTCTCCCCAGCGATAGGCCCTAGATCTAGCTTGATCGTGGGGAAAAGAGGTCCAGGCGTTGCCATCGGCCGAATAATCCTCTCTAACAGTGCCCCATTGCCTATCACTTAAATAACTACCCCACAATCCCCATGCTTTATGCCCCTCATCGCGCTCAGCAATACGTTGCAGCTCTGAACTCACAACACTGCCTCTAAATGATTAGCCACACGTAAAGCATTGGCTATAATCGTGAGCCCTGGTCCAATACTAGGGCAACTTGGAAATACGCTTGCATCAGCAATATATAAATTTTTTATCTCATGGCTCCTCCCTTCCAAATCAACCACTGATGTGGCAGGATTACTACCCATTCTGCAGGTGCCGCAGGCATAACCCATCACACTAATGGGTGCCTCACCCCGGGGATGGGTAGGTGATTGACGCACCACATGGGTTAAAGGATCGGCTTCAATTGCCTTTAAAGTGTCAATCCAGCGATACACCAAACGGTCGTGGGCTTCAGTATTATTTGCAATATAATTAAGCCTGATCTGCTCACCTTGCAACGTTATTTTGTTGTGGGGATCTGGCAATACCTCAGTCATAGCCCACCAAGCAACAGAACGAGCGGCTAATTCTTCAAGACCGAAATTAGGTAATAATTTAGAAACTAAAGATAATACCGGAGGCGATTCAGCAAACAATGCATCCTGCAAAACTCCCCCACAACTCTGGATATGCCCAAGGGGAAATTTAACATTTTTATCACCCCAGTAATAATCATTTATTCCAAATGATCGCTGATAGCGACCAGAGTTAGATACGGTTGCTAATTGAAGGATAGAAGTGAGTTGCAGCTTCATTAAATTACGGCCAACCTGATCGGAGCCGTTGCTTAAGCCTCTGGGGTGGACATCACTGGTAGAACGCAATAAAATCGCAGGAGTATTAACTGCGCCGGCAGCTAGTACAACATAATTAGCCTTAAATAACCATGCCTGATTATTAATTAATGCCTCCACCCCTTTAATTTCGCTTCCCGAGGGAT
>NZ_JAGQEK010000152.1 GCF_024346075.1 Synechococcus sp. Cruz CV12-2-Slac-r
GCTTAGGCCAGTTTCAAATCATTAGTTAGCCATTCCCGCCAAAGCTCTTGCTCCCTTACAGGTTGATCACTGCTACCCACAAGCCATACCCGCCGCCGCGCCCTACTCACTGCCACATAAATAAGTTGGCGGCGCACCTCTTCCTCCTGGGGCCAATAAACATCAGGAGCAACGAATACATCGCCAAAACTGCTGCCTTGGCTGCGATGCACCGTTAACACCGCTGCAGGTCCCACTGCTGCAAAAGCATCCCGCAGCAGGAAATATTGGCGCCATAAAAGGCTTCTTTGCTTTCCAGCTGCCCCTTTGGCGCGGCTGCGTAGATCGTTAAGAGCAAGATCTAAACGTTGGCGCCCATCACTGCCCGGAGCTGGAGCTAAACGCAATCGCAATTGGCTTTCGCCAGCATCCACATCAACCCTCAGGGTTTCAATTACTGGGGCATCGGCAATACCAAGATCGGCTAAATCACAGCGATCCGGTGCCACATCACGCACAACTAACTCACGATTGGAGCCCAACACCAGATCTGCCTGTTCGCTGTTGGCTAAACCCTCTTGGCAGGCGGGCGCCATTACCGCAGCCCTAGTGATCAAAACCTCCCCTGGCAGCACCGAAAGCTGATCGGCCATGTCGCCATGCAAAGCGCGGCGGGCGATCGGCACCAAGCGCTCCAAGGTGCGATTCGTAAAACACAGCAAACGGGCATGGTCGGGATCAAGCCGTTCGCTACTGAGCCGCAGGGCTGCCTGAGCTTCTGCAATCCACTCATCACGGCACACCACAGCCACCTGCCCCTCTGTTGCACTGATCGCCGCCATCAGTGGTGCTTGACGGCTAGGGAGCGCACCCGTGCGTAATCCACTGGCTAAACGCAATACAGGGCCGCCATGGCGCACCACTTCCGTTAACTGGTATTGAGCCGCTCGCTGCAAAGCAAAAACAGCACTGCTGCTTTCGCCAACTGGAGGTAACTGGGCTGGATCGCCAACAAATACAAGCCTGGTGCCAAAGGGATGGGCGCATTGCAGGGTGATTTCTAAAAGCCTGCTATCCACCATCGAAGCCTCATCCAGCAGCACGAGGCCGATTTGCTCAAGGGCGGTGGCTGTTTGTTCGGTGGGTTCGCAGCTTTCGCGTTCCTCTTGGCGACTGAGCTTGAGACGCAATAAACGGTGAATGGTGGAGGGATACCAGGTGGGCCGCAAAGCTTGGTTTTCTAAGGCCGAACGCAATACCCCCACGGCTTTATGGGTGGGGGCTGCCACGGTCCAACAAAGACCGGCCTTATCTGCAAGGGCAAGAAAGCGCACTGATAAAAATGTTTTACCGGTGCCTGCATAGCCACTCAACACAAATGGTTGGCCGGCGGCAGGTTCGTTTAGCCATGCCGTAAACGCTTCTAAGGCAATGGTTTGTTGGCTTGTTAAAACGGAGCCATCGGGATAACTCAGTTCAACCAACCCCCTGGAAAAAACCAAAACGTTGGGCCAGCATCAAGGGGCTACCGAGCCAGGCCTCACCTGGTAGAGCCACCAAAGGGCCCAGCAAAGCGCCTACAAAAACCTGCAATTTTGTATGCCCCAAACTGGTTTTTAAAACTGCCAAACCCTGGTTTGCGCCAATTTGGTTAAGCCGTTCGGCCATCTTTCCTGCTGCCATGCGCACACCGCTGGCGTCGTACATCACCACAAAAGCCACCGTTACCGCAAGGGCAAAAAGGGGGGAATCCAAACCGTTCTCCCAAGCGATTCCAGCTGCAGTGCCGGTTACAAAGGCGGAATGACTCGAGGGCATCCCACCGGTTTCAAACAACACCGCTAAGCGCCAGCGGCGCTGTTGCACCAGCTCAACAAATAATTTTGAGAGTTGGGCAAAGCCACAGGCAAGAAGCCCCCAGGTGAGGGCGCCGTTATTAAAAAATGCGGCCGCTAAAGGAGTTGCTTGAAAAAATGTCATCGGTCGCGAGCGGTGATGTAACCGGCAAGGGAGAGGAGGGGTTGGGCTGCGGCACTCCAGGGTTCGAGCACCTCACGGGCTTCCTTAACAAGATTTTCTGCCCGTTCACGGGATGCTTCAAGCCCCAACAGCTTGGGGTAGGTGGTTTTATCAGCGGCAAGATCTTTACCCGCGGTTTTACCGAGCACTTCACTGCTAGCTGTTACATCGAGAATGTCGTCGATAATTTGAAATGCCAACCCAATAGCTCTTGAATAACGGCGCAGGGCAAGCAATAAATTTTCCTCAGCCCCAGCAATCATCGCTCCTGTGAGCACAGATGCTTGCAGCAAAGCACCTGTTTTATGTAGGTGAATATATTCAAGAGTGTCTAGATCTACCTCCACCCCTTCACTGGCCAGATCAACAATTTGCCCGCCCACTAGGCCTGGGGCACCAGCCGCCAACGACATTTCGCCAATCACCTTTAGCAACCTTTCCGGTTCCACCCCTGGGCTGCGTAGGGCCACCATTTCAAATGCCCTTGTTAACAGCGCATCACCGGCAAGGATTGCAGTTGCTTCCCCATAAACCTTGTGGCTGGTGGGGCGCCCTCTACGCAAATCATCGTTATCCATAGCCGGCAGGTCGTCGTGAATCAACGACATGGTGTGAATCATTTCTAAGGCGGTAGCTGTTGGCAGCGCCAGAGCTGAATCACCACCTGCGAGTTCGCAACTGGCAAGGCAAAGGATTGGTCTCAAGCGTTTACCGCCTGCCAGCAGCGAATAACGCATCGCCTCACGCAAGGATTCCGGCCGTTCCGGGCCCAGAGCAGCCTCAAGGGCTGCTTCTACCCGTTCGCGGCCTTTGTTTAGATATTGCTGGAAATCAAAGCCAGCGCAGACCGCAGCGATCATGGGCGGAGGTCGTGGGGGCTCGAGATCTAAGAATTCTCCTCCAGCAAGGGGCTATTCATGGCTCCTGGTTGGAATTGTTTCTCTCTAAGCGCAAATCCCAGGGGCGCTTAATACCGCCGGGCTCGTTCCACACCCCCACATTTAATTCCTTTGCAGTGGTTTCTGCAGCTGCGTAGGGAAGGTCGTCGCAACGGCCCAGATAACCATCGTGAACAAAAAGCATTCCGGTTTTCAACATCTCCGGAGCCACATCAAAGCCGCCCCGCCGCACTACCCCAACGATCCGCCCGTATACATCTCTAGCCCTCAGTTCAACAGTTACCGCAGTGCCCACAGGTAATTCCGCCGCTAAAGCTGCCCGTGATTGCTGCGCCCAGGGTTGCTGGCTTTGATCTGGTGCATCAACGCAGGCCAAGCGCACGCGCCGGTTCAAGTTGGCCAATCGCACCTGCAACACATGGCCGTCCTCCACCGCAACAACCCGTCCGGATTGCAAAGGCACTGCCGCAAGAAGGTTGATCGAAAGGGGAAGCAGAAAAGCAATCACAGGCCTGCACAGGGCTCGCTTAGATCATGCTGCTGCGCCCACATCCTCACCGTATTCAGTAGCAGCATTGTTACGGTCATGGGTCCTACACCTCCTGGCACCGGCGTAATTGCTTTTGCCAAGGGTTCCACTTCCTCAAATTTCACGTCGCCAACAAGCCCCCCTTGCTTTCGGCGGTGGATACCCACATCCACCACCACCGCTCCAGGGCTTATGTGAGCTGCTCCGATTAATTCAGGCCGCCCTGCAGCCACCACAACTAATTCAGCATTACGGCAGAGCCCCTCAAGATCAAGGCTGCGGG
>NZ_JAGQEK010000153.1 GCF_024346075.1 Synechococcus sp. Cruz CV12-2-Slac-r
ATTGGCAGCTCAGGTGGCTGAAAGTGCCGCCACCTATGGCAATGGTCTTGCCTTGCGCAGCGCAGTGGTTTTTGGTGGGGTTGGGATCAATCCCCAAATCGATCGCTTACGCCGCGGCGTGGATCTCTTGGTGGCTACCCCTGGTCGATTGATTGATCTGTATAGCCAAGGAATTATCGAATTCGGCCGCCTTGAGCTTTTGGTGCTTGATGAAGCTGATCGCATGCTCGATATGGGCTTCATCAACGACATCCGCAAAATCTTGCGTTGGTTGCCATCAAAACGTCAAAACTTGATGTTTTCAGCCACCTTTTCAGGCCCGATTCGCAAACTTGCTGAGGGTTTTTTAAATCAACCTGTGCAAATTCAGGTGAACCCTGAAAATCGCACTGCAGATACGGTTGATCAGTGCATTCATCCTGTTGATCAAGGCCGTAAAGGCGCCTTGTTGAGTCATTTAATTCTCAGTAATAATTGGCAGCAGGTGTTGGTGTTTTCTCGCACAAAACACGGCGCTAATAAGTTGGCTGAAAGGCTGATTAAAGAAGGTATTCAAGCTGCTGCAATCCATGGCAACAAAAGCCAAGGTGCCCGCACCAAAGCCCTTAGTGGTTTTAAAGCTGGGGAATTGCGAGTGCTGGTGGCAACTGATATCGCCGCCCGCGGCCTCGATATCGCCCAGTTGCCCCATGTGGTGAATATGGATTTACCCCATGTTCCTGAAGACTATGTGCATCGCATTGGCCGCACCGGTAGGGCGGGCCAAACCGGCCATGCGCTTTCTTTGGTTAGCGCTGATGAACGTGAATTGCTAAAAGCTATTGAATATCTGATCGGTTCTTCCCTGCCACGCCTTGTGGTGCCTGGTTTTGAGCCGGAAAAACCGATCTCTGCAGGCCCTGCGGCAAAGCCAACGGGAAAGCCCCAAGCACGCACTTCTCGCAAACCTGCCGCCGGATCTGCCCAAAGGCGCAAGCCTTCGCGGTAAAGTCGCCCAGAAACCACAGAATTTCTCATGGCGCTTGTTCCGCTACGCCTACTGCTAGATCACGCTGCTGAAAATGGCTACGGCATCCCAGCGTTCAATGTGAACAATTTGGAGCAGGTGCAGTCGATCATGGAGGCAGCCCATGAAACCGATAGCCCAGTAATTCTGCAAGCCTCCCGCGGTGCCCGCCAATATGCGGGTGAAAATTTCCTGCGCCACCTGATCCTGGCGGCTGTTGAAACCTACCCAGATATCCCTGTGGTAATGCACCAAGACCATGGCAATAGCCCTGCCACCTGTTTTGGCGCTGCTGCTAATGGTTTCACTTCAGTGATGATGGATGGCTCCCTTGAAGCCGATGCCAAAACTCCCGCCAGCTACGAATACAACGTGGCGGTTACCAAGGAAGTGGTGAGTGTTGCCCATGCCATCGGCGTGAGTGTTGAAGGTGAACTGGGCTGCCTTGGCTCCCTTGAAACCGGCCAGGGTGAAGCCGAAGATGGCCATGGTTTTGAGGGCACCCTCGATCATTCCCAGCTGTTAACGGATCCAGCAGAAGCTGCTGATTTTGTTACTAAAACCAAAGTTGATGCCTTGGCAATCGCCATTGGCACCAGCCATGGCGCCTATAAATTCACCCGTAAACCCACCGGTGAAGTATTGGCGATTTCAAGGATTGCTGAAATCCATAAGGCCATCCCTAATACCCACTTAGTGATGCACGGCTCTTCATCAGTTCCCCAAGAATGGCTCGATATGATTAATAAATTCGGTGGTGCAATCCCCGAAACCTATGGTGTGCCCGTTGAAGAAATCCAAGAGGGTATTCGCAATGGTGTGCGCAAGGTAAATATCGACACTGATAATCGCTTGGCTTTCACTGCTGCGGTTCGTGAAGCCGCTGCTAAAGATCCCACTAACTTCGATCCTCGCCATTTCAATAAACCCGCCCGCGCTTATATGAAGCAGGTGTGCCTAGATCGTTATCAACAGTTTTGGGCTGCAGGTAATGCAAGCAAGATTAAACAACGCGATATCAATTACTACTCTGGGCTTTATGCAAAAGGCTCCCTTTACGTGTGATTAATTTTTCGGCACTGCGTACGCCGCTGTTGCCGTTATTAGTTTTTATACCCCTGGGTTTGGTGTTTGATCACCAAGGCCAGGGGATTAATCCTTTAATTGTTTTTTTGGTAAACGGCATTGCAATTGTGCCTCTTGCCCAAATAATCAGCCAATCGGTGGAACAGATTGCTGAGCATTTGGGCGATAATTGGGGCGGCATCCTTAATTCCACATTAGGTAATTTAGTTGAATTAGTAATTTCATTTTCAGCTCTTACTGGCGGTTTATACGAAATTGTCTTGGATTCACTCGTTGGGGGGTTGGTTACAAACTTGCTATTGGTTTTAGGTTTGGCTGCATTGTTTGGCGGGCTTAAAAACCGAACTTTGGCATTTAATGCAAAAACAGCCATGTTAAATTCAAAATTATTATTAGCTGTTGTTTTAGTTTCTTTTATTCCCGGGATCCTTGATCATCTTAATAGATTTGATTCCGAGCAGAGCCATGAGCAATACTCAATCATTATGTCTATTGCGTTGTTAATATTCTATGGTTTATCTTTTGTTTATCAATTTTTTACTCACAAAGATTTGTTTAGCAATGCTGCGCTCCCAATTAGCATTGGAGAAATTGATCACGGTAAGAATCAGAATGCTTTATTGATAGGCCCCATCTTGATTCTCTCTATTTCTACATTGGCTTTGGTATTTAGTTCAGAAGCCCTTGTGGATGCGCTTACTGCAACAGCGCAGCGTTTCAATTTGAGTGCTTTTTTTACCGGCGTATTTCTCTTGCCACTTTTTGGTAGTGCCGCAGAATTTGTTGTTTCACTACGGGCAGCTCAACGCAATCGCATGGATCTTGCAGTTGCTTCAACGATTGGATCAAGTGTACAAATTATCTTATTTGTATTGCCAGCTTTGGTTCTTGTTGGGGCATATATAGGTAAGCCGTTGGGAATCTTTTTTAGCCCACAAGCAATGGTAGCCGTACTTGTTGCAGTTTTTTCTGTGGAATGGGTTAGCAGCAATGGCGAACTCGATTGGTTTGAAGGAACTTTTCTATTGATGGTATATTTATTGTTGCTGGTAAGCACCTTTTATTTGCTTTAGTTTTCGTTTTTGCCTGCTTGCTTAGATGTTAAGCGAGTTAACGCAGTATTCAAATTTCGTTCCATAACAAATCGGCGCCCGTCACTCACCACAACTCTCACAAGGGTTGGTAATCCTCCATTGCGAGCTTTTAGATATATAGGCTCCACATAAAGCAAGCCTTTCCCGATTGGTACCACTAACAAATTGCCCTGCACCACCTCTGAACCTTGGCGATTCCAAAGGCCAAATTGACGGCTGATAACAGGATCCTGTTCAATTAGAGCTGATATCTGTTGGGTGCCCAGCAGCAACCTCTGCTGCGGAAAGCGCACCAGCCTTAATTTGCCGTAGGCATTGCCATCATTGCGAGCAGCGAGCCAGCCCACCAAATTGGGGCGCTTTAAGGGAGAAAAAGGTAATAGCAATACAAACTCAGGTCTTTTTTCTCCGGGTAGTTGCAAAGTTACGTGATATGGCCTCACTTCAACACTGCGATTTCCATATATCTCTAAGGGGATATCCCAAACATCATCACCGTTGTAAAAAGTGCGCACA
>NZ_JAGQEK010000154.1 GCF_024346075.1 Synechococcus sp. Cruz CV12-2-Slac-r
CTTTAAAAAGCTTTCCGCTAGCGCTTCAATTGCTGGTTCTGGATAACTACAACTCCCCTCCGCTCTTTGAGATAACAGATTAGCCCGGTGTCTGATAGCCAAAGTCCAAGTCAAATGATCAAACAGCTGCGGTTCTTATTGCAAAACTTCTCAGCAGAGCGTGGAATACAGCTAGAGCAATGAAGCCCGTAGGGTACCGCGCTACCTAGTGGTTGATATCTGGAGCAGAAAAGTGGTGGCTTGGGATGTAGAGCAATCTGAATCAGCTGAATTAGCATCAGACCAGTTTGTTAGTAGGACCTCCGTATAAAACCTCTATACAGGTATAGGCTCTTCAATGAGGGCGGCCACACTTGAGATGTGGCTGGTGGAGTTCATCTAGCTATTTAGTTACTTAAATTAAATAAGCATGCATCTTTATGAGCAACAAGATGGCTATTTTAATTATCTTTATTGTGTAATATATTGCTAAATTCTGGCTTTAACAAAGGGCAACATATTTATCTTATAACAATATAACTCGGGTACCTCGCCGTGAGACCGGCTCATGAGGTGCATTAAGCGATTCATTGCAAGGGTGGTATTCCACACGCTGCAAGGCAGGCCAGTAAATCGTATCGAAACGATCTAATTATTTTACTTAGTTATTGGTTAGCAAACACTGGTCTGATCTGATTTCTTAAAGAGCTTATGGGCGCTAGAGGGATCCAATACCAGCAATTGAAGCAAGGGGAAATCCTTTAAGAAAGCTTGACGATCTATACGAGTATCAAAGGGGGCATCTAGCATTGACAGAGTCCAAAGCTGATGCAAATCGACCACCTGCCTGCTGAGCACTTATCGGCTTAGCAATGGTGAGCGTTAGCCGTCACCCAGACACGCATCAACAACCCGGAATCAATAGTCATGAATGAAATCCTCTGTCCGCATTGCAAAAAAGCATTCAAGATTGACGAGGCCGGGTACGCGGACATTCTCAAGCAGGTTCGCGATAGCGAGTTCAAACAGCAGTTGCATGACCGGCTTGAATTGGCCGAGCAGGACAAGCGGAGTGCCGTTGAACTAGCGAAAAACGAGGTAACCAGGGATTTAGAGAAGTCGTTCGTAAACAAAGACGCGGAGATTCAGGACCTAAAGTCCAAACTAAAAACTATCGAAGTTACTCAGAAACTTGCAATTAACGAGGCGGTTAATGGAATCGAAAAGGAGCGTGACGAACTGAAGAATGATCTCAAGCACGTGAAACTTGAAATGCAAATCGCCGAGAAGTCGCTTAAGGATAAGTATGAAACGCAGATCAAGGATCGCGATGACGCGATCGAACGACTGAAGGACATGAAGGCCCGCCTGTCGACAAAGATGGTTGGAGAAACCCTTGAGCAGCACTGCGATATCGAGTTTAACCGCATTAGAGCAACGGCGTTTCCGAGGGCCTATTTCGAAAAGGACAATGACGCGAAAGCTGGAAGCAAAGGAGATTACATATTTCGGGACTTGGATGAGGCAAACACCGAGATCGTGTCGATCATGTTTGAGATGAAAAACGAGAGTGACGGAACGGCCACAAAGAAAAAGAACGAGGATTTTCTTAAAGAACTCGATAAGGACCGAAATGAAAAGAACTGTGAATATGCCGTTCTTGTTTCACTTCTTGAACCTGATAGCGAGCTCTACAATTCAGGCATTGTCGATGTCTCACATCGATATCAAAAAATGTATATCGTCCGTCCGCAATTTTTTATCCCAATTATCACGGTGCTGCGAAATGCCGCTCAGAATTCGTTGAAATACAGGACAGAACTCGCGCTAGTAAAGGCCCAAAATATTGATATCACGACTTTTGAGAACGATCTCGACGAATTTAGGACAGGTTTTGCGAGGAACTATGAACTGGCGTCGAAGAGATTCAAAACAGCGATAGAGGAGATTGACAAGACCATCGACCATCTTCAGAAGACTAAGGACGCCCTGCTTGGCTCTGAAAATAATCTCCGTCTTGCCAATAACAAAGCCGATGAATTGACTGTTAAGAAATTGACAAAAAGCAATCCTACTATGGCTAGAAAGTTTGCTGATCTCAAAGGTGAAGATGTTTCCAATTTCCATTGAATCACCCCCACCCTTATTAGAATAGAGAGACGGCTAACTCGCTTCTCAACTGGACAAGCCAAGGCGAGCTTAGCTGTTTATTGCTTTTTAGTTAGCATCAACGTTTACTCAATAGGAAAAGCAACTAACCTTACTGAGCATGCATCAACAATCTGAATCTACTGCTCGCGACTGATCCCCGGTAGCTGTCAGGGTAGATAGCATTTCTAGATGTGTTAAACATTCTTCGTCAAGGGTATGTAGGGGCTTATTTCTAGGTTTTCTACTAATTTTTCGATTCATGCTGTAACAGCTTGACGCCAACAGGGCTGATTGCTTTCTCAATAAACAAAAACACAGTTACCATTAACAATTTATTAACTAAACATAGCAAGTAACGGCTTGTCAATATCTTTAATGCTGAAATAGCGTGTAATTCAATCTATCTTGTTGTTCATCCCGGTCAAGGTTACTACCCTAACATCTATTCGCTGAACTGAAATCGTAGAAGAATAAGCCGTAAGGGTTGTTGCGATTCCCGTTGGCGATGAGGAACTAATACTACAAATCGGATTGCATCTAAATACACAGGTTTAAGTACCCCCAGTGCCAAGAAAGTTGATCAAAACAAACCAGTATGCGAAGAATAAAGCCTGTACTATTTTGTGCCTATCGAAATATCAACTGCTTTCGTAAAAATTGTTGGTTTTCCGTTCAACAAATCTCGGTGCAGTGTCAAAAGCCAAGGGTCTCATGTTTCCCTGCAAGGCTCATTGCCCCAAGTTTGATCACTTGGAGTGTGGCTTGTCGGAGGCTCGCATCATTTGCAAAACACCAGATCGTCCAAATTCGAGGCTTTAATGATCTGTTTATGGTCTGTATCGCCGATCGAAAGTCAGTACTTAATTCAGCTCGGGCGCTTTATCGTTAACTGATTCAATTATCTGTTGCCAAATTGCTCGCCATGTTGTGCTCGTAACCCCAAGCAAGCTCTCTTTGTTCTCACGCAGCCCAGTAATTGGTGCCTGGTGGGAAGAGCTTGAATTTCGTGGTTTGTTTGCAGCCACCAAGCCCGATGTCTGCGCTCTTGATAAACAGCTGTTTGCCGATGGTCTGCGCCATGAGCAAGTTCTGCTCACGAAGCTGGAGGACCAAGGACATCGGATTGCGCGTTTACCGGGAAAACAGAACGCCAGTGATTACGAGGCCACCAAAGCGGCGATGGCTGAGGGGTTTGACTTCATCCACCAGGCTTCGCTCTGCAACGACGAGATGCGCGGCTCCGCTGACCTGCTGCGCCGGATTGAGCAACCCTCGGCGTTTGGTGCCTGGAGCTATATCCCGATTGAGTGCAAGCTCTCCTCCAAGCCCAAAACCACCTTCCTGGTACAGGCGTCGGCCTACTGCGAGCTGCTGACACCACTGTTGGGTCAGAGGCCCGATCGCTTTGAGCTCTATCTCGGTGGCGGGCGTTTCAAGAGCTATGCCACCGATCAATTCTGGGCTTGGTATCAACTCCTGCGCAGCCGCTATCGGGACTTCCGCCAGGCCTTTGATCCCGCCGCAATACCCGAGGACAGTCCGGGGGATCACATCAGC
>NZ_JAGQEK010000155.1 GCF_024346075.1 Synechococcus sp. Cruz CV12-2-Slac-r
AACAGCGGTACTATCTTTTGATAATTGATGATTGGCTGTTACGTAATAATGACGCGCTTCCCGTGAATGGGCATAAGCAAGTTCAGCAGAATAAGAAGCAATTGCGCAAAAACGAGAAGGGTAACGGCTTATCCAATAAGCAGGAAATAATTTTGATACAAGTAATGATTTCCCAGTGCGCGGCGGGATCGTAACGATTAAACGATTAAGTGTGCCATCTGCTATTTGCTCACATAAAGCGATCAGCTTATTTGCCCAGGTATGAAATGCATAATCAGGGTATGCAGTTGCAATAAAATCACGAAATGTCTTTTGCTTGGTTGTTACTTGTTTAAATGCAGGATCAGGAACATCTAATAAACCCCAGTCATCCCAGGCATCGAGCGCAGGCTCAAGCAGCAGGCCAGTCATCAACTGTTCCTGGAACCGCCAGTGCTATCAGGTGCTTTGAGTGGTGCACGTAAAATGCCGCCAATTTCAGCAATAACGCGAAAGGCACCAACAGCAGCGTTGTATTGTTCCTTATTAGTTGCCTTACGCGCTAATTCATTAAGCGCATAAATCTGCTCAGCAGTATGACGTTTGCGATCAGAGATTAAGTCTTCTACCATGCGATCACGAGCAAGATTGAGATAACGGTTAACGGTCTGAGTATTTTGTATTCCCCAACTATCTCGAGCCTTCTCAACAATCATCACCATTGGCAAACGTTCAGCAAGCCATAACTGACTTTCTGCTATTCGTCGCTCCACCTCCTGCCTAGAGGGTCTTGGTGGAGGTGCTGCAACACCTTTTGGGCGGCGTGGAGGATTTTTATTACCGAGCGGACGGCTTGGATCAACTGCGATATAGAGCGGCTTGCCGTTTTCGTCTTCTGCATTAGCAGCGCTACGCAATTCCTCAACGGAATCAACGGAGCAGCTATCGCCATCAGCCACAGAAAACAAGAATAAGTTTTGATTTGATATTAGCAGCTATAGCCAACTTGCAAGCTTACGCATACTGAGGGGACCTAAAGCAGGTGAAGCCCCGATGGGTAGCAATGGCTATATGTAGTGCTTTGGTTGGATGACGCACTATGGATAGCGTGATATGTTGCGATACCGCTGCATATAGGAAAGGGGGGCTTCGACCCCCCTATCCCGGTGTGATGCGGGAAACAAAAGTAACTTAACCACGCATATTTTAGCAGATGACAAGATCTTTTGCGCCATCTGGTGCCAAATTGCCATGCCCAATTTGCGGGCGTACAAAGGATGGAGATTGCAGGATTGCTAGTGATAGCAGGGTTTTCTGCCATACCAAACGCGATGGAAAGCTTGGGAAAGCTTCTATTGATAACCCGGCTTACGTCTATCTAGGCGAGAGCACCGAGGGGCAAGGGGCTGGGATGTGGAAGCTTGATGCTTCGCCTACCAAGACCCATTGGGTCTTAACCCATAGGGCCAAAACCCAAGGGGCCGAGACCCAATGGGCCAAGGCCCCACGGGAATATGGGACCAGGTATTTCGACTATTGCTTCTGGGATGGATCGCCCTGCCCAGTGCAGCGCTACCGAAAGGATATTGAGGGTCAGCCAAAGGAGGTGAAGTGGGCTGGCAGCCTGCAGGGGGTGCCTCAAAAAAAGATTGCTCCGTATCTATGGGAAAAGATTGGAGATGCAAAACGGCTGTTTGTGGTTAGGGGTGAGCTGAAAGCTGAACTGCTATGTGGCAAAGGATTTACAGCCATCAGCCTGCTTAACCAGAAGGATGAAGTTCTTGCGGGTGAACTGCAGGCGATGCGGGCCAATGGGGTTGAGATCGTATTGGTGCCTGATTGCGATACAGCCGATCTAGATAAGTGGTTCAGGTATTTGAGCAGCGAAGTGCCAGGGGTTAAGCAATTGCTTGCCCCTGGGCTCCCGTGGAGCAATCCGCCTGCCGATGGTGGCCTGGGCATTGAGGATTGGATCTACGCAAAGAGTCCATCAAACGATGAGATTGCAGCGGCCATTAGCAGCATTGAAGATATTGATCAGGATGTTAAGGATCTAAATACTTTAGAAGCTAAGATTCTTTCGATTAAATCAACAACCGACGACCCATTAAAGCAAGCATTATTAACCAAAAAAGAAGCAGCTGAATTAGGGTTTAGCTTATCGGAAAGTACAGCCAAAGCTCTTATTCGGCAAACAGGATACAAAGAGCCTGTTTTATATGGTGGAGATGTATTAATACCAGCTGATTCACAGCAAGAATTATGGGGTGGTTTAATTTTATATCAATCTACTAATTTACTTGTCGCAGCCCCAAAAGTTGGCAAAACATCAATAATTGCCCATCTTATCGGTTGCATGATACGCCGCGAATCTCACTGTTTAGATCAGCCAATAAATAACTATTGCGATAATTTTATTATTCTTGGTAATGATATGGCAAGGGGACAATGGTCGCGCTTAATATTAAAAGAGGGCATAGGCGTAGAATTGCCAAGTGGCGAAATTAGTGCGCCAAATATCAAGCTAGCATGCAAAGGTGTTGATTTAGACTTAAGCAGCCACGGTATCAAATACATTGTAGGGCTATGTAAAGCAAAGCCTAACTCGATGCTGGTACTTGATTGCTTACGCGCGTATTCAGACGGAGATGAAATCACCCAAGATTTTATCAAACCTATAAAAGCTTTAATGGATGCAATCATTAAAGCAGATTGCAATACAACTATTATCTGTGTACATCATGCATCTAAAGCTGGTGGCGCAACTGCAATTAAAGCTGCATCCGGCCACGGTTCAATTACTTCGCCATTTGATCAAACTATAAATATGAATTGGCTAAATCCAGCCAAAGATGAAATATTGCAACAAGATAAACGAATCCTTATTACGAGTCTGGGTAGGAGTGAAGATCAAATGATAATTGTTGAGCAAGTAGCTCCATTAGGTAAATGGATACATCATTGCAACGCCGATAGCCTTTTGAAGGCTGAGGCAATGTTCAGGCGCAGAGAAGCCCTGGGCCCATCACGAACAAAGGTTCTGGATCAGGGTTTAACGGTCTACATGAACACCGGCCAGGGGCTTCAAAACAGAGCTGTTATGGAGCTGCTGCAATGTACTAGGCAAGCCGCTGCTCACCATTTAGAGGCTCTAGAGAGAGACCGCCTATTCATAAAAACCGGCCAACAGTTCTCCGGCTACACCTATTACCCGTATGACGCTGAACGTATAGCGGAGGGCTCTGCCTCTACCTCTGCCTCTGCCTCTTCTCTCCCTTCTGCTGATTTAGGGGGGAGGAGCGACCCGAAGGGAGCGATCGATCCCCCCTCTAATCTGCCGGATTTAGGTCTTTTACCTCCAAATCCAGATTTTTCTCCCTCGGAATCCATTGCTATCACTGGTGTAAATGGGGTGCAACCCCCTGCAACCCCCCCTGCAACCCCCCCAGATCCATTGGTATCACTTGGTGCAAATGGGGTGCAACCCCCTAGATCTATATCTTCTTTTTCTTCTTTTATTCCAGAAGAAGAACCTTCTAAGGATCATTCTTTTATGGCTGGTTCTTCTTCTAACGCGCCCGTTTTATGCGTAGAAACCGCAAATGACGCTGAAACGCTCAAACCCCAGTTAGAGCAAGCGGTTGAGGTGTTTAGGCAGGGCAAATGGGAGAGCGGCTGGACGATCTGCGATTCCAGGAACCCCCATTC
>NZ_JAGQEK010000156.1 GCF_024346075.1 Synechococcus sp. Cruz CV12-2-Slac-r
AAGGAAAGAAATTAATCGATCGATATCGTTTCATTTCCTTCAAAAGGTGGAGATTCAATAACCACTCTACCTAATTTGCGGTAGAGCTCATCACGCCATATAAATAAAGGATCGAATACAGCTTGATCTGCTATTCCCATCACCCCACGGGAAGCCAGTTGAATTCCGGCAACCACAGGGAAGCGCAAAAGATATAACTGTGCAGCAACTGCGACATCAGCAAGGCTGGGTTGATCGCCTACCAGGTAGGGCTGAGCGGCCAAAATCAGCATTAAATGCTCAAGGCTGGCAATTAAACCCTGGCGTTCTGGATGTAGAAACAAACCAACACCACTCATCCAGGCAGCTGGCACTGCACCCACCAAGCTTTTAAAAGAATCAGGCGTTTTTTCCGGCAGCAGCGCAGCTCTTAGCGATGCATCCTCCACAGCTCCCTGCACAAGGGCTAATCGGGCGGCAGCGGCTAAAGAGGTGTCTGCCCAATCTTCCAGCAGCAGCACCTGAGCCCTTTGCACTGGATCTGCTGGCAATAAAGGAATGGAGGGATGGCTTAATTCAAGTTGAAGGGAAATAGCAGTGGAATCAGCAATCCATTCACTACCGTTTTGCAGCACAGGCACCTGCCTTTGGCCGCTCATGCGAAATAATTCCCATTGCCCGATACCAGGCAACACCTCCACCACTGTGTATTTAATAGCTTTTGCAGCGAGCACCAGGCGCACCTTCTCGCAAAAAGAGGAATGACGGAACTGATAAAGCTGCATCGACGCTCAAAAGTGTGTGTAGCCATCATGCTCGAGCCGATGGATTAACGGAGCCCCGCATATGGGGCAGAATAACGTGGATAGCTTGAAACTCTGATGCAGCATTTCTGGACGCGTTTAATAAATGGCTCCGCCCTGCTGCTGCTGCTTGGAGCCCCCTCCCTCAACATTTCGGCTCATGCACTTGCTGCAAAACCAGTTGCCAGCAGCCCTAGCGTTAAAATAAAGGGTCAAAACCCACTAACTAACAATGCAGCAATAGCCGCAGCTGATGCAATTTTTAGTGCAATACAGCAGCGAGATGCAAACAAACGCTTCAGTCAATTTTCAGACGAACTAAAACAAACCAGTAGCCCTTCAATGGTGCAAGGCACCCTGCAAAGCTGGCCCGAACTTATTAGCTGGAAGATAACAAAAGTGAATTCTGGTTTACGCAGCACCAGCGTGAGCGCAGAACTTACAACAGCAACAGGAAAGCAGGAAGTAACACTTGTGCTTAATGCCAAGGGATTACTGCAAGCGCAGCTCTTGAACGCTGCCGGGCAACCATCCACCAAAGTTGCAGAAGGATTTGTAAAAGCAATTAGCCAGGGCCAATTCATCACGGCCCGCAGCTTTTTAAGCCTTGATTTTCAAAATGAATTACCACCTGGTGCCTTGCAAAAAAGATGGCAAGAACTGCAACGGGTAACCGGAAATTTCCAACAAATTCGCAAAGTAACAGAAGCAGATCACACCTCTGATAGCAAATTAGTATTAGTAGAAACAGATTTTAATCGTTTAAGCGATAGCCTTTTTATCATCTTAAATAACAAAAATCAAATAATAGGCGTCGATTTTCCTACAGACGTTCAACCAAAAACATTACGTTGATCCTAAGAATCAATAAGCAACAGCTTAATTAAGGCGCAAAAATAAAGCCTTAGAGATAACGGCAGTAAAGCTGGATCCAAGGCTCGCTATGCCCGAATCAGCAAAAATAAGCTCTCGGCACGTTTTAAGCTTACGAATGGGCTAAAAAAACGATAAAATACCAGTTATAAGCGATTTTGGTACGCCAATTTTCGCAAGCTCTCTCCGTAACCAATCTGACTTCCACATCCCCAAGGCAAACCTCAATTTCAGCTCGCAAGCGAGATTTCGCGTTGCGCCCTTACTTATTGCGCAGTAATTTTAGGGCCTGGCTGCAAATATTTTCAACAATTTTGCCGATTGCAGCGCTCTGGTATCTCCTACCCAGCCTTGCTGCCATATCTACTTTGTTGATAGTTCCAATTTTAGTTTTATTAGTATTATTTTCATCACGTTGTTTTTCATTGATGCATGATTGCGGGCATCTTTCTTTGTTTCGCACTCAATATCTAAATCACATAATCGGCTTTATGCTTGGTGTGATCAACGCAATACCTCAACATCCTTGGTCTCGCGGCCATGCATACCATCACCGCCACAATGGAAACTGGGATTTATATCGTGGCCCGTCGGCATTAATAACAAGCGAAGAGTACGATAATTACAATAATTTCCAAAAATTCTCATACCGGCTACTGCGCCACCCCTTGATGTTGCTTCCCGGGGGCTTCTTTTACTTAATTATAAAACCTAGGCTTGCTCTTGTTTTAGGTTCATTTGATTTTTTAATTGATTCGATTCGCCATATTGGAAAGAACGGTTTCTCAAAATGGAATTTATTAATTTCCAACCATCGCAGCCGTAATTGGTATACCGCTTCAGAGTTTTGGCATATTCTTGGAAATAACATATGCGTTGTAGGGCTATGGCTGGCGATGGGTAGCTGGCTTGGGCTCGGTTTGTTTTGGGGCAGTTACAGCATCGTTATGACGTTCTCGGCGGCGATAATGATCACTGTCTTTTTTGTGCAGCATAATTTTGAAGGTTCCTATGCTCACACAACTGAGGGCTGGGATTCCTTTGAGGGTGATATAAACGGCAGCAGCTTTTTAAAGCTTAATCCTATATTCAATTGGTTTTCTGCAGATATCGGATATCACAACGTTCATCATCTTTGCGAAGGCATTCCGAACTACAACCTGCGCGCATGCCACGAAGCGAATGCTGAACTACTCAAAAATGTGAAAGTTCTAAGGCTTTCTAACATCCCAGAATGTTTTAAACTAATCTTGTGGAATCGTGATTTGAAAGCATTGGTAGCTATTCCCTAGCAACCCACAGCCAAAACCTGCAACCAGCAACCAGCTGGGGCCAATTTCTCAACGATCATCGGTGTACTTTGGCCTTTAACCATATCTAATGCAAATATTTCAGCTTCCTGGCGTGATTCAAAACAAGCTCCCTTAATTTCATTTGGAACAGTTTCCTCAATCGCCAGCATTGGCCGTACCCGGTAAAAAGTTTTGCGTTGGCTTGTTTGCATCCCTTTAATCTGCGCACTGCCAAGCGCATTTGGGCTAAACAGCAGATAGTTTCCTGAATTAGGCAGTTCTCCAGCAGCGAAAGGGGTTAGGAGTGTGAGGTTACCTAGGTTAAGAAAATGTCTAAAGCACAATTGCAGGCTTTTATTGGCAAAGTAAACGCCGATCCAGCTTTAAAAATACGCCTAGATGGCAGTAGCAACGCCCAGGCGGTGGTAGCTCTCGCCCTGGAAACAGGCCATAGCTTTTCTGAGGCCACCTGGACAAGGCACATCAGGGGCTAGGACAAACATACAACGCTAAAAAGGTGGGGAATTGCTCTTCTAGCGGCTTATCCCCTGTATTTGCAGGGATTTGTGGTTACTTTTACCCCACCAATTCGGCGTTGTATATTTAATTGTAATTGAATAGTCCGAATGCTTGAGCTGCTTACAGCGATCAGCAATTCCGCAAGCCTCATAACCCTGTCGATTCTGCTTGGCTCGATTTTCCTTTTTGT
>NZ_JAGQEK010000157.1 GCF_024346075.1 Synechococcus sp. Cruz CV12-2-Slac-r
ACACTAAAAACAAAAACTACTCAAAAAATAACTCTAAAGCCCCTTAGCAGAATGGCCACAAGTACCCGATATCCAGACGAAGACACACCACCCCTTAAACGTTTTGATCAACAAGATGCAAACGAAGCTATTAATTGCGCCGCAGCAGTGCTGGTTCAAGTTGAAAGCTGGGATTCACATTGAGCAAACCTTTACTGCTGTTAATTGATGGCCATTCACTGGCTTTTCGTAGCTTTTACGCCTTCTCAAAAGGTGGCGAAGGCGGGTTGAGCACAAAGGCTGGGGTGCCCACAAGTGTTACCTATGGCTTTTTAAAAGCGTTGCTTGATAATTGCAAACCATTAAAACCAGATGGTTTGGTAGTGGCATTTGATACCGCTGAACCAACCTTTCGCCATAAGGCAGATGAAACTTATAAGGCCCATCGAGATGTGGCACCAGAACATTTCTTTAGTGACCTTGCAAACCTGCAACAAATCCTTAAAGAAAGCCTTGATATCCCCCTCGTGATGGCACCGGGTTATGAAGCAGACGATGTGCTCGGCACCTTGGCAAACCGTGCTGCAACAGAAGGCTGGCGGGTGCGAATCCTCTCAGGCGATCGCGATCTATTTCAACTGGTAGACGACCAGCGCGATATTTCTGTGCTCTACATGGGGGGTGGCCCCTATGCAAAAAACAGTGGCCCCACGGAAATTCGCCGCGAAGGGGTTATCGCCAAATTGGGGGTTACCCCAGAAGAAGTGGTGGATCTAAAGGCCCTCACAGGCGATAGTTCAGACAACATCCCAGGAGTTAAAGGTGTTGGCCCAAAAACTGCAATCAATTTGCTAAAAGAATTTCAAGATGTGGATGGTATTTATGCCGCCCTTGAGCAATTAAAAGGCCCAAAAGATTGTAATGGCAGCCTCAAAGGGGCATTGATTGAAAAATTAAGGGCCGATCGAGACAATGCTTACCGCTCAAGAATGCTGGCTGAAATCCTTATAGATGTACCCCTACCAACCGAACCACGGCTGCAGCTTGGAACTGTAAAATCAGACGAACTTAGCAGCAACCTAGAGGAATTAGAACTGCATAGCCTCGTAAAACAGGTAGTAAATTTTGCCCAGCTATTTTCGCTGGAAAAACCAGAACAAATAAGCAATATAAACTCCCTAAGTAATCATCTCCAAGATAATTCTCAGGGCAGTCCCAACGGCAAACTAAATGCTAATGATGAAGAAAATAAATCTGTAGAAGAAAATTCTAATAACTCACACACATTAGAACCTCAGATAATTTCAACAGCTGAGGTTCTTGATTACTTAGTAGCAAAGTTACTAACTTGCACTGATTTCAAGGCACCCATTGCTTTAGATACAGAAACCACCAGCCTCAACCCTTTTCAAGCCGAACTGGTGGGTATTGGGGTGGCATGGGGTGAGGGGATCACTGATTTGGCTTATATCCCAATCGGTCACCAAAACCGGCTCGGCAGCCCAGCCCAGCTGCCCCTCGATGTGGTGCTAACCGCCCTAAATCCTTGGATTATTAGCAGCTCCCATCCAAAGGCGTTACAAAATTCAAAATACGATCGTTTGATTTTGCTGCGCCACGGATTGCCCCTTGGAGGGGTGGCAATAGATACGATGTTGGCTGATTATTTGCTAGATCCAAATGCCAAACATGGCCTGGATGAATTAGCAAAACGCAATTTTAGTTTCACTCCCACTAGCTTCACTGATTTAGTAGCAAAAGGGCAAAATTTCAGTGTTGTATCCATAGAAGCTGCCGCTCAATATTGCGGTATGGATGTGCATCTCACCTGGCGATTAGCTCAGCTGCTACGAGAGAAATTGAGCGCCAGTGGCGAAGCATTAAATCAGCTTCTTGATGATTTAGAGCTGCCATTAGAGCCAGTGCTCGCGCTGATGGAAGCAACTGGCATTCGTATTGATATTCCTTACCTGCAGGAATTGGGAGCTGAAATGGCAAAACAATTGCAATTGCTTGAGCTAGCAGCCCGCGCAGAAGCAGGTGTTGATTTCAATCTGGCCAGCCCAAAACAACTGGGGGAATTGCTATTTGAAACCCTCGGGTTGGATCGCAAAAAATCGCGTAAAACAAAAACCGGTTGGAGCACTGATGCAGCGGTGCTTGAAAAATTAGAAGCCGATCATCCACTGGTGCCATTAGTGCTAGAGCACCGCACATTAAGTAAATTAAAAAGCACTTATGTAGATGCCTTACCGCTGCTGGTGGAAGCGGAAACCAGCCGCGTTCATACCGATTTCAACCAAGCCGTTACTGCCACCGGCAGGCTATCAAGTAGTAATCCAAACCTCCAAAACATTCCAATCCGCACTGCCTACAGCCGGCAGATTCGTAAAGCATTTTTACCCCAAGAAGGCTGGAAGTTATTAAGCGCTGATTATTCCCAAATTGAATTGCGAATTCTAGCTCACTTAAGCAAAGAAGAAGTATTGGTAGATGCCTACAACAACGGCCACGATGTGCATGCACTTACAGCAAGGTTATTGCTAGATAAGGCTCCAACTGAAAGCATAAGTAGTGATGAACGAAGGCTAGGAAAAACAATTAATTTTGGGGTGATCTACGGCATGGGCGCCCAACGTTTCGCAAGGGAGGCCGGAGTAAGCCAAAGCGATGCGAAGGAATTTCTTGTTAAATATAAGCAGAGATATCAAAAAGTATTTGCTTTCCTTGAATTACAAGAAAGGTTGGCATTAAGCCGCGGCTATGTAGAAACAATTATGGGAAGGCGTCGTTTATTTAATTTTGATCCCAATGGGCTCGGACGCCTTAAAGGCAAAGATCCCCTTGAGATCAACCTTGAAGTAGCCCGCAGAGGAGGCATGGAAGCGCAGCAACTACGAGCAGCTGCCAATGCACCAATTCAAGGCTCAAGCGCCGATATTATTAAAATTGCAATGGTGCAATTACAACAAAAACTAATGGCATCTCAGCTGCAAGCAAGGTTGCTACTGCAAGTTCACGATGAGTTGGTGCTGGAAGCCACGCCAGAAGCTCTGGATCAGGTGCTTACTCTCACCCGTGAAACGATGGAAGCGGCTGTTCTACTTTCAGTGCCTTTAAAAGTAGAGATTGGCGTTGGTCCAAACTGGATGGAAACCAAGTGAAATAACCAACTGAATATGACACTCAAGTTCAACAACACCCTCAGCCGTAAAACTGAAGAATTTCAACCCTTAATTGCCGGCCAGGTAAGTATTTATTGCTGTGGTGTAACCGTATACGACCTATGCCATCTGGGCCATGCCCGCAGTTACATCGCTTGGGATGTGCTGCGCCGTTATCTGATTTGGAGTGGTTACAAAGTTACTTTTGTGCAAAATTACACGGATATAGACGATAAAATTCTCAATCGCGCTACTGCAGAAGGTAGCTCGATGCAGGAAGTTAGTAAGCGCAATATCAGCGCCTTTGAGCTCGATATGGCTCGTTTAAATATTCTGCCCGCCGATCGGATGCCAAGGGCCACCCGTTGCCTTGATGGCATTCGCGCCTTAATAACAGAACTGGAAGCGAAGGGGGCGGCCTACAGCGCTGATGGTGATGTTTATTTCGCCGTAGCAAAAGCAAACGGTTATGGCCTGCTTAG
>NZ_JAGQEK010000158.1 GCF_024346075.1 Synechococcus sp. Cruz CV12-2-Slac-r
AATGGCACTGTTTGCCTTAGAGCAACTACCAGCTGGCGACCAACGCCAAGCGATAGCTGAAACCATGCGTCATCTACAGGTAGATCGCAGTGGTAACCCCCACCGCAGTGAAATCAGCTTCGATAAGTTTTGGAATCCTGGCTCCCTGGCCGGCTGCCAAGGGTTGGTGGAATTTCGCGCTATTGAAACCCTGCCAAAAGCTGAATGGATGGCGGCGGTAGCCCTGCTCTGGAGTTGTTTAGGGGCACTGCTGCTGGAACCCCAGCAACGGCCCATTGGTGTAATTAACCATGGCGGTTGCTTACATGATCGCCACCTACTGCCAAGCCTGCTTTGGAGTGATTTTGAACAGATATTGCAGCAATTAAATCGCCAGGGTTTAGAGCTTGATACCGCTTATTACCGCCAGCTATGGCAGTGGCGATTCCCAGTGTTGTTGCATTGGAGCGCAGGGGAGGCGGAATTAGTGCTGCGCCGTGCCCTTGAGCCATGGCCGCTGTTATCAGATATGCCTGAACTGGGGGCAATTACGAGCCGTTTTGTAGATACCTCTTTGCAAAGAATCGAAATTTGCACAAACGAAGCATTTCGCCAAAACTATCAACTTCGGCTGCAGGGAAGAAAATTAGCCCTTAAAGATGCTGTGCTGGGGGCCAGGTTGCGCCAAGGGCGTTTATTTCCCTGCCTGCACCCAAGCCTGCCAAGCCATTGGCCCCTCTGCCTTGATATTGAAAACGATGCCCAGATAGTTAGTTTTCAGTGGCAGGAATTAGATCAACCATTTCAAACAGTGCAAACGGCCCATCAGATAAATCAGCAACCGTTAGTAAGTTGGCAACCAGATGAGCTATGTGTAGATCTACGGCTCCCCACATAACTACCAGCTAACTCCATGGAGCTTTGGTAGAGGTGCACTTTTAAAGGTAGTAGCAAACAAACGAGGAATCTTGCGGCTATTATAAACGCGAAATTCCCTTGCCACAACAGCTCCTTGCTCGCGAACAGCCTGATTGAGTACCACTGATCCATCTGCATCTGAAACTGAGCGATGAAAAGTACCCGGTGGGATGCGCAATATATCGCCGCCGGTATCTAAACGAACAATGTGATATGGATAATTCCAACCAAGGTTTACTAGATAAAAAGTACGCCCGCCGTGCACTGCTAGTAAATTATCTTCCTGATGCGGATGCAAATAAAATTGCCAAGCACCGGTTTTCTCTTCATCCGGTGGGCTCACAGCAGGGCCGCTATGGATTACTAAATCGCGGGCATTGGAAGCATTAACAGTGATATCAAAAAAACGTACTGCTGGAGTATCGCGAAAGCGTTCATAGGGCACTAGCTCAAACATTGGTGCAGTAGCCATGGCAACTAATCAAGTTGATGCCAGTAAGCCAAATAAATCCAAAACCTGTTGGGTGCATTGTTACGGATTTAGTGCTTTTAAGCACCACAGCCATGGCTTGCTAAGCGCAAACTATGCATCCAGCCTGAGAAGGCTGGGGCATGGGAAAAGCAGGCGGCTCTATCTGGGGTCGCCTTTTTTATGGTGTTAGCTGTGGTGGCGTTGATTACCTTGCCAGATTCATCAGCTCCTAATTTGCGGCATTGGCCTGGTTGGGCTCCCAGGGCTACTGCCAACTACTGGCTCGAGCAACTAATTACAGAAGTGCCCTGGAAACAGGAACAGATCGAATTATTTGGACGCCGCCATCTCTTGCCAAGGCTCACCTGCTGGATGGCGGATCCAGGCTGCAGCTATCGCTATTCAAATTTAGAAAACATAATTGAATCCTGGTCGCCAATAATTACAGCGATCCGCCAGCAGATCATTACTGCTACTGGCAGCCCCTTTAATTCTCTGCTGCTTAACTACTACCGCAATGGCACTGATGCCATGGGTTGGCATGCAGACGATGAAGCGGAACTAGATCCACTTGCAGCAATCGCCTCCCTCAGCCTTGGGGCCAGCCGTACATTTCGATTTAAACCAAAAGCCCGTTGTTGCGAGCCCGGCAGCCAAAAAACGATCAACATAGAACTAAATCACGGCGATTTGTTAATAATGGATTACCCCACCCAACAACATTGGTTGCATGCAATACCTCGCCGCTTACGTGTAAAAGAAGCACGCCTAAATCTCACTTTTCGCGTAGTAAAAAAATAAGAAAAATTAAACCAATTGTTGCGGCATCGTTACCGGCGCAGGCATTGGCGCGCAGGCCGGCACCCGCTGGGATACCACTTCACCAATAACCACAATTGAAGGTGCACCAAAATTTTGTTCTGCCGCCGCGCTAGCAAGATCTTCCAAACTGGCGATTAGTTGTTTTTGGCCATTCACACTGCCTTGCTGAATGATTGCTGCTGGGGTGGTGGGAGCTAAACCACCGGCCTGTAATTCATCGCAGATATGTTGCAAATTATGCAAACCCATATAAATAACAAGGCCATCACTACTGCGAGCTAATCCGCGCCAATCAACACCGGGGCGAGCTTTATCAATTTCCTCATGACCGGTCACAAAAGTAACGGAGGAACCTGCTTTGCGATGGGTAACTGGTATCCCCACATAGGCAGGAGCCGCAATACCGGCTGTGATCCCGGGTACCACCTCAACCGGCACCCCTTTGCTCACAAGATATGCCGCTTCTTCTGCTCCACGACCAAACAAAAAGGGATCACCGCCTTTAAGCCGCACCACACAGCGGTGCGTAGCGGCAAGTTGCACCATTAAGGCGTTAGTGCTCGGTTGCGGTACGGAATGGAATCCGCGCCGCTTGCCAACGCAATGCAAAGCACATGTTGCAGGCACCAGTTCTAGTAATTCCAGCGGCACAAGGGAGTCGTGCACTAAGGCATCACAACGTTGCAGTAGCCGATGGGCCCGTAGCGTTAATAATTCAGGATCACCTGGGCCTGCACCCACCAAATAAACAATGCCAACGGGTGGTGCAGTAGTCATGGCAGGGAAACCAACTGCTTCAGCAGTGAGGAATAAAAATGCTGTTGTTGCAAAAGGGGCGGCCAAAGCTGCACAGCAGCTGGCCAGTCTGTTGCATGCAAAGCAGCGCTGATTTGATTTGCTGCAATGGCCAGGGGCACAAGCAGCTGGGGTTCAGTGGGATCAATGTAGAGCTGGGCAGGCTCACACCAAGGCTGGCAGGGTGCCTCAAATCGCTGCTCTAGCAGTTGCACATACCGAAAAGCCAGGCTGCCGCTAAGGGGGTGATGCAGCAATAGGGGCCTTAAGCCCTCAGTTCGTGCCGCCTGCAATGCCGAACCAATCGCCTGCTGCCAAAGGGGCCATGCCCCAAGAAAAGGCAGGCGCCGCAGCGGCCAGCCATGGCTGCGCCAATGGGCTGCAATGGCGGGCACATCAAATTGAACATGCTGACCAGGCAATTGAAATAAGGGCACCAAAGTGATTGGGGCTGGCGGAAAATTGAGGGCCTGCATTGGGGCCTGCTCATCGGTTAACGCCTGCAAAAACACCCGTCCTCCCCTTGCTGTCTGTAATTCAGCAGCTAGTTGATCAATTTCAGCCGGAATCGAACCACCAGCCCGGCCATGGAGCACAAGCAACAAATCTGTTGGGGTTGCCGCCGCGCG
>NZ_JAGQEK010000159.1 GCF_024346075.1 Synechococcus sp. Cruz CV12-2-Slac-r
CTGGTATTTCAAGTTCAAAGATTGATTTTATATCTTTAAACTATTTTGCTTTTAGCTGTTTATCAACGGTTGGTTTTGGCGATATAGTTGCAACTAATCACCCTGGGGAAATGTTATCGGTGATTGTTGCAGTTGTTGGGCCGTTGTATCTAGCGGTTGTGATGGGTTTATTGATTGCAAGGGTTACCGCCAGCGAAACCAGCGCTGAGGTTGAGGAATCGCTTGAGGAGATGCGCTGAAATATAGGAAAATAAAATGTTAGTAATCTTTCTTTGTATTATATATTTAAGTCTTTAATTTGCGCTTGCCAAAGTAGATCTTGGCCCAGTACCTGAAGGCCTTTGGCTGAATATTTTTGCTCAAATGTGTTTGGAATACTGCTGAGTCCCAAATCCCCCAGGGGAGTGCGAGCCGCTATGCCCCCTAATAATTTTGGTGCAATTACAGCCGCAATATGTTGAACGCAGTCTTGCCCTATGGCGCTAGCTGCTAACTCGGGGCCGCATTCCCACAGCACCCGATTGCAACCACGGTTAGCTAGAGCCTCCATCAGTTGTTGCGGTTCGCATTGATCAAGTTGCAGCCTTTCTATCCCCAACTGATCTATTAAGGCGATTTTTGCTGCTGCTGCTCCAGGTCCATGGGCCACCAGGGTGGGCGCAAGGCTCACATCCCAAATTTGGGCTGCATCGGGCAAATTTAATTCCCTGCTAACCACCACCCGCAGGGGTTCCGGTGTACGCCGCCCCCGGCTTGTAAGCAAGGGATCATCCGCCCTAACGGTGCCGCCGCCAACGATCACCGCATCACAGCGGCTGCGCAATTGATGCACCCAGCTTCTCGCTTCAGGGCCGCTGATCCATTGGCTTGCTCCATTCGGCAAGGCGGTGCGGCCATCGAGGCTCATCGCCCATTTAAGGATTCCCTCCGGCTTTCCTGTTGCTAGACGATGCAGAAAAGCACTGTTTTGTTTTTTTGCCGCCTCAGCCCCTTCGCCAAGTTCAACCTCAAGGCCTGCCTCACGCAGCAGCGTTAAGCCTTTTCCTGCCACTAATGGGTTTGGATCTGCAATCGCCACCACTACTCGTTTCACACCGGAGCTGAGCACCGCAGCTGTACAAGGGGGCGTGCGGCCCTGATGGCAGCAGGGCTCAAGCGTTACGTAAAGCGTGCCGCCATTTGCCTTTTCACCAGCCTGTTGCAATGCCATTAATTCGGCATGGGCTTCCCCTGCCTTGCGGTGATATCCCTCCCCCACCAATTCACCGGCAGCGCTGAGCACCAATGCCCCCACTAATGGATTTGGGCTTGTGAGCCCATCCGCTAATCCCGCCAGCCTCAGGGCCCTATCCATCCAGAGGCGATCAAGCCATTGGCCCTCCATTTAGAGGGGTTGGTTTGGTAATTGGCGCCATTCCTGCACCACAAAAGGTGGCACTGGCAGTTCAGTGAATACACCAGGCAGCATTAGCCGCAAAGGGCGATTTTTTTTCAAGCTGCTTAGCAGGGGTTCAAGATCAAATTCCGCAGCAGCATCGCGGCTATCACTGCTGAGGGTTGGATTTTCGAGGGTGATATCAGCTAAATTCCAATTTTTTTCGCCGCTTTGCACTTGCAAAGCAGTGGGGTGATTTAATCGCACCTTGCCTGGATAACCCACAATCCTTAAACGCAGTGGCCCCCCTGGAAGCCCTTCGCGATAGGCAACCAGCTGCCAGGCTTGATAATCCAAATCCCGCAGACTTTCAATACTACGTAGCACTGATATGCCATTTTCATCGTTGTGGCTGTGAATTTGCGCCTGCGCTGGTGCCAACGGCCAAAATATCAAACAAAAAGCAATTGCAATTGCAAATAAATTACGTTTATTCATGGTTTTTTATCAGCCCCAGGAATTAATTGCCACTGGGTATGGGTGGCCCAAAGGGCCCATATCGCCATAGCACGTAAATAATGACAAGCCCTGAAAGTGTTATTTGCGGTGAGTGCTTCTGGAGTGCGGAATTGCATGCCTCCGTTATATACCTGATTAACTACGGCATTACAAATAGCTAAGGCGGTATTGCTATCTTTCATTAATCGGTAATAAGCAGCTAAACCAAAATTAATGCCAGTCCACACTTCAAGGGGATGGGTGCCATTGGGATCGAGGGGGCTGCCGTCGCGTTTTAAACCATTGGCTACCCCTAGTTTGCCGCCTTCATAGCTATCAAAACAGGCTTCTTTAATTGCTTTTAATGAACTGCGGGCGTTGGCATCACTCACCACAGGGGGCAATCCCAGCAGCCTTGCATAAAAGTCGCCGCAGAGTTGATCTGCCATCACTACAGGGGTGCCACTTTCAGCATCAATTTTGTAGTAATCGCCATTCCACAACAGTGTGTCGAAATTGCTGCGGGATTGACTCAACCATTGGCCAAATAAACGTTGTTCCAACGCTGTATCAAGCCCCAACTCCAAACTTAATGTTTGCGCCATTGCGAGAGCCGCTTCTAAAGCTGCAATCCAAAGCGCGCCGCAGTAGGCGCTTACCCCTTTTAAGGCCCAATCATCAAAAGTTTGATCCGGAGCACCGCCGTTATCGGGCAGGCCATCATTATTAATATCAAAACCTTTTAGATAGGTGAGTGCCTCTACAGCAGCTGGCCAACATTGAGCAAGGAAATTGATATTTTTGCCATCGGGCGCCAACTTATAGGTGCGCCATACTTGCAATACAAAGTCGCTACCTAGATCCTTCCATAGATTGCAATCTTGATAAGCGGTGTAATTTGTTGCATCAAATGGACGTTCATTCGGTGCCCCTAAATCATGGGGAGTGGCGCCCGCTACTTTTCGATCGGCCTCCACTCGACCTTTGCCTTGGGTGAAATACCAGCCGATCGGCCTTTGGGTGCTATCTGCCGCTGGAATTGCGCGGGCAAAACTACGTAATACCGCCCTATCAAGGGCCGGCCAAAGTTGCAATAAAGCAAAAGATCCATAAAGCCTCACATCCAAGCTTTCGTACCAGGCGTAATCAAGGCATTCCAGAACTCCAAATCTGCCTTCTGGATCATCACTACTGGCGTTAGTCCATAAAGTGCCGCCACTGGTTAGGTCGTAGAGCTCATTAAATAAAGCCATCCGCAGCAGTTCTGGCAGATCTTGGCGTTGCAACACCGGTTCGTGCCAGGCTTCTATTTGTTGCTTCCAATGGGGCCATTGCTGCAGCGCTTCAGTGGCGATAGCAGCTGCATTTGTGCCATCGCTGCCATGAAAATCGGTGTAACGCCTAAAGGCTTGGCAGCCGGTGGCAAAAGCCGTTACGGGTAAATCCCAGCTCATCACAAGGGGGATTTCAAGTTCGGCCCCCGGGGCTAGTTCAAATCTCAAGGCCATGGCACAACTAAGGGGATCGTTGCTGCCGCTGCGGCGATCGTTATTACTTTGCGGGATAGAGCCATCAGCGCTGAATCGATTCCAAATTTCAGCGCCATCTCCATGGGGATCCCAACGGCTGCAACGCATTAACTCCACCCCCGGAGGCAGCTCTCCCACCGCTAAACACCATTGGCCTTCCCCCTCAGCGATCGGGTTGTGGC
>NZ_JAGQEK010000016.1 GCF_024346075.1 Synechococcus sp. Cruz CV12-2-Slac-r
AACGGGCGCGGCTTAGTTCATCATCGCGATCGCGGGCGCCAGGGCGGTGGCGAGCGATATCAGCGGAGTGGGCAGCGATTTTATAGGCGATCAAACCTTCGCGCACATCATTTGCATTGGGTAAACCTAAATGCTCTTTAGGTGTTACATAACAAAGCATCGCCGTGCCATGCCAACCGGCCATTGCTGCACCGATGGCACTGGTGATGTGGTCGTAACCAGGGGCAATATCAGTTACCAACGGGCCCAATACATAGAAAGGTGCTTCGCTGCATTCCTCCATCTGTTTTTTCACGTTGAATTCAATTTGATCCAATGGCACATGGCCGGGGCCCTCCACCATCACTTGGATGTCGTGGGTCCAAGCTCTACGGGTGAGTTCGCCGAGAGTTTTTAATTCCGCTAATTGGGCAGCATCAGAAGCATCATGCTGGCAGCCAGGCCGCAGAGAATCACCTAATGAAAAGCTGCAATCATAACGTTTAAAAATTTCGCAAATATCATCAAATCTTGTGAATAATGGATTTTGCTTATGGTGATAAAGCATCCATTGAGCCAAAATGCCACCGCCGCGGCTCACGATTCCAGTGAGGCGGCCTTTCACTAAAGGCAGATGCTCAATTAATAATCCGGCATGAATAGTTTGATAATCAACCCCTTGCTGGCAGTGCTTTTCAATAATATGTAAGAAATCTTCTTCTGATAGCTTTTCAATTGAGCCATGAACACTTTCAAGAGCTTGATAAACCGGAACTGTTCCGATTGGCACTGGTGATGCGTTAATAATTGCCGTGCGCACCTCATCAAGATTCACACCACCGGTGGATAGATCCATCACCGTATCTGCGCCATATTTCACGGCTAAACGTAATTTAGCCACCTCTTCTTCCATATCGGAAGCGTTAGGAGAAGCGCCGATATTTGCATTTACCTTGCACTTACTAGCGATACCAATCGCCATCGGTTCAAGGTTTGGGTGATTGATATTGGCCGGGATGATCATTCTTCCCCGCGCCACCTCTTCCAAAATCAATGATTCAGGCAGGTTTTCCTTTTTGGCAACAAATGCCATCTCTTCAGTGATTACACCCTTGCGGGCGTAATGCATCTGAGAAACATTGGCATCACCTTTACGCTTTTCAATCCAGGCACTACGCATAGCAATTTCCTCAACGGGGAGGGGTAGCGCCGCACTTCCTGCACTTCCCTGCGCCGGTATTAACCAGATCAGGTTCGGAGGGTGTGATCTCAGCCTTCACCGGATTTTCGGCGACGGCACCCCTAGTGACTAGTTCAACCTAGCAAGCGTTCAAGGCTCTCGCGTTGCAACTTCAACTTCAACTGTTTACCCGCTTCCTGCAAGGTGGGATCGGCATCAACTAACGCCATTTCGGCAAGCTTTACCAACACCTCAGGCGTTACATCTTTTTCATCAGCTAGAGCCGCCAAAATGCTGCTGCGCACTAACCAATGGGTATCCCGTTGATACAAGTCAAGAAGTGCTGGTAAAGCTTGCTCCATGCCATGGCGCGCCAGGGCATTTGCTGCTTCTGCCCGCACATTGGGATCCCCCTCTAGCTTCAACACCTTGAGCAGGGCCACTTTTCCCTGTTCATTTGCCTTATAGCCAAGCCCCATACATGCCAAGGAGCGCACCAAAAAGGCTTGGTCGTTTAAGCACTCCAGCAGCAATGGCACGCAGGTATCAACGTCGTAAGGCTGCAAAGCAGTGATCGCCCGCATCCGAGATGTGGTGTGCCCGCTGGCGATCGCCACACGAATGGCATCTATGCCCATTGAAGATGGTTCTTGTGAAGCAGCAGTCATTGGGGGCCTGATTCAAGCTCTTTAACGGCACGCAGCAATCGCTGCCTATGGCGACCATAACTAGCTGCGCGTGCAATTAACAGCCCAGCAGCAATCAAAAGGGCTGGCAGCGCTTGCAGCCGTTCTGCTCCTTGGCGTTGGCCGCCCCCCATCAAGCCAAACAGGGCCAGCGCAATTAGTAGTGGGGTGGCAAGCGCCAAAGGTAAGCGGGTATTCATGGCTTGCTGTTTTGCTCCAACCAGCGCATTAGGGCCGTTGCCAATAGGTTCACGGCTACGGGCATACAAGCCTCATCCGGGTTGAATCCACCATGGTGCAAAGGGGCGCAACCATCAAGGCCCGCCACCCCAAGCCGAAACATGCAGCCGGGTAAATGATTTAGGTAATGGGCAAAATCCTCAGCGCCAAGGCTTGGTTGAGCTAACTCCAATACCTGCTCCCGGCCCAATTGCTCCACCGCAATGCCCTTCAGAAGATCGGTGAGCTGCGGATCGTTTTGCACAGGTGGTGCAATCCCTCGCCAAACCAATTTCACCTTGCCGCCGTAGGCAGCACATATGGCTTGGGCAGTGCTTTCCACCCATTCGGGCAACTGTTCGTAGAGCTGGCAATCAAGGCAGCGCAAGGTGCCAAGCAACCGCACCCGATCAGCGATCACATTGAAAGCGCGGCCACCTTCAATGCGGCCAAAACTCAATACCACCGGTTGCAAGGCATCTAAACGCCTGCTGATCGCCTCTTGCAAACCACTAATTAGGCGGGCAGCAATCCAAATTGCATCCACCGCTTGATGGGGCCTTGCCCCGTGGCCTGCCTCCCCCAACACTTCCAATTCCAATTCAGCCGCCGCGGCCGTGAGGGCCCCATGACGCAAACCGATGCTTCCCACTGCAATGCTCGGAAATACATGCAGCCCCAATAGGACCTTAAGCCCAGCGATGGCTCCCGCCGCCAGCATCCAGCGGGCCCCCTCTGCTGTTTCTTCCGCCGGTTGAAAGATCAAACGCACGGTGCCGCTTAATTGTTCTGCCAATGGCGCTAGCAGCATTGCCACCCCTAAACCCACGGCGGTGTGAATGTCGTGGCCGCAGGCATGCATCAAGCCAGGGCTGGTGGAGGCAAAACTCAACCCGGTGGATTCCTCAATCGGTAATGCATCCATATCAACCCGTAGACCAATTGCAGGGCCGTTGCTGGTGCCCAATTCCGCTACCACTCCCGTGCGCCCCACCCCCTCCTGCACCCGCCAGCCCAGGTGGCGTAATTCGCCTGCCACCAATGCCGCTGTGTGATGTTCAGCGCCGCTCAATTCAGGATGAGCATGGAGATGTCGGCGTATTTCCAGCAACTTATTAATTGCATCACTGCCTAAAACCAAATTGGTAGCGTTCATGGATCCAGTTGCAAAAAGCGCTCTAATGCCGCCACCGGTTGCGGTGGCCAGCGCCTTACTTGCAGTAGCCAGCTGCGATCTCGGTAACGGCTATCAAGGCCGGAAGCTGCCGCCCAATTACTTTCCGCTTCTCCAGCTTTACCTTCCTCCCACAGCAATGCCGTGAGGGCAGCCCTGGCATCAGCAAATAAGGGATAACGGCGAATCAAATTGCGCAATTCCAATTCCGCTTGGCTTAAGTTTCCCAGCTGAAATGCAGCAAGGGCTGCGCTAGAGCGAGCCATCGCCATGCCGGGCTTTACTTCAGCTGCCAATAAAAAAGATTGTCTGGCGCTTACCCAATCATCCAAACTGCCTTCCACATTGCCCAGGTTGTAGTTGGCTGCAGCGTTAGCTGGATCGCGTTCAAGAATCCATTCGTAATCACTGGAAGCTGCCTGCCATCGCCCTAGAAATTCTTCAGCCGTGCCGCGATTTAAATGGGCATCACCGATATCTGGTGCCAGTTTTAGAGATTCGGTTTGATCTGCAATCGCCCCTTCCGGATCACCAAGGGCAAGGCGTACGTTGCCGCGATTACTCCAAGCTGCACCATCATTTGGAGCATTTTTAATAACGCCATCCCAAAGCTCTAGGGCTTGATCAAAACGACCTTCTTTACTTGCCTGCAAAGCCAGATCGAACTGTTGCGCAATCGATCCAAACCACAACATCAGCACAAGGCAGCATTGCCCAAAAATCAACAACATCAAGCAGCCTCCAAATGCCTACGACCTGCCTCCGTAACTATTCGCCCCCTTGGGGTGCGCTGCAGAAAGCCGAGTTGTAGCAAAAATGGTTCCACCACCCCCTCCAGGGTGTCGGGGTCTTCCCCCAGGGCTGCTGCCAGCGTATCGAGGCCAGCCGGGCCACCGGCGTAACTACCCAGCAGCAGTTCCAATAAACGTCGATCGGAAGCATCCAAACCAAGGGCATCCACCCGATGCATTGCCAGAGCTTCCGCCACCACTTCTGCTGTTACCGGGCCATGGCCCTTCACGCTGGCAAAATCCCGCACCCGCCTTAATAAACGGTTTGCCACCCGCGGCGTGCCGCGGCAACGGCGGGCGATTTCTGCTGCTGCGGCCTGCATTAATTCCACTTTTAATAACTTTGCTGCCCGCAGCACGATCAATTCAAGATCACTGCAGTTGTAGAACTCAAGCCGTTGGATTAAGCCAAAGCGATCCCGCAGGGGTGAACTCAAGGCACCCGCTTTAGTGGTGGCACCAACCAAGGTAAAAACAGGCAGATCGAGGCTGCGGGTGCGGGCACCGGTGCCAGCGCCCACGGTGAGATCCAAGCGAAAATCTTCCATTGCCGGATATAACAACTCCTCTGCTACGCGATTTAAACGGTGGATTTCATCAATAAACAGCAGTTCCCGAGGCTGCAAATTCATTAATAAACCCACAATGTCGCGGGGGCGTTCCAACGCCGGAGCACTGGTAATACGGCAGCGCACCCCCAATTCCTCTGCTAACACCAGGGCCATGGTGGTTTTACCAAGCCCCGGCGGCCCATACAGCAAAACGTGATCAAGGGCCTCTTGCCGTTGGCGGGTGGCCTCCAAGGCGATCGCCAATACCTGCTTTAACTCCGGCTGACCCACGTAGTCGGCTAGACGCCGCGGCCTTAAACCTTCATCGCGGCCACCATCGCGTTCCGCGGCATTGGCTTGGGGAGCCAGCAACCGCGGTGTGTCTTTTTTTATGGGCTTGCTGCCGGAAGACTGAATCGCCATGGGCCGAGGCTAGGGGGCACGGCCGATGCAGGCAAACCATGGGTCACGATGGTGTTAAGGAATGCATTGGGTGAACTCGGCGCGTGGCAGGCAAGGGTAAAGGTGCAACAGCAGCAGCAAAGAAACGGCTAGAAGCCCAACGGCTACTGGCCGACAACCGTTTGGCGCGGCACAACTACGAAATTCTTGAAACCCTTGAAACCGGTATTGAGCTGGTGGGCACTGAGGTAAAAGCAATCAGAGCTGGCAAAGCAAATTTGCGGGATGGCTTTTGTTTGATTCGTAATGGTGAATTACAACTGCACAATGTTCATATCGCCGGCCATGAACAAGCGAGCAAGTTTTACAACCACGAACCCTTAAGGGTGCGCACGCTGCTGGCCCACCGCAAAGAAATCAATCGTTTAAGAGGGCACTTAGATCAACAAGGCCTCACCTTGATCCCTTTAAATCTACAAATAAAAGGCTCGTGGATAAAACTCACAATTGGCCTTGCTAAAGGGCGCAAATTACACGACAAACGCGAAGAAGAACGTCGTAAACAAGACGACAAAGATCTGCGTTCAGCGTTGAAGCGGCTCTGAACTTTCTTGCGGTGGTGCAACTACTGGATTAGGGGTTGGCTCTGGTGCAACTGGAGGCGGTGCATTAATAATCCCAGGGGTTGGGGTTGGCATTTGGATATTTGCAGGTGCTGTTGGTAAGGGGGGGTCTACCCGCACCGAAAGGCTGATCATGCCTGCAGCTAAACCATCGTTGCGCACTAAAACCTGCACAAGCGAGCCCTCCACTTTTGGCAGCACTACCACCCGCAGTGGTCCGCGGGGTTCGAGCACCTGGCCATTAGCGCTGAATACGGTCATTTGCATCAGGTTTGTGCCATTTACGCCAAGCACCAACTTGAAACCCGGTTGCATTTTTACGGCAAATAAGCGAGCCCCTTGGCCATCCACTACTGCCGATAGAGAACGGGCCAAATTTGGGGTGGGCTCCAACTGTTCCACCTTCAAACCCTCCAAGCTGCGCAGGGCAGCCGCATACCACAGCTGGCGGAAGGGTTCATCTGGCACCGTTTCCGGGTTGCGGCCCGGCAGCAGGTTTTGGGCGCTACTGCTTACCAGTTGCAACAAAACCTGAGGGCTTAAGCCCTGGGCGGTAAGGCTTGCTTGGCGCGCTTCCCAATCGGCGGGCTTGAAACTACCCAACTTTGAGCGCAGCACCAGCGGCAATTGCTCTACCCGCACCAACCAGTCTTGAGCGAGATCGTTCCAAATCTTGCGCAGGGGGGCATCTTCAAGGGAATCACTAGGTGGCTTACCGCCCCGCTCCGGAAACTGGGCCGCCAAGCCGCGATCCACCAGCTTTAAAAACCAATCACGATCCACTTGTAATGCCTTCAAGCGGTTTAGTAATTGCTGGCGTTGATCCACTTCCGCCGGCGGCAAACTCACAGATCCCGGCAGATTTTGTAATGGCATAGCCCCTGGGCGACTGCGACCCAACAGCAACCAGCCAAGGGCTGAGCCCACTAAGGCAGTGAGGATCAAAGCAAGCAGCACCGGCCAAAACCTACCTTCCGCCGCCTTTTCCTTTTCCTCTTGGCGTTGCTGCCGGCTAGCGCGGCGCAGGGTTTTAGGGGGCCCACTCCCATTGATGGGGTTGGGAAGCTTGGGCTCCGGTTTTATTTGTTCTGGCTCGCTTTTTTGGGGGATTAATACCGCAGTGCGATCACTGCGGCCCACCGGACCGGTGCTATCGGGCACCGGCAGGGCCGCTAAGGGTTCCATTAACTGGGCTGCGGTAGCAAATCTTCGCTGTGGATCAGCGCTCAACATCCTCTCCAGCAATAACCGAAAAAGGGGGTCTACCTCCAAACCATCGGGCCAGCGCCATTGCATCGTTTGGGGATCCAGCAAGCCAGCTGCTGCTTCTCCGCTCAGCAACACCATTGCGGTAACCGCAAGGCTATGGAGATCCATCCAAGGGGCTGGTGATTCCTTGCCTTGTGCCACCGGCGCGTAACCAGGGGTGGCAGCGAGCAAAGGTTCCTCACCGGGTGCCCCCTGCAAGCCGAAATCAATCAATACCGGAAGGCCGTCGTTGTCACGGCGCAGCAAATTGGCTGGCGTGAGATCACCATGGATTAAATCTTGGCCATGCAGAGCCGCTAGCGCCGGTAATAACTGCCGCAAAAGCAACAGCACCTCCCCTGCTCCAAATACCAGCTGCCGCTCTTGGCGGCTAATCAACAAATCGCTGTAGGTGCGGCCAGCAACCCATTCCCGCACCTGCCATAGGCCACCTTCCTCTGGGATTAAGGCGCCTAAACGCGGCACCTGGGGATGTAAAACCCCTTGCAGCCGCTCTAAGCGTTGCCGCAACAACAACAACTTTGGCGCTGATAAGTGGGCCCAGCCACGAATTGCTACGGCTAGGCCTCCAGCAAGGCTGTCGCTACCGCGCCACAACTGAACACCAGGGGTTTCACTGAGCAACTGCTCGAGGCGATAACGGCCCGCCAATAAATCTCCGACAGCGGCTTCAGCGGGAAATGCCACAGCCAGCACCAAATTGCATGGGAATCAAGGGAGAGTAGGCAAGCTTGGCCGTTCCGGCTGCTGCAAGCCACGGCTTTCTAACCATTCCCGCTCCCAGATCCTTGAGCGGTAGCGATCACCGCCATCGCACAACACCGTTACGATCCGGTGCCCTGGCCCTAGGCGGCGAGCGGTTTCAAGCGCTGCAGCCACATTGATGCCAACAGAACCACCCATAAATAAGCCTTCAAACCAGAGCAGCTCATAGAGCACCTGCAAGGCGGTTTGATCGCTTATTCGCACTGCATCGTCTACAGGCACATTTTCCATATTTGCTGTAAGCCGGCTGTTGCCGATCCCTTCGGTGATCGAGCTACCTTCCATGCTGAGGCTGCCGCTTGTGAACCAGCTATGCAGGGCACTGCCATGGGGATCAGCCAGCACGCAATGCAAATTGCGATCGCATTCCTTTAGGTAAAGCGCCACACCCGCGTAGGTGCCACCGGTGCCGGTGGCGGCCACCCAGGCATCTAATTTGCCGGCGCATTGTTCCCAGATTTCAGGCCCAGTGCCGTTGTAGTGGGCTTGGCGATTGGCCTGATTATCAAATTGATTTGCCCAGATTGCCCCTGGAATTTCTGCAGCGATCCGCCCCGAAAGCCGCACATAGTTTTCCGGATCGCGATAGGGCACCGCCGGCACCGTGCGCACTTCAGCGCCAAGGCTGCGCAGTAAACCTATTTTTTCAGCTGATTGGGTATTAGGAATAACAATTACGCAGCGATAACCGCGGGCATTACATAAATGGGCAAGGCCAATGCCCGTATTACCCGCGGTTCCTTCAACTACGGTGCCACCTTTTTTCAGTTCCCCTGTTGCTTCTGCCGCTTGCAGGATGCCAAGAGCGGCCCTGTCTTTCACTGAACCACCGGGGTTCATGAATTCGGCTTTGCCAAGGATTTCGCAACCGCTCACGGCGCTGAAATGCTCCAAACGAATCAGGGGTGTATTACCCACGGCCCCCACAAAACCACGGGTGATACCCATAAACAATGCCGATTTCTTCGCCGCAGGCTAGGGTCCCGCCACTGCTAAGTCGAGGGATGACCAGCTGCTCACCCTCTGCGGTTCACCCGTTGTTAGGTGATCTGTATCGCCTTGTGCGAGCTAAAAGCGAAGCTTTAATCGCGCCCCTTGAACCAGAAGATCTCTTATTGCAAGGGATGCCAGATGCCAGCCCGCCCAAATGGCACCTAGCTCACACCAACTGGTTTTTTGAAACCTTTCTGCTGCAACCCCATCAGCCCAATTGGCAGGGGCCACCGCAGCCCTGGCTGGTGCTGTTTAACAGCTACTACGAAAGCGCCGGACCCTTTTATCCGCGGCCGCAAAGGGGCTTATTGAGTAGGCCAGCGCTGCGGGAGCTGCTGGATTGGCGCCATCGTGTTGATCAGGCTTTGCAGTTGTGGCTTGCAAATGGGCCAGCAACAGCAATCAGCAACCTCATTGAGCTTGGCCTCAATCACGAGCAACAACATCAGGAATTGCTGCTGCAAGACCTGCTCGATAGTTTCAGCCGCAACCCCTTAAATCCGATTTATGCCCTTGATGCTCCAGCGGCGGCGGCAGCAACGATGGGCCCTGGGGTTAGGGATAGTTTTTATTTCGAAGGTGGCCTTGTAGAAGTTGGCAAGCAGCTACAAAGCTCTGGCTTTCATTTTGATAATGAAGCCCCTCAACACAAGGTATGGCTAAATCCTTGGCGCCTCAGCCCGCAGCTGGTAACCAATGCTGAATTCGAAGCGTTTCAGCTTGATTCGGGGTACCAAAATCCAATGCTCTGGATGGCTGAAGGCTGGGCCCAGGTGCAGCAGCAGCAATGGCATGCACCGCGTTATTGGCGGCCAGAAGGGCTGGAATTCAGCCTTCGGGGTTTGCAACCGAGGGATCCAAACGCGCCGGTGCAACACATCAGTTGGTTTGAAGCTGATGCCTATGCCCGTTGGGCTGGGGCCCGATTACCAACGGAAATGGAATGGGAAATTGCTTTGCAGCAACAACCAGATCTACCCCAAGCTTTTGGCTGTTTATGGCAATGGACCAATTCGCCCTACGGGCCTTACCCCGGTTACCGCCCCGCCCCTGGCGCGATTGGCGAATACAACGGCAAATTCATGAGCTCTCAGATGGTGTTGCGGGGCAGCAGTTTCCTCACTCCCCCAGGCCATAGCCGCATCACCTATCGCAATTTTTATGCCCCTGCATGCCGCTGGCAAGCAGCTGGCCTGCGGCTCGCTTGGGATGGCTGAAATAGAAACTTTTTCCATCATCGATCTACACCCCACCCCAGCTGATATGGCGGCGGTGGTGCTTAGGGGGTTAGAGCAGCGCCCAAGACAGCTGCCGGCCTGGTTGCTCTACGACCAGCAGGGTTCGCTGTTATTTGAAGAAATTTGTAAGCAACCTGAATACACACTCAAACGCACAGAACTGGAGCTGTTGCAAAAACATGCCAATAGTTTTTGCGCGCAAATTCCAGCCAACAGTTTGGTATTGGAATTTGGTGCTGGCAGCGCCGAAAAAGTGGGGCCGCTGCTGCAAGCCCTCAGCAACCCCGCTTACATCGCCCTAGATATCAGCGCCAGGCATTTGCAGGAGGCAGGAAAGCGCTTACAGGCCAAATTCGCCTCAGTGCCGATGCAAGGTATCTGCGCCGACTACAGCCGTGCATTGGAATTACCCCTCAGCGCCGAATGGAGCCAAAGGTTGCGGCTGGGCTTTTTTCCCGGCAGCTCCCTGGGAAACTTTGAGCCGGCAGAGGCCAGTGCTTTTTTAATGCGGCTTAAGCAGCTGCTTGGGCCCAACGGGGCGTTGTTAATTGGTATCGATCAACCGCGGCCCCAGGCCCAGCTGGAAGCGGCCTACAACGACGCTGCTGGATTTTCAGCAGCTTTTGCACGAAACCTATTGCTTCGTTTACAGCGTGATCTAAATGCAGAAGTAGATCCGTGGGGATTTAGTTACAAAGCCGAATGGCAATCTGAGCAGCAGCGTATTGCTATGGCGCTTGTAAGCAATGGCGAACAACGGCTGCAACTGCTGGGGCAAGAGGTGATTTTTAAACCTGGTGAAATTTTGATCACCGAATACAGCTATAAATATTCGCCTGAAGCATTTCAAAGCCTTGCCGCTAGTGCAGGCTGGAGCAGCCAGCAGCGCCATTGCGATGCAGCTGATAGCTACAGCTTGCATCTGCTTGTTTGAAAATTGTTTTGCAGAGCAACACTGGCAGGTAAGACTGGCAGGGCAAACTGGTTTCAGCTTTGAGCCAAGCGCCATGGGCCGAGAAGAACAGCGGGCGTTAGTGCGAAGGGTAAGAGAATCGTTAATTGAAGAATTAGAAACCACCTATCGCCGCGCTTTTGATGCAATCGGCACTGAAGAGATCGGGGAAGGTGCTGTAGCCAGGCTCACCCAGTTGTTACTGCGCTCGAGGGATGGGGCCATCACCCCCCTTGAAGAAGAGATCGAAGCTGCCGTTATTACAAGGGCACCGGATGGAATCAACCAATAGCTGGTGGCAAGAAATTGAACGAGAGCTGGAGCGCCAGTTTGACAATTTCCTAGAAGATCATCCAAATCAAAAAGATTTATTTGAAAAAGGTGAAGCGAATGAAAAACTACAACGCTTACAAATTCGCCTGGCATCAATCAATAAGCAAGCCGATCTACTAAGGCAACGCTTATGTGATCTAAGCGCCGAGATCAAACAATGGCGCCAACGGGTGCAGCGGGCCCAGCAGGCCGGCGCCAATCAATTAGCTAGCCAAGCGGAGGCTCACTTAAGTAAATTGATGGGACAGGGGCGCGATTGCTGGCAAGCCTTGGCTGAACTTGGCGTAGAAGATCAACAATTGCGGCAGGAAATTCAACAAATGCCAGCACCAAACAACCCAAAGAAACCAACTTCGCCAGTAGATTTAGAAAAAGATTCAGTAATAGATTTAGAAACGGCTTGGAATAATTTTGAAGCAAATCAAGCCCTGGAAGATCTCAAGCAAAAACAAAAACAACAATAATGGCTTTTTTACTAACAAAATTACTGCCGTTATTTATTTACCCTCTTGGGCTTTCCATAGGCCTGAATTTATTAGCTTTGCTTAATAGGCGCCGCAAATGGTCGCCATGGTGCGCAAGTAGTGCTCTTGTGATACTTATTTTGCCAGCAATGCCTTTAGTAAGCGATGAATTGGTTTGGAGCCTTGAGGAACGCAGCGCTGCCCTCACTCCGTTTCCGATTCCGAAAGCTGACGCGGTTTTGGTGCTTGGTGGTGGCTTAAAACCAAACCTATCCCCTCGCAGGGGCGTGGAAGTGGGAGAAGCTGGAGACCGGCTCATCACCGGCATACGTTTAATGCGCCAAGGGAAAGCAGCTGTACTTATTACGAGCGGTGCACAGATTAATTTCAACAATAATAATCCAGCTTCACCAGAAGCAATATCGGCAAAGATCCTTGCTATCGAGCTGGGAGTTCCAGAATACAAAATCTTAGTTAATCCAAAGTCTCGAACTACAGCAGAAGAAGCGCAAGCAATCAACAAGCTTGGCAGTAAAAAAAATTGGCGCCGTTTATTACTGGTAACAAGTGCCATCCATATGCCAAGGGCCCTTGCGAGCTTTAAGAAACAATTTGGTAAAACAAGTAAAATTGAATTGATTCCGATTAGCTGCGATTATCAGCTTGCTAGTCGCAAAAACGAAGGAACTGCAAGTTTTGGAGGAACCTTAAAAAAACTATTTCCTGATGCGGAGCATTTATATATAAGCAGCAACATCTTAAAAGAATATCTTGGTTTATTTATCTATAAGCTAAAGGGAGATGCCTAAACTTTTGGTGCTTTTGGCACAAGATTTACACCTTCAGGTGGTGGGGTGGGATCTGGATCTGCAATCAACATATGTTGCAAAACAATTTCTGGGCGTTCGCTATCACGCCAGCGGATGCGATATGCAGGCATCTTGGTACCACGGCTAGTGGTTTGCTCAACTGCCTCCATAACCCAGCCCCTCCGGGACCGGCCTTGGGGGTTGCGTTTCACCACAGCATCAGCGTGAGTAAAACGAAATCCAACGCGTTCGCCACTCATGCGTTAGGAAATTTAATCAGTGCACCCATTATCCACCTTGGCAGGCCTTAGTAATGGGAAGGCGATCACATCTCTAATACTGGCGCTATCGGTAAGCAGCATTACAAGGCGATCAATGCCTATGCCAAGGCCACCCGTTGGTGGCATTCCCACTTCTAGAGCTTGCAAGAAGTCTTCATCCACCACCTGCGCCTCTAGATCACCCGCCGCTCGCCTTTCTTGTTGGGCTTCAAGGCGCCTGCGCTGATCCACTGGATCAATAAGTTCACTAAAGGCGTTTGCGGTTTCCCTACCCGCAATGAATAGTTCAAAACGCTCCACCAAACCAGGTTTGCTGCGATGGGCCCTAGCAAGCGGTGAAATTTCTATCGGGTAATCCAACACAAATGTGGGTTGGATCAAGCTGCTTTCAACCCGTTGCTCAAATGCTTCTACCAACAAGCGGCCAAGGCAATCGGCAAGAGCTGGCACTAGAAGGTTGGCTGCTTCCATTGCAGCTGCTGCTTCAGCGTGATCGCTAAAGCTATTGAAATCCAAGCCGGTGGCCTCCAGCACTAGTTCATGCATGGTGGCCCTTCGCCAGGGGGGGGCGAAATTAATTTCGGTGCCTTGATAGGTGATTGAAGTGCCACCACACACCTGGATGCAGCCATAAACGATCAGCTCTTCGGTGAGCTCCATCATCTGGATGTAGTCGGCATAGGCCTGATAGATCTCCACCGAGGTGAATTCAGGGTTGTGTCGGGTGCTGGTGCCTTCATTACGGAAGATGCGGCCCAGTTCATATACCCGTTCAAAACCACCCACCACCAGGCGTTTGAGATGTAATTCGGTGGCAATCCGCAGCGTTAAAGAAAGATCAAGGGCGTTGTGATGGGTTTCAAATGGCCGGGCATCTGCCCCCCCAGGCACGCTTTGTAATACCGGAGTTTCAATTTCCAGAAAGCCGCGATCATCTAGCCAACGGCGCAAAGTACTCACCAATTGAGCGCGCCTGCGAAAGGTTTCCCGAGTTTGAGGCGAAACAATTAGATCGAGATATCGCTGCCGGTAGCGCTTTTCCACATCGGCTAAGCCATGCCATTTATCCGGCAAGGGGCTAAGCGATTTGGAAAGCATCCACCAGGTTTTTACTTTTACGGAAAGTTCACCGCGATCGGTGCGACGCAAACTGCCTTGCACGCCAATTAAATCGCCGGCATCCACAAGGGTGGTGAGTTGCGCAAAAGGGGCCGGATCAGAGCTTGAATCCGCATCAAGGCTGGATTTTTCTAAATAGAGCTGAATTGAGCCACTGCCATCTAGAAGCGTAAAAAAGGCCAACTTGCCCATCACCCGGCGGGTAATTACACGCCCTGCCACCAACACTGTGAGATCGCGTTCCTCACCATTAGCGAGATCGGCGTGGGCAGCTTGCAATTCGGCGCTGTTGTGGGTGGGCGCGAAATTAAGGGCGTAAGGGCCTTGTCCAAGCGCTTCTAACGCCTTGGCTTTTTCAAGGCGAATTTCTCTAAGTTCCAAAGGTTCAGGCCCCTGCCGCAACGCTTATTTCACCCACCCTTTGGGAGGCATATCCAGTGCCTCGCACAGTGAGGATGAGTTCGGGATTACGGGGATCCGGCTCGAGTTTGCCCCGTAAACGGGCCACATAAACATCAACCACCCTTAGATCTGCCGCGCGTCTGGGAGGGTAACCCCAAAGTTGCTCAAGAATCTCTGCTCTTGGCACTACGCAACCAGGTTCTCGAAATAACAACTCGAGAAGGCTGAACTCGGTGTAAGTGAGGGCGATGCGTTCGCCTGCGCGCGTTACCTGGCGTCGATTGCTATCAACAACTAGATCACCAAGCCGTAAAACACCAAGGCCTGGCAATTGTTCACGGGGATCTTGGCTGGCGTTACCACGGCCAACACGGCCAAGGATGCGATTGATTCTTGTTTCTAATTCCTTAGGGCTAAAAGGTTTTGAAAGGTAATCATCGGCGCCAAGATCAAGGCCCGCCACTTTTTCAGCAATGGCATCTAGAGCGGAAAGAAAAATAATTGGCACTGCTGATTCCGCCCTCAAGCGCCGGCAGACAGCAAAACCATCAAGTTTTGGCATCATCACATCGAGCACCACCAGATCGGGCTGCTCCTTGTTAAAAACTTCAATGGCCTGTTCGCCATCTTCAGCGGTCACCACCCGATAACCGGCTACTTCAAGCCTCATAGCCAATACCCGACGCACCGCTGGCTCGTCGTCCACCACCAGCACTGTGGGTTGCTGGGTAGGAAGCGCTTCGCCCTCGATCATTGGGTCGTTTAGTTACGAAGTGCAACCCTAACTTTCCAACCTCAAAAAATGGACTATCTGATCAGTTATTTTGGCGGCTTTCTAATTTTTTAATAATTGCTGCTTTTGGCTAAGGCCACCTGGCAGCTGCGTAGGCATTCCATTCCTTTTCCGCTGCTAACAAGGCAGCTGCGCTGCTCAATTGGCCCAACATGGCCCGTTGCAACTGGCCGTAGATGATCGCTTGCATTCGTTTTACACCCGGATCAGCAGGCACCAACACTCGAGCCTGGCTAAGGGTTTGGGCACTTAATAAACGGGCCTGTTGCACCAAATCTGCTTTCCCTGCCGCAGCGCTTGCCAGCAATAGCTCCTGTTCAATTTCACGCAAAGCAGGCACAGATGATGGCAATACCCGCGCTGCCCGAGCGAAACGCAATTGATTTTCTGGGTTAGTAATAAAAACAGCCAAATCCACCGCCTCCTTTGGGCGGCTTGTTTGACGCGTTACCGCCAAATTCATTACCGCCACATTTGCAACGCCGCTTTTACCAACTAAGGGTGGATAAGGGGCTGTTTGGGCAGCAATTCGCGGCGCATTGGTTTGGATTGTGCTGAGGAATTCGGCACCGGTAGCCACTTGGGCCAATTCACCGCTTTGGTAGAGCTCAATTGCCCTGGCAAATCCCTGGCTCACCACCTCCCGCGGCAGCAAACCGCGCCTGTAAAGATCGGTCCAAAAAGCAAAAGCGCGCCTCCCCGCGGCACTGTTAAAGCGCGCTCGATGGCGCTTATCCAGAAACTCAACCCCCATCTGCACCATCGATTCCAATAATTCCGCCGAACCATCGGGCACCACCGTTACAAACAATGCGTAGCGACCAGTGCGTTTTTTGATCTGCTCCGCATAAGCAGCTACTTCATCCCAACGGCGTGGTGGTTTGCTGTAACCGGCCTGCTGCAACAACTGCTGGTTAGCCAATGTGATGCGAGCGGTGAGATACCAGGGCAAGGCATAAAGCTCCCCCTGCTGCTCTCCCGCCTGCAGGATTTCCGGCAGATAGGTTGCTTTGGCTTGCCCCAAGCGATCCTGAAGCGGTAACAAACCACCTTTGCTTGCCAAATTTGCAGCAAATAAAGGGTTCAGATTCACCACATCAGGTGCAGTGCGAGCAAATACTGCCGCCAGCACCTTGCGTTCCACCGAACCAAAGGGCAGATCGGTCCATCGCACTTTTACACCTGGATTACGGCTCTCCCAATCCGCCAGCATCGGCTTGATTAATGGATCAAATTTTGGCGATAGCTGGATTGTCCAAAGTTGTAGCTCTGCAGTTTTTGGAGGGCGATTACAGCCCCCTAAACCCATCAAGATCGCAAGCAGAAGCAGAAGTTTCATTGCGGTGAGCGGGGTTGCAGGTATTGGGGGGAGATGCGGCGCCAAAACAGCACCAATAAAGAACACATCAACGGAGCGATTAATGCGGTGAGCAAAGTTTGAGCGAGCGTTGTTTGCCAGGCCGCACGGCTGAATTCAGCGCGCCCATACAACTGCAAGGCATAGCTGCCATTAAGCAGCAAGGTGCCAAGCAAAGCCAGTAAACCAAGGGTGGTGCTGCGCTCAAGCGGACGACGGGCCGTTTGGAATTGGCCCCACCAAAAACCCAAAAGCGCTAGCACCGGCACCGAACTCAAATTGCTGCCCTGCAAGGCATCCAGCAGAAGGCCCATGGCAATCCCTGCCGTGGCTCCAGCCACCGGACCCTCCACCACCGCCCAAGGCAGCAACCAAAGCACCACCCAGCAGGGGGGGATGCCATTTAGTTGCACCAGTGAAGGATTTGCCAATGTGAGCAGCAACACCAGCAGCCCGGTAGCAAACAAGGCCCTGGAACGATCTAAAGCAATTGCCACCTCAGCGCACCCTCACCCAATCGATTGCTTTAACAGGGGCGCTTAGTTGTATCAACGCTTCTGGGGCCGGTGTTGCCTCAAAATTAACTTTTTGCACCACCCCCACTATCAAATTTGCTGGAAAGATTGTGCTTGCAGGTGAAGTGATCACCACATCACCAGGCAGCACTTCCACATCTTTATCCAAAAAAGCTAGCCGCGGCCGGCTGGTGCCATCACCAACCAAAATCCCTTGCCCGCGCTTCCCCTGCAGTTCCACCGCCACGCGGCTGGAGGGATCACCTAACAACAACACCCTCGCTGTGCTCGGGGTAACACTGCTAACGCGGCCTAACAAGCCGCCTGGAGCTGTAACCGCAGCCCCCACCCGAATACCTTCCAAGGCTCCGGCCCCAAGTATTAACTGCTGCCACCAGCCTTGAATATTTCTACTTATTACCGCTGCTGTAAGCCAAGGGCCCTTTTGTAATTGCAAGGCTTGGTGCTGCTGCTGCTCTTGCAATTTGGCCTCAAGCAACGCGATGCGTTGTTGATCCTCAAAGCGTTGGGCTTTTTGCAGCCATTCCTGCTGGGCACTACCAGGCCAAAAAGGTCTTGTGGCCTGAGCATAAAAATCAAGCAGCAAGGCCCCTTTGGAGATACGCAACACCGCAAAGGCGGCGAGTAGCAAAAGCCAGGGCCAGCTAGCAAGCAGCAAACGGGGATTCAGCAGGCGCTTGAGATTGGTTCTCAGCGCCATGGATCAGTTGGAAGAACGATGAAAATCAGCAGCATCCAAAACGCGGCCAAGGCGCTTGAAATCCTCTAAAACCTGGCCACAACCATTCACCACACAAAGCAGTGGATCTTCTGCTACGTGGGTAAGGATGCCGGTTTCATGGCTGATCAAATCGGCGATACCTCTCACTAAGGCACCGCCGCCAGCCAACATGATGCCTCGATCAACGATGTCGGCAGCGAGTTCAGGCGGGGTGCGCTCGAGGGTGCGTTTTATCGCTTCCACAATCACGTTGAGGGGTTCCACCATCGCTTCTCGCACGTCACCAGATCGCACTGAAATGGTGCGTGGCAAACCAGAAAGCAGGTGTAAGCCGCGCACATCAATCGCGGTTTGATCAAATTCATCATTTGGAAATGCAGATCCGATCCGAATTTTGATGTCTTCTGCTGTGCGTTCGCCCACTACGAGGTTGTGCACTTTTTTTAGGTAACTGGCGATCGCATCGCTTAGTTCATCGCCCGCCACCCGCACCGATTCAGATACCACGGTGCCCTGCAGGCTGAGCACTGCAACTTCTGTAGTGCCGCCGCCAATATCAACAATCATTGAACCAACAGGTTCAGCCACCGGTAAACCAGCACCAATTGCCGCCGCAACCGGTTCGTCTATCAGATGAACCTCACGGGCGCCACCTAAACCTGCTTCCCGCACCGCTCGCCGTTCAACGCCAGTAACACCACTAGGAATACCGATTACAAGGCGTGGAGCCAACATGCCGCGGCCTTCATTGCCCTTGCGGATGAAATATTTGATCATCTGCTCGGCGGCATCGAAATCAGCGATAACCCCATCGCGCAGGGGTCTGATCGCTCGAATATTGCCTGGGGTACGACCCAGCATTTGTTTAGCTTCGTCCCCAACAGCTAGGGGGATGCCCT
>NZ_JAGQEK010000160.1 GCF_024346075.1 Synechococcus sp. Cruz CV12-2-Slac-r
AAGCAACTTATCCATCGAAAGAAAAGGCTTTTAACAATGCTGATACTCCAGCAACTCAAGATCAGCGCATTCAAAACCTTAATGTGAAACCAACCGACACTGTATTTCCAACAGATCTAACTAATAACCGTTATTTGGATCCTATAACAGGTTTGCACCATTACACTGCAGATACAAAAGAAGCATCAAGCTTGATTAATAATGGTTGGAAACTTGAAGGATCAGCTTGGAATCTGATTCCTTCTGCTGGAGGCGAAAATGGTGGCTTAATCGAAGTTCATCGCCTCTACAACCCTAATAACAAAGATCACCTTCTTACCTTGAGCGATTCTGAAGTTGCCTCAGCTAAAAATATTGGCTATCTATACGAAGGTGTTGCGGGTAGAGCCTTATCTATTCCCTCTTCAGGAAGCACTGGTTTTACAGCTGTACAGAGGTTCTATAAGCCATCAAGCGGCGAACATTTCTACACAGCAAACAGCGCTGAAGCTGCAACCCTGCCTGGCTTAGGTTTCGTTAGCGAGGGTGCTGCCTGGATGTTCTAGTAAGGGAGGGGCACAAGCGATGATAGAAACATCGCAAATTGATCAGCCCTGTGACAGTTAACAGCAAGCCATTTCCACCCGTTAGCGCTGTAGAGCTTATGGAGCTATGCGGTGGGAACTGGTTGAGCTTGCGATCACGCTATAAACCCGATCAGGGCGAAAGTAGTTGGGAAGAAAGCGAGCGGGCTGAACTGCATTGGCAATGGCTGCCTGCGAAAACTGGCGATACAGAAGGGCAGCTGGGATCATTGCAACTACAGAATCCGAACACGCCACCCCGGCAGCTTATTTTTTTTGCTGATGGCCGCTTTCAAGATGATGCGGGGATCTGCGGCTGTTGGCGTTTACAACCGGAGGCGCAATTAGAAATTGAACATCAAGTTGGTGCTAGAAAAATGCAAGAAACAATTTGGTTTCAAAAACCAAATTTACGTTTACGTAGCCTTTTGGTTTGGAATGCTGAAATTTTAGAAGCATCACAATTTTGTTCTGAAATCCGCCGCGTAAGTAGGCCGCCTAGCTGATGCGCATTGATGTGTTGAGCTTGGTGCCAGAAGCGTTTGCACCATTAACTGAATTGGGGGTAATCGGCCGTGCTTTTAGTTCAGGAATTGCAAGTTTGTATTGCCATAATCCTCGTGATTACACCACTGATCGCTACCGCAAGGTTGATGATGAACCCTATGGCGGTGGGGCCGGGATGGTTTTAAAACCAGAACCGGTATTTGCTGCCTTTCAAGCAATCCCAAAACAGGAGAGCTGCCGCAGCCTACTAATGACCCCTCAAGGGATTCCATTACAGCAGCACAAATTGCAAGAATGGGCAGATAATTACCAACAATTAATTCTTATTTGCGGGCATTACGAAGGCTTTGATGAGCGTATTCGTGGTTTAGCAGATGAAGAAGTTTCGTTAGGTGATTTCATACTTACTGGTGGCGAATTACCAGCGATGACGATTATTAATGGGGTAGTTAGGTTGTTACCAGGCACTGTTGGCAGTGCTGAATCATTAATTGAGGAAAGCCATAGTGCTGGATTATTAGAACATCCCCATTACACGCGCCCTGCAGAATTTCAAGGCCAACAAGTGCCAGAGGTATTGCGTAGTGGCGATCATGGTGCCATCGCACGCTGGCGAATCGAACAGCAACAACAACGCACCCGCGAACGTCGGCCAGATCTCTGGGCAAAATGGCAGGCGCAGCAATGAATAAGCCCACCTATAGTTGCGTTGCAATAACCGGTTAGAATCAAATGGGAAGAGAACTTTGGTTTCAGAAAAGTAAGTCTGCAATTTCTACCATTAATCAACCCTGATGAATATCCGTATCGGTAATGGTTACGACATCCACTGCCTCATTGCAGGTAGGCCACTAATAATTGGTGGCGAATTACTTGAACATCCAGATGGGCTTGGCCTCGATGGCCACAGCGATGCTGATGTATTGGTTCACGCCATCATGGATGCTTTACTTGGTGCCTTGAGTCTAGGAGATATTGGCAAATACTTTCCCCCTGATGATCCCCAATGGAAAGGTGCCAATAGCCTTAAGTTATTAGAGCAGGTTAATTCCTTAATTAAACAACAGGGCTGGCAAGTGGCAAATATAGATGCTGTTGTTATTGCAGAGAGGCCTAAATTGAAGCCCCATATAGAAACAATACGAGCAAGAATTGCAGGATCATTAGGTGTAAATCCAGATCAAGTTGGCGTGAAGGCCACCACAAATGAAAAACTCGGCCCTGAAGGTAGGGAAGAAGGTATTTCTTGCCATGCCGTTGCCTTACTGGTGCATCTATGAAAATTGTTGCATTGTTAAAAGCGCTGGTGGGTAATGGCCTGATCCTTTTGGGCTTGTTTGCTTGCCTATTGATAACAACAAGCCCAGCTATGGCCCTGCGGGAACTTGATCCCAATGCAGGTGTGGTGGAGGTTTTACAAATGCCGGTTACAAAAGACCAAACCAGCTGCTGGCGCACAGCAGAAGCTGAGGTGTGGGAGCCATGGCTTGAGAAACAAAGCGGTTATCAAGGCAGGGAATTACTTTGGGATCGTGATCGCCAGCAGGCTGTGGTTTTAATTGGTTGGTTGAGCCAATCTGAATGGGATGCAATTCCAGCTGGCAGTATTAAAAAAACCGAAAACCGATTTGATCGAGTACTACAACGCTGCTTAGGTAGTGGTGCATCAAAACCCCTACCCCTACAACGCACTGGATCTTTGCAACCAATTCAATGACCTATGTGCTCGGCACCCACAGCGAAGAACTAAATCGGCTTGGGCGCCAACATCAAATCTGGCAAGCAGAAGCGATGGCGGCTTGGGATAAAGCGGGCTTTAAAAGTGGTGATCGGCTTTTGGATCTTGGCTGCGGGCCAGGATTTGCCAGCTTTGATTTAGCGAAACGAGTTGGCTCAACTGGCCAGGTGCTAGGTATTGATCAATCCCCCAGCTACATCACATACTTAAATGAACAGGCAGCAGAATTGCAGCTGCCACAGTTAAAAGCTGAACTGCTTAATTTGGCAGAGCCCGCACCTTTAGCGATTGCTGATTACAGCTGGGACGGCGCCTGGTGCAGATGGTTGTGCATGTTTCTTACTGATCTAAATCCCCTATTAGAATTAATCAAAAGTTCCCTAAGACGCGGCGCTAAATTAGTGCTGCATGAATACATCCGCTGGGATACCTTCTCATTACATCCCCATGGTTCAGTAGTAGCTGAATTTGTTAACTGTTGCATTCAGCACTGGCAATCCCATGGTGGTGATCCAAATGTGGCCAGAAGGCTTCCAGCACTTTTGCAGCAGCAGGGTTTTGAACTCGTAAGCAGTTGCAGCCTGCTTGCCTGCTCCCCTAATGGCCATAAAAAAGCCCAATGGCTTGAGGATTTTCTTACTAGTTATCCAGCCCAGCTAATTGCTGATGGTGTTTGGACACAAAGCCAGCAGGAGGCCCTGGAAGCAGAAATTAACCACGCTAAAAACAATCAAAGCCTATGGCAAACCCCTGCCTTAG
>NZ_JAGQEK010000161.1 GCF_024346075.1 Synechococcus sp. Cruz CV12-2-Slac-r
ATATGAACTTCTAAATCACGTTCTAGTTCTGGCCTCTCCGGCCTTGGGCCTATAAAGCTCATTTCACCTTTGATTATATTTAATAATTGTGGTAACTCATCCAAGCGACTGCGTCTTAACCACATCCCTATTGGAGTAATTCTCTTATCTCCTGGGTTGCTCCATTGCGCTCCATTCTCTTCTGCTGTTTGCTGCATAGTTCGCAACTTATAAATTATGAATGATTCTCCAAAAAGGCCGGTGCGTATTTGAGAATAAAATATTGGGCCGTGATCATGCAAGTGAATTGCTATCGCTATTGGAAATAAAGTGATAGTTGCAATTAGTATTAGTAAAATTCCAAGTATTAAATCAGCCAAACGTTTTAATTGGGAGTTTATTCCAATTTTACGTCCGTTGGCTAATCCACTTAATTGGACTATCGATTCATCTAACCAGTGGGCAGGAATACGTTGCAGTTCTTCTTCTGCCAGCTGGGCTAAACTTAGCAATCTAGTTTTCTGCACAAGTGTTGTTTGGAATATTGGCTCTAGATCTTTTGTTTTTTGAATAATGGGGCTTATCGCTAGAAGCCCACCAGGAGCTGTTAATGAAATATCAAAAAGATCAAATGTTGTGGTATTTGGAGATTGCCTATTATTCCGTAACCATTCGGTTTCTACTTGATCTTTTTCTGATTGATCTACTAGTATTTGAAATGTGTTTGATCGCTGCGTTTGTAATCTATGCAGCATTGCACGCAAGAGCACAGATGCGAATGCAGTGCTAAGCATTAATGGGCCGATGTTACCCCGCTGCAGCAAAGGTAATTGCAAGGGTGTGGTTTTACTTAACCAACCGAGAGTAAGAGCGAGCACTAAAGTTGCAAGGGCGCTTAAACCCACCCTCTGCACTAATTGATTCCATTTTAATTTGGGCCAACGCAGCAGTGAATAACTCCCAAATAACCAACCTAAAATCCAATAACTACAAATTAAGCCAAGCGTTTGTGTTGCTGAATTTAGTTGTTCACCATGCCTTGCTTCGCTGATCAAAGGCACAGCGATAACAATGAATATTGCATCTACGGCGGCGGTAAAAAGTAATTGTTGGCGATGGCGCAGCCAGCTCATTTATCTAGCCCGAATGCTTTATGCACAGCTTGCAAGGCCCGATCGCCATCTGCTTCTGCTACCACGCAACTGATTCTGATCTCGCTGGTGGCGATCATTTCTATGTTTATTTCAGCATCAGCTAAGGCGCGAAATAATCTTGCAGCAGTGCCAGCGGTGCAGGGCATCCCTGCTCCAACTGCGCTCACCCGAGCGATGGCAGGCCCTGTGATGATTTCAGCGTTAGTCCATTGCTTAATTAATTGTCCCAGAGCCTTTAATGCCCTCTGATGATCATTTTTGGGCAGCGTAAAGGCAATATCGCGGCAGCTGCCCATCGGGCTTTGGCTTTGACGCTCTGATTGCACGATTGTGTCGAGGCTGAGGCCGGCATCGGCTAACGCTCTGCAAAGTGCAGCTGCAGAGCCCGGTTTATCAGGTACGTGGCTCACTGCTAACTGCACCTGGTTCACATCAAGGGCAACACCGCGCACCTCCGGTTCACCACTGCCGCTGGGGCTTGGGTTATGGCGCAGTTGCGCTTCCGTTAGCCCAAAGGCTTGGGCGGTGGTGCGTAGTGCTTTTTCACCTTGATCCCCTTGGATTACACAACTCACTTTCACTTCACTGGTGGCAATCATGCGCAAACTGATGCCGGTTTGGCTGAGGCCATCAAATAATTTCGCCGCCACCCCTGGCCGGCCCATGATGCCGGCGCCGGCGATGCTTAATTTTGCAAGGCCCGCTTGAGCCTTGAGTTCGCATTTCTCCCCCAGTAGTTGGCGGCAAACCTGGCTAGCCCTTTCCAGTTCATTTTCTTCCAAAGTGAAGGCAATGTCGTTGCTTTGGCCTTCATGGGTGGCTTGAACGATTAGATCAACCGTTAGCTCGGCATTTGATAACGCTTCAAATAAAAGTGCTGCGATCCCTGGTGTGTGGGGCACATGGGCTAAGGCCAATACCGCTTGCCCTTCCAGTAGTTCAGCGCCATCAACTGGTTTACCTAGCTCTAAACCGTGATTACCGATTGGGCGCCGCCCGCCACTACTAAATAAACGGGTGCCTGGGGCTTCGCTCCAGCTTGATCTCACCACAAGGGGTACGCCGTAATTGCGGGCGATTTCCACCGCCCTTGGATGCAATACCGCTGCGCCAAGGCTTGCTAATTCGAGCATTTCGTCGCAAGACACCTGAGCCATCAGCTGCGCTTCTGGCACCTTGCGGGGATCAGTGCTGAGCACGCCATCCACATCGGTATAAATTTCACAGGCTTCTGCCCCTAAGGCAGCAGCAAGGGCCACAGCAGAGGTGTCTGAACCACCGCGGCCAAGGGTGGTGATTTCTTGGCTGCCGCCGCCGCCGCTGCTGGTGCCTTGAAACCCTGCCACTACCACCACAAAACCTTCTTGCAACTTGCGTTGCAGCCGATCGGTGCGCACCTCCAAGATGCGGGCGCGGCCGTGGGCTGATTCGGTAACGATGCCCACTTGGGGGCCTGTCATTGAGATAGCGGCCACCCCTTCCGCTTGCAGGGCCATCGCTAATAGGGCGATCGACACCTGTTCACCAGTGGCCAGAAGCATGTCTAGTTCCCGCTGGGGGGGATCGGGGTTAACCGCTTTGGCCAAAGTTGTGAGTTCATCGGTGGTGCGGCCCATGGCTGATACCACCACCACTAAATCGTGACCTTCTGCCCGGCTAGCGGCCACCCGTTTGGCCACCGCTTGCAGCCGTTCCACGCTGCCAACAGAAGTGCCACCGAATTTTTGAACCAGCAGCGCCATAACTACAAATAATCCCCTGCTTGATTATCCGTGTAGCCCCATCAAGAAACCATCCCTAAAAGCATCGCTAGCGTTAACGCCCAATTTGAGTGCAGCCTCCACCTCTAGCAATTGACCCATCAGCTTTAGCAATAGATCTGGCGACTTACCGCGTAATTGCTTGCGCATTACATAAATGCGTTTGGGATTGCCAATTCCTGCTGCTTTTGCAATCACAGCAACGTCTTGTTCCCCTTGGCGATCCAGCAGGCTCACCCAAAGCCAACCGCGCAGCTGGCTGGTAAGGGCCGCCAGTAATCGCAACGGCGGCTCGTTTGCTGCCACTAAGCAATCGAGTTGCAGCAGGGCTTCCCCCACCTTGCCCGCCAGCAGGGCTTCCCCCGCCGCTAAGGCGTTGTGTTGGCTGGGGCCCGCTAGGGCCGCCACCGCATCGATATTGATCTTTTGATCACCGCAGTAGAGGCTGAGTTTTTCCAATTCCCCTGCCAGCCGGCTGCTGTTATTGCCAACGCTCTCGGCTAGGGCCTCTGCCGCTTCTGGGCTGATTTGCAGGCCCATGGCAGCGGCGGTGTTCAGCACTAAATCGAGCTGGCCGGCTCCATCCCAGATCGCAGGAAGTGCAAAACTTTTTTCAATTGCCACCGCCCTAAGGGCTTTGCTGCTTTTTAGGCGGGCATCTGGTTTGCTG
>NZ_JAGQEK010000162.1 GCF_024346075.1 Synechococcus sp. Cruz CV12-2-Slac-r
ACCTCAAGGCCTTGATGATGCAGCACTTTGTTTGATGATAATTTTATTTTTCAAGGTTCCCAGTAGTGCAGCAATCTATCCGTCTGTCGCTCTCCCTTGCTGGCACTGCCGCCCTGGCACTCGCATCAATACCTTTTGGTATTGGATCAGCAACAGCGCAAGAAGCCAAAACCACCCAGGGCACAGCAGCAGACCTTGGCGTGATGAGCATTTCGCTTAAAGATGCCATTCAACCTAATTTTGGTTTTCAAGGAGCACTACAAGGAGCTGGCACTCCTAATCAAGCGGGTATTGGTGGCTTTTTACCTTTAGTTACTGGTGATAACAGCGTATTTTTCTTAGACGCTCAAGCAAACGTTAATTTTGCTGATTACAACAACTACAGCAGCATTATTAATACAACAGTTGCTGGCACCACCATTTCCACCTCATCAAGACTGGGTTATCGCTTTTTAAATAGTGATCGCTCCTGGATGTTTGGCGTGAATGCTGGTTATGACAGCCGCCCGATGGCAACAGGCGCTGCTGATACTGGTGTGAATGTAAGAAATTCATCTACTGTTTTTTATCAACAGGTGGCAGCAGGTTTAGAAGCTGTTTCTAATACCTGGAACTTTAATGCATATGCACTAATTCCTGTTGGCACCAGTGAATATCGTTTAAATAGTAATTACTTTGGCGGTGCTTTAGATACCTATGGCCTTGATGTTGGCTACAGCATCACTCCAGATTTCAAAGCATCCGTTGGTTATTACTACCAACAGGGTGATCTTGGTACTGCTGATAGCTCTGGTGTGAATGGCAGGGTTTCTTACAACATCAGCAATGGCTTAACTGCTGGCGTTAATCTTTCCTATGACCAAGCATTTGAAACACGTTTTTCAGCAGATCTTAAATATCGCTTTGGCTCAAATGGCTATGGAGCACCAAGCAAGAAGAAAGCTTGGCAGACACCTGTAATACAAGCTCTCACAGAAACTGTGAAGCATAGGGATGTGCGGGTACACGATACACTCATCTTGACATGGACCTTGAAATTAATATAATCCAATAGCAGAAGAGGGACCTTGACATCTACTCATAGTTTTATAATATTGATCCTACTCCACTCAGCCCCTGCAATCACAGGGGCTTTTTATTTCTTCAATAACTAACAAAGCACCTAAAAGCACTACCGATACCTGGCACCATTTCACCCATTTAATGCCAACTTTAAGCTCCCTTCACCGCATTAAATATCTCAACTATTTCAATCAGCAGCAAAGCCCGCATTCATATTCTCTATCTCTACTTATACATTTATTTCCACAACGCAGCTACCAAATACATCGTTCTTTATCGCCATCACGGATGCCATTTGCTCTTCTAAATCTCACCGCAATCTGATGCCATTCTTCTGGGATTTGATTTAGGCGTAAATCAAAAGCAAAAGGTAGTTGCTGTTGCCCTGGTGATATTCGTTTGCTCTTGCTCCTATTACTTCTACTGGTCTCAACCAATCTCTTAAGCATCCTTGAGCCCCAGTGACACTTAGGTGCTCCCTTGGCGTGATGGCGATACTGCTGGCAGAAACGCTCATAACGCTTAGAGCATCCTTTAAGCGTTGGTGCCATTTGCAGAAAACTTGGATGCCATTCACTGATGCCATCACATTCCAGCCTGCTGTAGTGCCCGTAGTTGGAATAGGGGTCATAAAATCCTTTTCTTATCCCTGCTGCCATTGGATTGGCGTGGATATACCTGAGTGTATTCAGCATTCGTTTGTGGTCTTTAGGAGCAATCGCAGTGGCGTAATACCTTGCTTCCCAAAAATGCCCGCAACGCCCAGCAAGGCGGTTGAGTGCCATTGCTGAATACCAGCCAATCCAATGCATCAATCTCGGCAATTGGGAGGCATCATCTGGTCTGATAAGTAGATGCAGATGATTTGCCATCAAACACACCCCATACAACTTGTGCGGCACCTTGGCTTGTGCTTTAGCTAGCACTGCGAGCAGCACATCCCTTCTCAACCCTTTAGCAATCAAAAATTCTCTACTATTACATCTAAGTGTGATATGAAATGAATAGCCCTGCGGCAGATGGCGGGGTGAGCGGGGCATTAAATAACGTTAGAAAAAGCTGTAATTATTTAACCTGCACTATCCCAAATGTTCACTACAATAGATAGCAAAGGTTGAAGTGGATCCTCAGGTTCAGGAAAAACAATTTCAGAGCCTTCTTAAAACGCAACTCCTCCTACAATCTATTAAGCTTTTTTAATATGGACACTCAACAACATCAAAGCCCAAACACAAAGCGATTCAAGCAGCATCCCGCCGTTGTATTTAGTGAATTGGATGATCAAATAACACTCTTCCAAAGTAAAACTTGCGATTACCTCGTTCTAAATGAAACTGGTTCTGCCATATGGCAAGCTCTGCACTCAACACAAACCCTGAATCAAATATGCGATCTACTGTGCGCTGAATTTAATGTTGAACGATCAATTTGCATACAAGAAACAACTAACTGGCTGGAACAAGCTATAAATAAAAATATTATAGTAATAGTTGCGGAATAAACCAATCTCAAAATATAAACTGATTGCGTAATTTCAATAACCACACCTCACCACCAAGCTGATTAGAGCCAAGCATCTCAAACCCTAGTCTTGCAAAATAACGTCTCACAGATCCCTTTTGCAAGCCTAAGTTAATATTTTCTGCCATCAGAGTAGAAGCCCTATGATCACGCAACTCAACGGAACTAATAAAACCTTCTAGAAATTTTTTATACAGTTGATTCGTTAAACGGTATGATCTAGCTTGCGGCAATACATACATACGCTGAAAATAAGCATGGCTTCCTAAATTAAGGTGAGATTCTAATTCCCTAAAAACAACAAATACCACTCCAATAATGGATCCTTCTTGATTTCTAGCAATCGCACCTGGCTGCCTTCGTAACACCTTTTGCTTGCTTAAGAGTGGCTCTATTTCACTCAAATCGCCATGCGATCTAAAACTCTTTAGTTCTGCCTGATAAGAAGCCTGATTAAGGTTCCAAAAATCAATTAGTTCAGCAGCAAGAGCCTTATCAAGGCTGCCAAAAACATATTCAACACTAAATTCACACATCATCTTCTACTCCTTCATAACCAAAGCATTTCATTACATCAGCCATTTCAGCTGCTAATTGTTGGCGCTGGGGAATACTCAGCTGCTCAGCTCCCTCACCACTTCTGCCAGATCGAAAGAAACGGTTGCACCCCTCTGGCTTCTCAGCAAAACCACCAACTTTCTCTTCTAGTTGTTTTAATTTATCAATCGAAGTATTAGCAATAGCTTGATCTACCAAAACCTGCTCAACAGGCAAACCAAGAAAATCTGCTAATTTAGCAAAGGTTGTTGAACCATTGCAGAGCATATCCTCATATCTAATTATTAATACTGGCAACTGCTGTTGATCCGCCCAGGAGCACACATGCTGATCCCAGCGGCCCATATGCTGACGCACCTGATGGCCTCCAATCCGTTCAGATGGCAC
>NZ_JAGQEK010000163.1 GCF_024346075.1 Synechococcus sp. Cruz CV12-2-Slac-r
AGCGCCTTCCTTGCTCACGAACGCCCGGAATATCTAGAAGCAGAAGCAAGCAGATCCCTTGATCTAGGTCTTTTAGAGGTTGCCAAAAGCACAGATTCCCCCTTGCCATTACTGTGCTTGCGTTGCCGCCTCAGCCACCCTCTAGAAGCCTGGTTAAAAGCAACCTTTAATGCCCACCATGAGCGCCATGGCATCGAATTAAAGGCAATGGCTAGCTACGCCTTAGATGATGAAGGTGCCTTAACTATTAGACGCAGCAAGGAAAGCACAGCAGATTTTACCTATTCAGTGATCAGTTCATTGCCAAAGGGTCCAACCAGTCCCTTTTCAGCTGAAATCCTGCGCAGTTTTGATCCAGCCTTATGCGGCTTGCCCCATTGGGCGCGCCTAAAAATCCAATCAAATAACGAGCTCAAGGCCTACTTCAAGCAACACGGCCTGCTGCTCATCTCCGATTGGGCTCTTTTGCGTAATAGCAGCCCCCGCCGTGTTCAAGAGGCTTGTCAAGCACACCTAAGAAGCAGTGCCACGATCGAATCATTAATTGCTTTGCACAGTGGTTTTAAGCCTTTGTACGATCTAGCAAAGCAAGAATTTAAGGCCTTAACAGGAAAGTCTTCTGGCTGGCAGCCAGGGCTTGAATTCCTTCAACAGCTTGATCCTGCTCAAGAACCTTTTAATACAAAAGAGCGTTTACTTGCAATTGCCAAAGCAATCCGGCAACTACTAACAGGTTCAGCCAATCAAAGCCTTGATCAGTCTTTAGAAGCTGGCTACGAGCCAGTTACCCCTTCCTCTGCAAGTTCGGATGGGCCAGAGCCAGCAGCGCTAAAAGTTTTGATTGATGCAGCCTTAGAGCGGGCTATGGATAACTTGCTGCCTGCTGTGATGCAGAAGGAAGCAATCAAATTCAGTAAAGATGAAGGCCGCAAACTTGCCTTTGAGCTTTATGGCCAAGGCCTGAGCCAGCGCGATATCGCTCAGCAGGTAAAACACGAGCAACCATGGGTAAGTAAATTGCTTGACGAAAAACGAAGGTCAACTGAAATAGCAATTGCTGCTGCAATAGAGCTTAAAAGACAGCCGGAATTTATTAGTTGCGGCACAAGCGTAGAAGCAGCAGAAAGGCTGGTGAATGCTTTAAGGAATCACTTGGTGGAGCCAGAACTAGAAGGTGACATCCCGCCCCTGCGCCGATGGGTGCAGCAATACATAAACCAGCTATGACCGAACCCGTAACGCCCCTTGAAGCTCTGACAATGCCACTCGGAGCAGTTGAGCTGCCTGAAAGCGTGCAATGGAATAGCCCCCGAGTTCTTGCTATATCTGCATTAAAAGAGGTGCTTGCTAGTCAAAAAGCCCCATTGCCATTCGGGCCAAGCATCGGCGCAGAAGAAGAGGGTCGTTTATTAAGCCTCAACCGCTTTGCCCTGCAGTTGGTTACCACGGGTTTAGCAGCTGATCAAATTGCCATTGATAAATCAGTCTGGATGCAGGAATCAACCGCCCCGCAGCTATTACTAGCCGCTCAGGTGGATGAAGAAAATGATGTAGTGGTATTTACAGGTGTATTAACAAGCGCTGAATTTATCAGCCTTGCGCGCAGCGCAAATCCACCTACTGAAATCATAATAATTGATACAAATGAATTTAAAGGTGGAGTTGAACGTTTGCTAACACTCGTTCAGTTACTTGATCCTGCAGCAATACCACGGCTTCCGTTAAAAACGAGTCCATATAAAGCGCAGCGCAGTGTGATTGCAATTGCAGATTGGATTAATGGCCAAATTGATGAAGTTTTAGGTCAATCATTTGGCGCTAACTTGCAGCCACTTAGTGTGGGTGCATTTAGAACTAATATAGCATTAAGGTTTATTAGTCTTCCTGATAATAATGCGTTAGCTCTTGTTTCTATTCCTTTGGGGTTAGCTGATGGTCAATTGGTATCTGGCCTAGCAGCAGAAACATGTATCGAGCGTTTCGTATTGCAGATGCTTGCAACTGGTAGTAATCCTTCCAGCCCAGATGGCTTGATATTGCTTTTAAGTGCTTCCATAGATGGCGACCTCTTGCCAAATGGTCTATGCATTAGTGCTTGCCAAGGCAGTCATACGCAGCAGCAGATAGCTGAAGATAACACCAAGATTGAGTTCAACTTCAGTGGAGGAACAGAATTAATAAATGTAAGTTTGGGCTTCCCCGGTAGCAATGATCTAGTCCTGCCGCCGCTGCAGCTACCCGGCTAATGGTAAATATCAATCTTGTAATTCGCCAGGGAGCTAATAACCCTTCGGGGTTACAGGTGTTTATTACAGCGCCTGGTTGCAATAATGCTTTTGCTGTTCCAGAACCAAACCAGCTTTATGAGTTGCAAAAGTCGTGGCGACATCGATTTTTAAAACATCACGACCCTGCCTTTGTTTGGCCCCAAGGCGCTGCTGTTGTGAAAACCTACAGCAATCAATTGCGTTTAGCGCTGCAGCAGTGGATTGAAAGCCCTGACTGGCAACCACTCCAGCAATTACTTGTTGCTTTGCCAAACCTGCCCCTAACCCTGCGCCTTGAGCAGGTAAAAGCTGAGCTTTACAGCTTGCCTTGGGAATCCCTTTGCTTGCAGCGCCGCATCTGGCGTGTTGATGGAAACGGCTTATCAAATATCAAGCAGGTAACACTGCAAGCACGTAAACCCCGCGTCTTACTGGTTGTTGGCGCAGAACAAGGATTAAACCTAGATGGGGAGATAAATCAACTAATGCAATTGCAGCGCAGTGGGCGTATCCAGCTCACGATGCTGAGGGCTGAACACTGCAGTGCTATTTCTCTGAGCAATGCGTTAGCAAAAAGCAGTGGCTGGAATGCTGCCTTGTTTTTAGGCCACTCAAATAGTGGCCCGATGGGGGGAGTGTTGCACCTTGGTGATGGCAGTCAAATAAATGGTCAAAGCCTTGAAAGCCACTTGGCTATTGCAGCTAAAAATGGCTTGCGTTTGCTGATGTTTAACAGCTGCAGCGGTTTACAGCTAGCAAGTGTTGCAGCTCGCGCTGGCATTAATTGGTCTATTTGTTTTTTAGAGCTGGTGCCATCAAAGGCAGCGGCCACAGCCTTTGCAGAATTGCTAACTGGCTTAGAAACAGGAGCTGATTTAGTTACATCGCTAGCAAAAACTAAAGCAACACTTGCAAGCAACGAATACTTTGAGGGTTGTGATTTGCTGCTTGCATCAGTTGCAACAAGTGACGCAGAAGAGTTTAAATTACCGTTAAGGCGCAGGAGGCAGCTATTGCTGCGCCTAGCTAGTTCAAGTAGACACCAAGCAATAGCGGCTGTTGCATTCACCGCTGTTGCGCTTTTGATGGAACTCAACCCCTCTAACCTAGTTAATACCTATCTGCTTAATCGGCGCCTTGATGTGCAACGTGCATGGAGGCAGCTGGTTAAACAGCCGGGCCCACAAGTTGATA
>NZ_JAGQEK010000164.1 GCF_024346075.1 Synechococcus sp. Cruz CV12-2-Slac-r
TTGCTTGGAATATCAAATTTAAAACTGCTTGCGCAGCAAACAAACTACTTTAGTCCGGATCAATATTTAAACCCTTATCTGCATACTTGGTCTTTGGGGATTGAGGAGCAATTTTATTTAATTTATCCGCTGTTCTTTCTTCCTTTTGTGCGTGGTGAACGGCGCTGGCGATTTTGGCTTGCAGCAGTTGCACTTTTGCTTGCTTCTTTGCTGATCGCCTGGCATTGGTCTGAACTCAACGCCCAGCGGGCTTACCTATCTCCAATTAGTCGTTTTTGGGAGTTAGCAACCGGAGTGTTGCTTGCTTTGGCGGGGGCGTTGCCAAGGCTGCAACAACGATTAGAGAAGCTTAAAAACTTTGCACCTTTGGCCCAATGGCTTGCAGTGGCAGGCTTGTTAATTAGTTTTTGCCTGCTTTCAGACAAGGCTCCCTATCCACTTCCAGGCGTATTACTACCTGTTTTTGCCAGTGGGGTATTGCTCAGCTTTGGTGTTGTAGCCCCCCTTACGGCCTTAGTGCAGTGCCATCTGTTGCGGTTTTTAGGAAGGATTTCATATTCGCTTTACCTCTACCACTGGCCGTGCATTGTGTTTTCCCGTTATCTATTTGGAAGCCAATCCGGCTATTGGTTGCCAGCAGCGCTGGTTTCCACTTTGATTTTTACCTGGCTTTCTTATCGCTTTGTGGAACAGGGCCCTTGGCGCAAGGCCTCCCTGGTTCAGCTGGCTGTGGCTGGGGGTTTGGGATTAGTGAGTTTGATTGGCTTCGAAAGCCAAGCGGAACGTTTACGTGGCCCCCTTGGCCTGGCAACTTTCTCAGAATTGGCATGGAATGCGAATGATCCGCAACCTATCAATCAACTGCTCGGCAGCACTGCAAAAAATAATAATGATGCTGCGGCTATTTCCCTCACTCCTGCGCAAATTAAGCAACTAACGCCCGGGCTAAGCCTGCAGCTCAGCCTTGTGCAGGCATCAAAAGTAAGCGTTTTGGATCCGCAGCAAGTGTTGCGTGGTGGGGAGCAGCGTTTCTTTGTTTTGGGTGATTCCCATGCCGGTTCTTTGGTGGCGGCGGTGCGCAGCATGGTGGCTGCAAAACCTGGGCTGGTGGGTTTGCTTATAACACCGCCTGGAATGGGTGGCTGTTCATTAATTTCTTACAGCTTTGATCTTCCCCGTTGCAGCATTTATGAAGCTCAAGCTCTTGATTTAGTGCAGCGCTTTGCAAAGCCCGGTGATCGTTTGCTTTTGCCGAGTTTACGGATGCCACGCTTATCTCCGCGGCTTAGTTTTGCTCCATATATCAATCCAAAAACTCCGTTAATGGGGCCAAGCTTTGAACCAGGGTTGCAGAAATTGCAACGCCAAGGGGTGCGCATTGGCTTGCTTGCCCCCTGGCCTGTTTATAACGTTTTAGGTAAACAATGCCTTGGCTGGCAGGAAAAATTGAAGCTGGAATGCCATCAATCCCGCCAGGATTTTGAAAAGGACCGAAATCCTGCTCTTCAGCGCTTACTGCAGCTGCAAGAACGCCTGCCGGGGCTGGAAATTATTGATCCCATTAATTTATTTTGTGATCAACAAAAATGCAGCAGTAGCCTTGGCGGACGGCCTTTCTATTCAGATCACGACCACCTCAGCGCCTACGGCAGTGCAGCCCTCGGCGAATGGTTGCAACTTCAGCCTTAATTTAATCAACCAATTTTATTGAATACGTTAAACATTGGTAGATACATAGCAAGTAAAATAGAGCCAACAATACCGCCAACAATAACAATCATTGCGGGCTCAAGCATGGTGGTAATTGTTTTTATAGCTACAGCAATTTCATCTTCATAGAAATCAGCAATTTTTGAAAGCATCACATCCATTTGGCCGGTTTCCTCACCAATTGCAATAAGGCTTAATGCCATTGCTGGAAACAATCTTTGTCTTCCCAGTGCCTGGCTCAGGCTGCCCCCTTCCTGCACCTCTAATCTTGAGGCCACCACTGCATTTGCTAACACTTTATTTCCCACACTATCAGCAACAATTTTCAGGCTCATCAAAATTGGTACCCCAGCTCGACTCAGGCTGCTGAAGGTGCGACAAAATTGGGCAGTATCCGTTTTTTCAATTAAATCGCCAAATACAGGTAATTTTAAAAGTAACCCATCAATTTTTAAGCGACCTTCTTTACCCCTATAGGTTTTACGTATTAACCAATAAATAAATATTAGCATTGCCCCAAGCAAAATAATAAGCGGGGAGCGTAGAATAGCGCTTAAATTTAGCATTAATATTGTAAAAGCAGGCAGCTCTGCTCCTAGCTCTTTAAATATTTCTGCAAATGTTGGTATTAATAATATTGTCATTCCAAGAAATACCAGCACAGCGATCAGCAGCACCGTGAGGGGATAACTTAGTGCACCCCTAATTTGATTTTGTAATTTAGCATTATTTTCTAGTAATTTTGCTAGCCGTCTTAACACCTCTTCTAATACTCCACCCGCTTCTCCAGCTTCCACCATTGTTACCATTAGCGGGTCAAATACTTGGGGCCAGAGCCTTAAGCTATCTGCAAGTGAACTGCCTTGATTTACCTCTGTCGACACTTTTTGTAAGGCCCGTTTGAAAAGGGCTTGGCGTTGTTGTTTGGTAATTAAATCTAGGCTGCGAACGATAGGTACTCCCGCTCCAACAAGTGCAGCAAGTTTATTTGCAAATAATGCTTTATCCTTTACTCCGGGGCACTTCTCAAAGTTAAACTTAATTTGTGGGATAGATGCATGTAACTTTACATCGTTTTCTGCTATTTTTAGATCTAAAGCTAATATGCCGCGTTGGCGTAGATTTCGTTTGGCTTCTGCTAGGTCGTAGGCTTTTACTTGAATAAGTTGTTCTCTTCCGTTTGAATTTAGGTAGCTGCCTATATATGTATGTTTATTCATGGTGCCCCCATCAATAGATTTTGTAGTTCGCTTGGCCTCCCGGTTTTTGTTAAGGCTTCGGCAGTGCTAATCTGCTTATTATTTATGAGATTTGCTAAACATTGTTCCATTGTTTGCATGCCAAACTTGCTGCCAGTTTGCAATTGAGAATATATTTGTGCTGTTTTACCTTCGCGAATTAAGTTTGCAATAGCGTTGTTATTTATCATTATTTCTTGTGCCATCACCCTACCAAAGCAACCGTTACTTTTATCAATAGCTCTGCATAGTGTTTGCGCGAATACCGCCAGTAGGCTGCCACTAAGCTGCATTCGGATTTGGCTTTGTTGTGCCGCCGGGAATACATCAATTAGCCGTTCAATCGTTTGGGCAGCCGAATTGGTGTGCAATGTTGCAAACACTAAATGGCCGGTTTCTGCCGCGCTGATTGCAAGCTGAATTGTTTCAAGATCCCTTAGTTCGCCCACTAGGATCACATCTGGATCCTCCCGTAGCGCT
>NZ_JAGQEK010000165.1 GCF_024346075.1 Synechococcus sp. Cruz CV12-2-Slac-r
GGCGGATCCAGGGGTACGGTTCAGCCTGGCTGCGGGGCCCCTTTTGGCTCATCCAGAGACATAGCCGCTTGTGCAGCCGCGCCGGTGCGGCGTATCACTTCCGCCAAGGAAACGGTGACGCGAAGGCTGAGCTGCTGTTGGGCTTTGAGGATATCGGGCACGTAGCGGTTGCGGGTGGTGTGGCTCCTGAGAGCTACGAAATTGCACGTCAATAAAATAATGCCAGCAGCCGGTAGTCAGCTCACCAGCCTCAAATACCCATCCGGAGCCACACTAATAAGCAGCTTGTTATCAATATCCTTATCGATCTCGAACTCAGGGTCGGTCTTCCACCACAGTGTCGAACACGATGCAGCAGCTGCCGGCAGACACCAGAACCCGATCGACGCCATCGGCATGACTGCGCACTTGTTGGATGCTCGTCGAGGGCCTTGCGGTTGTGGGGGCGGATGTCGCATTGAGGGAGCATTGAGAGTGGGTAATCCCAACGACTTCGACACATGTTCGCAGCAACGGCAAGCCAGCCTTTGACACAGTTTGAATCTACTCTGGGGCTGATCTCCTGAATATCATATTTATGATATAAAAAATCGACAAGATCTAGCACTAGCTCTCTGCCTAATGAGTCACAGGGGAAATTTCAAGAATTTAGAACTCTTTCCCCAATCATCGGTAAATGGAATCCCATCTTTGCGGTTGCTACGCCTGAAGGTCAGGCGGTGAGTAGTTGCTCAAGCGTTTCAGGGGCGGACCACCTGGCAACCTCTGATATCGATTCGACAAGATTGAAATCTTCTTCTGTCCATACATCAGCTGAGTCGTCAACAAGAGAGATAAAAGATAAGGGTTCAGGCGATGCCCGTAAATGACTCAAGTCATACCAAGTGACAACAGCTCCTTTGACAATCTGTTGTGCTGCAGAACGGCTCCCTGAGGAGAGAACTGAAAGCAAGGAGCTTCGATTGGGAGAACTGACTTGAAAGTCAATTTTCCAACTTCTGCCTGATCTTCCAATCAGTCTTTTGTTTCTTTCAAATGGCAAGTGAAGCTCTTGGAGGTAGTCCGCAACCTCATCAATCGCAGACTCTACTGTGCGAAGCCTAGATGTAAAGATAAGGTCGGATACACGGAGCGCCGCTTGAGAAACGCGCGTCACTGCATCTGCCAAAAGTGAGGGCTCAGTTGAGCGTGCTTTCAGCGTGCCACGAAAGAACTCAACCCCATGAGTCTGTGATATATCAGAGATCAATCCCAGTTGCTTTGGAGAGCGCTTCGCCGATAGAGTATTAGAACTCAACCACCGTATCGTTTCGCCAAAATCCGAAACAGTCGTGACTCCTTGATCAGAACTATTCAGATATAAATCAATGAAATCTCCATCTGGATACAAAAATGGTGTTCTCACTCGAACGTAGTCTCGGCTGGCGGAGCACTCAAACAATGGACCCAAGCCGCTGCTGATCGATTCGCAGATTGAACTAGCCTTAGCAAATGAACTGGTCATAAAAATAAATCTCCTTGAACTGGTGGCGGAGGAAGCATGTGTCCATTATGTTGAATCGTAGCTTCTAGGCAGAACTGCTGCCAGACTTGCACTGGATTGTCAGCTGATGCCGTAATGTCACTCGGCTCGTAGGCCTGCTTGTCTTTAAATGCTTCAGACCATCGATGTTTGTGAGTATCGCCAACGCTGGTGCCATCCGGATTTTTATGCCCCTTACCCAGGTCAAGAGCGTAAATGCGGCCCGAAGTCTTTGAAATCAAGGCATATGTAATGGCCGGAATTAAGGGATTAAATGTACCCTTCATGAAAAGAGGATACCCTCTATCGGTTTCAACTTGGACCTTAAATTCAACAGATGGTGAATGATCCTCATCTTCCTGCCACACGATGTCACCCTCGATCAACTTCGTGTTATTGGCAAGAATTGCCTCAAACTCGGCGTCACTCAGCGGCAAGACCCATTATTGGCAAAGTTGGGGGGATTCTAGGAGCGTGGGAAGCTTTTGTCAGTGTTTGGACTGATGATCACGCAATCTCGCTAATAAAGACGTGGTGCTTGTGTTCGAGATGCGGCGTGGAGACGTGCCCTCTCACTCTGTAGCCAACATCGTCAACAAATACACCGTCTCCGTCACAAGGTATTTCCTCCAGATTATCCTCAGCTATCTCGATTAAACTATTGTTGAGGAGCTATATCCATTTGATTTTCATGGTTTTTGGCGGAGATTGAGCTTGGGATGATTAGGCAACCCGCCTCAAATACCCATCCGGAGCCACGCTAATCAACAGCTTGTTATCAATATCCTTATCGATCTCGAACTCAGGGTCGGTCTTCCACCACAGTGTCGAATAAGATGCAGTAGCTGCCGGCGGACACCAGCACACGATCGACGCCATCGGCATGGCTGCGCATTTTTTGGATGATCTCGGGGGCGATCGAGGACCCCTTAATTAGCTGCATCTTGAAGCGCAGGATACTGCCCGCCGCTTCGAGATCGGGGTCGGGGGGACAGCAGCTGGAGCTCGGTGTCGAGCCATAGATCAGCTCCCGCGCCTGCGCAAGAAAATGCATGCCCAGTCCTCTCTCCTCTAGGAGTCTTACCAGCAGGCGGAGGTATCGAGCCCGCCCCTCGAAGCGGCTGCACGCAGGAGACACAACCATTCCGCACAGCAGAACTATGCTGGGTTGATGATCCGCTCCTTCCGATGTCCCGATACCAAGCGGCTGGCTCAGGGATGGGCGGTGCCACGGTCCCAGGCGTTCGAGCGAGTGGCCCGCCGCAAGCTCAGGCAACTGGAGATTGCTGACTGCCTCGACGACCTGCGGATCCCTCCAGGCAACCGGCTGGAAGCCTTACGAGGTGATCGGGCAGGTCAACACAGCATCCGCATCAACGACCAGTACCGCCTGTGCTTTCTCTGGTCGGACGCTGGCCCTGAAGCCGTTGAAATTGTTGATTACCACTGATGAACCCTATGGACCGCCTCACCCCCATCACCCCTGGCGAACTTCTTGATGAGGAGTTTTTGCAGCCTCTCGGCGTTAGCCAATACCGGCTAGCCAAGGCAATCGATGTGCCTGCATCGCGGATCAGTGAGGTTGTGGCGGGCCGTCGCGCAATCAGCGCCGATACGGATCTGCGCCTCTGCCGTTTTCTGGGATTGAGCCCTGGCTATTGGCTGCGCGCCCAGGCAGCCCATGACACCGAGGTGGCCAGCGCTGAGCTGGCTGAAGAGATTGAACGAATTGAGCCCCTGGTGGCCAACTAAATCTACAAATGTGGGCCGATGACGACAGATGCTGCTATCGCAGAGCCATTAAGCGCATACAAAGCTTTATTTGCATTCCAGCAATACAGAGTAAGCAAGCTAAATCTCAGGCTTGGTTTCCACT
>NZ_JAGQEK010000166.1 GCF_024346075.1 Synechococcus sp. Cruz CV12-2-Slac-r
AGCACTTGGCTAGAAGGGAAAAAAGCTGCACTCTGCTCCAACCTATCGAGAGTGGGCCGCTTTGCTTCGCCCCAGCAAATCACGGCCCAGTGCCAAAGAATGCGGGCCAAGCGGCTACGCAGTTCAAAGGGGGGCAACTCTTTTGGATCCCAGCTGAGTAGTTCAATGCTCCAATTCAGCACTTCTTGGCGTAGCGCCCCAAGGGGTTCGGAAAATTTGAGCGCTGTTAGCAACTTTGCGGGCCACCAAGGGCTTGTTGAAGGTGTTGCGCCTAATTCCTCCAGCAGTTTTTGGCGCCAGCTGGCAAGGGTTTGTTGCACAGCAGCGGGGTTGCCCATTAGCCAGCGCTGCTCTAAACGCAGCCAAATCGGATCGCCAAGCAGGGTTTCTATTTGGAACGGCTGCCCCACCCGTTGGCTGCTGCGGGCTACGTTTTCAGCTAAGTGAACCCAAGTAAGAGCTGGTGGCATTGGGCTCATGCCGAAGCTTGAATTCCAGAGTTCTTCTGCTAGCTGGTGTTCATCACAACTCCAGGCATGCCAGCCAGCCCAAGCGCGTGTGGCATATCTAACTTCAGCAGCCAGGTTTGCGGTGCTTTCTTCCTCGGGAAGTTTGGCAAGCCACCTGTTAGTTACAAACAACAGGCTGCGGGCTTGGGGGCGTGCCGCCTGGCTTGCGCCCTGGGGGTGGATTCGATAGCCGCAGGCCAACTGCTGCAACCAAGCACCAGGTTCTTTTGCAAAAGCCAAACGGCAAAGCAGATCCACGTCTTCCGCCTGGGTAAGCCCAGGATCAAAACCACCACTGCGCTCTAAAACTGCTCGGCGCAGCATCCAAGCACTTGGTAGCACCGCCTTGTGGCGCAAAGCCTGCTCAACAGTGAAACCGGCCCCCTCAAGCCAAGGTTGAACAATGCCAATGCTGGAACCAGCATCATTAATGCGTTGCCAACCACATAGCACCTGTTGCAGGGCGGGATTCTGATTAAGCATTGCCGCCTGGCAGGCCAAGCGTTGATCAAGGCAGAGGTCATCAGCATCAAGGAAGCCAACCAGCTCATTTTTGGCTTGCTGCCAGCCCAGATTTCTGGCCTGGGAAACCCCCACACCGGTGGTGGTTATTAGTTGCAATGGCCAGGGCGACTTAGCCCAAATCTGCTCTAGCAGCTGGCCAGATCCATCAGTGGAACCATCATCGATCGCCACCAGTTCAAGCCGAATGTTGCGCTGCAAAAGCAACGAAGCGAGGCTGCTGGGTAACCATTTACGGGCATTCCGAAAAGGAAGCACCACCGAAACCCATGGCATCATGGTGTTAAAGCATCCGCCAAGCAAATACCCCAGTTCATCTTCATGCAACCCACCGGCTACGGCCCTTATCAAGATTCAACAAAAGGCCAACGGAAGCGTTCGAAATTGCGGCAGGCATTAATCCGGTGGCTTGGCGGACCCAGCGCAGCTGAATCTATGGCAACCACTCCTAGCTCTAGTTTTGAACAGCTCTATGGCCATGAGCTGGTGTTACCAAAACCTGATCCAGCTCGGCTGGCCAGCAAAGCTGCTGAATATTTTGCCCAAGCTGAGCAATTAAATCGTTGCGGTGCGCCAGATATGGCCTCGCCCTTATATAGGCAGGCCTACACCCTCTTACACGGCGCTATTGCCAAAAATCCCTTGGATTTGCCGCCAAACCTTGTGGAAATCAACTCAGTTTCGTCACAAAACACGATTGCCCATGAAGCTGCTCAACCAATAACTCAGGGCTCTGATAACACTTTAAATACAGCAACCGATAGCTGGCTTAGGGAGCTGCCGGCTTTACGGGCGCGTTTATCAGTTGAATCAGCAGGTGAAATAGCTGCCCATTTAGCCAGCTTGCGTGAAGCCGGCCACAGCCATGCCGAATTGCATCGGCTAGAGGGTTTAACTGCTTTGGTTCTACAAGACACAAACACGGCAATGCAGCGCTTCCGTGAAGCCCTTGGCCTCAATCCAAATCACTATTCAAGTTTAGTAAATCTTGCTGGCCTGCTTCTACCAGAGGGTCGCCATGAAGAGGCCACAGCACTACTGCAAAGGGCCTTAGATCAAACAAATAGTGAAAGCCTTGAGGCTGTGCCTGCCCTCACCAATCTGTCCCTTGCCCATCAGTTGGCAGGAAGGCCCATGGATGAAGCTTTGTTAGTTCTCAAAGTTCATCGGCTCAAGCCAGGCCATCTGCGCAATGAGCGGCTGCTGCTGGCCGCAAACAACCTTGAACAAATGGGCGAAGATTCCGCTGCTATTGAGTTGCTCAGCTGGTTGCAACAGCAGCAAGCAACCCCTGAGATACTACGGGCCTTAGGTACTTTGCTAGAGCGCCGGGGCGATTATCAAGAAGCTGCCTTGGTTTATCGGCAACTGCTCCAACCGGTTAATCCCGCAAGCCCCGTTTCATGAGTTCACTGCCGGATCATCTCCAGAAGTTGGCCCATCAACTGCCATTGCCGGAGATTGCATCGCTCTCCCTGCTTGCAAAAGCTGAATTGCTTAGGCCATACCTACAAAGATTGCTGCTTAATGCCCTCTGCAAGGAGATTGAACCTGCAAACCAAAGCCCAGAGGCATTACAGCTACTTTGCAAGCGTTTGAGGTTAGCTAACCAAGCTGAACTGGATGTTTGGCGCCAAGCGCTGGGCCTTGAGCTTGCTGATATTGAAGCAATGGCAGGATTTGATACCAGTTTGCAGTTGGCAACCGAAAAGATTTGGGGCCATGAGATCCCAAGCCGTTTTTTGGAGCAACGCTCCCGCTACGACCAAGTAGTTCTCAGCTTGCTCCGCTTTGATGATCCCGATCTAGCACAGGAACTTTATTTTCAGGTGCGCGAAGGCGAATGCAGTTTTGGCGATCTCATTGATACATACTCCGCTAACAATCCCCAACTTGTTCGTGGTCAGATGGGTCCGGTTGCCCTTCATCGCTTAAATCCACTCTTAGCAAGGGTGGTGGAACGCTATGGGCCAGGCGAGATCACACCCCCTCTCGATTTAGATGGAATGGTGCACTTGATTAGGGTGGAATCGGTTCGCAAGGCGCAGCTAGATGAGGCAATGCGTTCCCAGTTATTACAGGAATTACGTTTTGAATGGTTAGAGGAACAGCTACAGCAACTTCAGGCCCGGATCACCGCTCAGCAGCAATTTGTGGAGATTGATTAACCATGAGCAACATCCGCAACCTACTGGAGAACTCATCACTACTTAGCGGGGTTTCGAACGATGCGATTTCTGCCCTATGCCGCCGGGCTGAATTGGTTGAACTGTCTGTGGGCAAACCATTCCAACGCAGTGGTCAATTAGCCCCGGGGCCGGCCTTAGTGCTGCAGGGACGATTAAGACGGATCTATCAA
>NZ_JAGQEK010000167.1 GCF_024346075.1 Synechococcus sp. Cruz CV12-2-Slac-r
TCGCGCCATTACTGCGATTTTCAACTGGAGCCTGCCATTTGGCGATGGCTGCCTTAGCAGCAAAAGCTGTGATCCTCACAGACACTGCAATGGCAGCAGCAGCGGTGGCACCAATGGCAGCACGCACTTTTGCAAATCCGGTTTATTCAGTGCTGGATTGGGCTCCGGCCCAGGCCCCTGCTGGCGATACCCGCAGTGCTGCTGGCATTGAACTTGCCCTCAAGGCCCATCCAAATGCATTGGTATTGATTGGCAGTGCCCCAACGGCCCTGATGCGCTTGCTGGAATTAAAGGCAGCACCGGCGCTGGTAATCGGTATGCCCGTGGGTTTTGTGGGCGTTAAAGAGAGCAAACGTGCATTGGCCCGCAGTGGTTTGGCCCAAATCCGCCTCGAGGGCAGCCGCGGTGGTGCTGGTTTGGTGGCGGCAACAGTGAATGCCCTATTGCGACGCGCCTGGTTGGATCAAATAGTTTGAAATTGTTTGTTTTCAATGTTTTTAAGCACCTGCCGCGCCCTTTCAACTACCGCTGCTGGCACTCCAGCTAAACGGGCCGCCTCAATTCCATAGCTGCGGCTAGCGCCGCCGGGCACCACTTTATGGAGAAATTCAAGCTCGTTTTCTTTTTCTAAAACAGCAACTTGAAAGTTCTGCACATTGGTGCAGGTATCTGCCAGGGCATTTAGCTCGTGGTAGTGAGTGGCAAAAATGCAATTGGCAGTGATTTCTGTTGCTAGATGTTCTGCCACTGCCCAAGCGATCGAAAGGCCATCAAAAGTGGCGGTGCCGCGGCCAATTTCATCGAGCAACACCAATGATTTCGAGCTGGCGTGCTGCAAGATATTGGCGGTTTCTGCCATTTCCACCATGAAGGTGGATTGACCACTGGCTAGATCATCTACAGCGCCAACCCTGGTAAAAAGTCTGTCTACGAGCCCCAAGCGAGCACTGCGGGCCGGAATCCAACTGCCCATTTGTGCCATCAATTGCAAAACCCCTGTTTGACGGATATAACAACTTTTACCGCTGGCATTAGGGCCTGTGAGCACGATCAAGTTGATCTGCTCCCCTAAAGCAATGCTATTTGGCACAAAAGATTTATCAGTTAGCAGCTGCTCCACCACCGGATGACGCCCCTCCTGAATTTCAAGGCAGCAACCCGTCACAATTTCAGGCTGGCAATAACCCTGGGTGGCGGCTAGTTCGGCTAGGCCGGCGAACACATCAAGTTCCGCCACTGCTTTTGCTGCTGAGCGGATTTCTGCGGCTGCTTCCCCCACCTGATGCCGCAATTTGCAAAATAGGTCGTATTCCCGTTGCTGGCTGCGGGCTTTTAGTTGCAAGATGCGGCCTTCCCGTTCTTTTAGTTCCGGTGTAAAAAAACGTTCTTCATTGCTAAGGGTTTGGCGGCGAATCCAATGCTCAGGCACCTGGCTGGCCTTTGCTCTTGTTACCGCAAGGAAATAACCAAAACTGCGGTGAAATTGCAATTTTAAATTTGTATTACCGCTTGCTTGCTGTTCTCTCTTTTCTACTTGAGCTAGCCAATTTTCCTGTTCATCGAGGCGGTTGCGTAGATCATCAAGTTGTTCATCAACGCCATCGTGTATCAAGCCCCCTTCTGTAAGAGATAGGGCTGGATTATCTAATAGTTGATATCGCAGTAATTCAGCTAATGCGGCCAGTGTTGGCCGCGGCTGCAGCAGCGCTTGCAACGGCTCAGCCCGGCAGTTTTCCAGCAGGCTTGATAACAGCGGCATACGTTCAAGGCTGTCGGCTAAGGCCACTAGATCGCGGCCATTGGCATGGCCGGCGGCGCAGCGGCCCGCTAATCGCTCGAGATCAGCCATTGGCCTTAATAAACGCCGAACCGCCTGGCGTAAGGGCCTTGCTGCAACAAACTCAGCCACCGCTTCCTGGCGCCATTTGATTGCTGTTTGGTTGAACAGAGGCGCCTCCAGCCAACGCCGAAGGGCGCGAGCCCCCATTGCGGTGTGAGTGCGATCTATAGCCCAAAGCAGGGAACCTTGAAATTGGCCATCCCGTTGGGTGGCCGTGAGTTCCAAGTTGCGACGGCTTTGCTGATCAATTACCAAGGCATCACCAGCAAATACGGTTACCGGACGCCCCAACGGCAGGGTGCTCCCGGGTTGGCTGGCATCTAAATAGGTGATCAAACCACCAGCAGCCCTAAGCGCTAGGGGGATCGCTGTTAAGCCAAGCCCTTCAAGGGATTGCACGCCATAACGCTGCTTGAGGCAGCGGCTGGCATGGCTGCTTTCAAAAGGGGTTCGCAGTTGGGGGGTGAGGCTTAAAAAGGGCGGGCACCAAGGGGGCATCGGATTTGCTTGGCCATGCTCAAGCCCTGGCAGCAGCAGTTCAGCGGCCTGCAACTGCATTAATTCCTGCTGCAGGTCTGCAAGGCCTTCCCGTTCAAATACCTGGAATTCACCGGTGGATACATCTGCTACCGCTAAGCCCCAGCGTTCGTTTTCCAGCACCACTGCAGCCAACCAGTTGTTGCGCCGCGCCGCTAGCAAACCTTCCTCCAAAAGGGTGCCAGGGGTGAGAACTCGGGTGATTTCACGCCGCAGCAGAGCACCTTTTGCAGCGGTGGTTTCCACCTGATCGCATAGGGCCACCCCATAACCGCGCCGCACCAGCTCACTGCAATAACGCTCTGCTGCATGGTGAGGAATCCCAGCCATCGGCACCCGGCCGTGGGCTTTACCCCCTTCTTTGCCAGTGAGAGTGAGCTCTAGCAGCTGGTTTGCCAGGAGAGCATCTTCAAAAAAACATTCGAAAAAATCGCCCAGCCGGTAAAGCAAAATCCGTTCTGGATGGGCGGCTTTTAGCTCCACGTAGTGGCGCAGCATTGGCGGCAAAGCTGCTGGATCTACCAGGCTGTGATGATGCCAAGGAGGCAGCTCATTACTTGAATCTGCGGCTGCAATATGTTCTTTGCTGGCTAGTGGCTTACTGCCCGGATGGCTGCGCCGCCGCGGTTTAACAGCATCAAAATCTTGTTTTAGATCTTCTTCGGGAGCTTCTTCTGCGGCGAACAGGCTGCCTTGAATTGCAGGTTCACTGCTAGCCACGCAAGAGATCGCTTTTTTTGATCGTAATCTGCTCCAGAATGATGAGATGAACACTCACGCCCAGAGCTATTGGCAGCGGCGCTTTGCTGCTGACAAGAATTTGCTTGAAGAGCAGCGTGAGCTTGCTTTGCAGCAGATCCGATTAGCTGCAGTTGCTTTGCGTGAGCGTTGGCCTCTAATTAAGTCGATATGGGTTTTTGGTTCAGTGCTTGGGGAAGGATTCCACGAAGAATCAGATATTGATTTGATGGTGGAG
>NZ_JAGQEK010000168.1 GCF_024346075.1 Synechococcus sp. Cruz CV12-2-Slac-r
GGCAATCACCGCGATGATGCTGCCCAACTGAATCACAGCCGTTACCGCAACTCCAGGATCACCCCAACCAAGCAAAACAGGCACCACTTTTAAATGGGCAGTGCTGCTAATCGGCAAAAATTCGGTGAGGCCCTGCACCACCCCAAGCACCAAGGTGCGCCAGCAGGCCTCGAGAAGCGATAGGGATTGGCTGGGTTCCACTTTTTGAAAAAGATTTAGCAGCGGCACCTTACGGCTGCTGCAGCTTGAATGCTTTTAGCCTTAAGGTTACGAAACTTTGTAAACCGTTTGTTGGCGCGCTCCGGCTCAACGTTAATAACCCAAGCGCTGCCTGTTGCTAGCGAAATTCTTTGGCTGCCAAAGCAGTTTCATATCCCAGTTCAAAAGCAGCCTTCTCTACCGCTGCTGGCGGCTTTATTGGTAACCCTGCCTGTGTTTGTGCAGGCTCCATTAGTGCGGCAGCAACCGATGCTCGCTGTTTTATTCACATTTGTATTACTGGCTGTTGGGATAAGCAAAAGGAACAGCTGGGGCAACTTATTAGTGGGTTTTAGCGGCAGCTGGCTGGCGGGCTGTTTGTTTTGGGGTTGGCTCAGGCTGCATCCCCTCTGGCATTTACCGGTGGAAGCATTTGCGCTACCGATTGCTGTTGCAGGGCTCTGGGGCCCCTGGCGTATCGCCGGCCAGTTCTACTTAGGCGCACTAATCGGCACTGCCTGCACCGACGCAGCTATGGCTATTTGTGGGGTGATGCCGCTTTGGCCTGAGGTGCTAGCCGCAGAACCCGAACAGGCAAGACAATTGCTAGCTCAAGCAGCGGCACTTGTAATAGAACCAGCTCACTTTTCAGTGGTTGTAATTTTTGCTGCGGCAATGCTGCTTACAAGCCGTTGGTTGTGGCGCAAGGGAGCAGGTTGCAGGCTTGTTGCTGCTTGCCTTGCCACCACTTTGGTGGTGGATGGAATTTTCTTAGGGTTAGCTCTTTTGATTCCCCAATTCAGCGGCTTGGTTTAAAGATCTGCAAATGGCAACCTCTTTTTTAGGGTTTGCATGCAAAAGACTATGTAACGTTGCTGCTTATACCTGCCACAGCCCCGCATGACCAGGCTCAACCGTTGGCTTGCTTCTTTACTTTGCAGCGCGCTGCTTTTTGTTGGGCTTTGGATTGCCATGCCCCAGCCAGCTCAAGCCGATGAGCTGCGCAATCTGGCCGACGACAAAATCGCCCAAGCCCAAGGCAAGGTGGATCTAAATAACTCCTCAGTAAGGCGCTTTCAGCAATTTCCAGGCATGTATCCCACCCTTGCTGGAAAGATCGTTGTGGGTGGCCCCTATCAAGAAGTTGATGATGTGCTGAAACTTGATCTAAGCGAGCGCCAAAAGGAATTATTTGAAAAATATCGCTCCAATTTCACTGTTACCCAGCCTGAAATTGCCCTAAATGAAGGATTTGATCGCATCAACGACGGGCAATACCGCTGATCGCTTCTTCCCCTCAATCTTCCAGCATTAATCCCTTCCTCGCCCCCTGGGATGTGGTGGTAGTGGGGGGAGGGGCAGCTGGCCTAATGGCTGCTTTGGAATTACCAAAAGCCCTGAAGGTGCTGCTGCTATGCCGCGATAGTGAACTGCGTTCTGCCAGCCGCTGGGCCCAAGGAGGCCTTGCCGCAGCGGTGGGCCACGACGACAGCCCACATCTGCACCGAGCAGACACTCTTGAGGCAGGTGCAGGTTTATGCGAACCGGCGGCGGTGGATTTACTGGTACAAGAAGCGCCAAACTGCGTTGAGCGTCTGTTGCAGCTTGGCCTCCCATTAGATCGAGATGGCAGTCAATTAAGCACCACCTTGGAAGCTGCCCACAGCAGAAGACGGGTGCTTCACGCCCAAGATCAAACAGGGCGCGCCCTGGTGGAATTACTCGAACAACGGGTAAGGCAGCAGACCAATGTTTGCTGGTTGCAAGGGGGCCTTGTATTACAGCTATGGCTTGAATCAAACCGTTGTTGCGGCTTGCAGCTGTTGTTTGGCGCTCAGCTGGGATGGCTTCAGGCTGGAGCTGTGGTGCTAGCAACCGGTGGTGGCGGTGATCTTTTTGCAAACACCACAAATCCCAGCACAGCTAGAGGCGATGGGGTGGCAATGGCCTGGGAAGCCGGGGCGGTGCTGCGGGATCTTGAATTTGTGCAATTTCATCCCACCGCCTTGATGCACCCCGGGGCGCCCCATTTCCTTTTAACGGAGGCCCTCAGGGGGGAAGGGGCTCGTTTATTGCAAAGCAATGGAGAAGCACTCGGAGCCCATGCCAGTGAAATGCTGCCGCGGGATCAATTGAGCCGAGCAATGGTGCGGGAGATGAAACGCAGTAAGGCGCAGCGGCTATGGCTAGATCTACAACCCGTGGGAAAAACAAAGCTGCAGCAGCAATTTCCAATGATTATTAAGCGCTGCCAACAGCTCGGCTTGGAACCTTTGGATAAGCCTTTACCGGTGGCGCCGGCCGCCCACTACTGGATGGGGGGAGTAGCTACCGATTTAAAAGCAGCCACATCGGTTCAAGGTTTATATGCCGTAGGGGAGGTGGCGAGCAGCGGAATTCATGGTGCGAATCGCTTAGCAAGTAATTCATTAAGCGAATGTTTAGTGATGGCACGGCAATTGAAAGATTTAACTCCTATTGCTATAAACGCAGCAGCAAACCCAAATTCAGATAACAACGTTGAATCGCTTGATTGGCAATGCGATTCGAATTTAACTATTACAGCGCAGCTTGCCAGCAAAAAGCTACAACAACTCTGCTGGCAAGTGGCAGGGGTTGAACGCTGGGGCAGCAGCCTTAGGGAAGCAGAAAAGCAGGCTAAAGGGCTGCAAAATCTTTTAGATTTAGATGCAAAATTAAAACCTTTTCTAGCTCAAAAGCCTGGGCAACTTTATAGCGTTAGCGCAAAACAACAAGAAAAATTTGAACTGCTTTGGGATCAACGCCAACGTAATTTAGTGAGCCGGCTGTTGTTGCAGGCTGCGGCCTTCCGAACAGAAAGCAGAGGCGGACATTTCCGCCGTGATGCACCATTGCCGTTGCCCTATTGGCAATGCCACAGCTTGCAAAAACGCGGGGAAAATCTTCGCACTGCAGCCGTGGGGCTGTAATGCAAGCGAGAAATATTTAAAAAGAACGGGGGCCTTGGAAACCACTGAGATCTGCTAATTGATTAAGGCGTTTTACGCCAGAATCAAGTTTCCCATTAATCTCCCAACTGGGAAAACCATCAATTTTTTTAGATTCACATAGGGCAGCCTGGGAATTTTTGCCATCCACTGCGCATTCAACAATAT
>NZ_JAGQEK010000169.1 GCF_024346075.1 Synechococcus sp. Cruz CV12-2-Slac-r
CATCAATTTCATCAGCGGCACATCTGCAAGTTTGCTTGCTCCCATTGAAAAACTGGCAAGAGAAAAAGAAAACAAGCCCCTGCAGATTCTTGAACTTGCCTGCGGCGGCGGTGATACCGCAATCGATCTTGCATTACAAGCCAGGCGTAAGGGATTAGCAATAAAATTGCACGCATTCGATATAAATCCTGAGGCTGTTGAAATCGCAAAGGCAAATTCACTACGCCGTGGGGTGGAATTGGAATTTTTTTGCGCCGATGCGCTTGATGCATCAAATCAAGAAAAGGATTTTGATGTGGTGTTCTGTTCGCTATTCCTGCATCACCTCAATAACGCCGATGCAGAACAGCTACTTAAAATTATGAACAAGCGGGCCCGGTATTTGGTTTTATTAACAGACCTAATTCGCAGCCGTCTCGGTTATGGAATGGCATGGGCCGGAACCCGATTGCTTAGCAGATCATGGGTGGTTCACACCGATGGACCTTTATCAGTTAGGGCTGCCTTTCAAATCGAAGAGGTACGCGCTTTAACCCAAAGAGCAGGAATTCAAAATGCAAAGCTGCAGCGTTGCTGGCCTGAGCGTTACCTTCTGAGCTGGGAAGGCAATTAATTTTGAAGGAGCGCCACATCTCAGGCGAAGCCATTGAAAATTGGGATGTGGTTGTAGTGGGTGCGGGGCCCGCTGGGGCCTTAGCTGCGATCGAGCTTGCTCGTAGAGGGATTCAAGTGTTGCTTGTAGAAAAACGCAACTTTCCCCGTTGGAAGGTATGTGGTTGCTGCCTGAATGCTCAAGCCCAGGCAGTACTTGCTTCAGTTGGCCAGAGCGAACTAATCGAGCAGCAAGGGGGTGTTGCCTTAGATCAACTATTGCTTGGTCATAAAGGAAAAAAATGTTCGATCGCACTTCCTGGCGGTATAGCACTATCGCGGGAACGATTCGATCAAGCTTTGGTAGATGCTGCAATCGCCGCAGGAGCACACTTCCGCAGTGGCACCACAGCACTATTAGGGCCCGCAACGGCGGGGGCAAGAAATGTAACCCTGCAGGAATTCGGCGCTAAACATATTGAACAGGTAAGCGCCAAGGTGGTACTTATTGCAGCGGGGTTAGCGAATCGCTGCATACCCGCCTCTGAAGCTGGAGAGTTACATATCAAGCATCAATCCCGGCTTGGTGCCGGTTGCGTAATAAGGGATGCAGCAACTACTTATTCAGCTGGAGTTATCCATATGGCAATCGCAAAACAGGGCTATGTGGGGCTGGTGCAGCGAGAGGACGGTTACTTAAACATTGCCGCTGCCTTTGATCGCCATGCACTAAAAACCAACACCAATTCATTTGGAGCGGCAGAGGCAACCCGCGCTGTACTACTCAACGCGGGTTTTGCAATTCCGATGGGGCTAGAGCAAGCTGATTGGCAAGTTACCCCCGCACTTACGCGCCATTCCACAGTTGTTGGTGGTGAGCGCTTTTTGCTGCTGGGAGATGCAGCCGGCTATGTGGAACCCTTCACTGGGGAGGGTATGGCCTGGGCTCTAACTTCAGGAGCTGCAGTGGTGCCCTTGGTTTTAACAGGCATCGCTTGCTGGAGTGAAAGTATCGAGCGCCGCTGGCAGCGAGTTTTAAGCAAACAAATCGGACGCCGCCAACGCATCTGCCGGGCTATGGCACTGTTATTGCAACAACCTCTGGCAACCGCTTTGGCCTTTGGCCTAAGCAAACGCGTACCCCTTATCACCAAAAAATTGGTATCACAGCTGAATCATGTAGCGATACCGTGAACATCCGCGGCATTGGCACCGCAGTGCCACCAAATCAGGTAAACCAAGCTGATTCTGCACTGCTTTCTGAGCGGGTTAGCTCAAGGGGCAGTAAAAAAAACGGCTTGGTGCAACGTATCTTGCGCCGTACTCAAGTGCAAAGCCGCGCCAGTGTGCTGGCAACGGGAAATAGCAGCGAGCAAATACCTTTTTATGGCGAGGAGAACCCCAGCACCGCGGCCCGCATGGCTGAATATGCCCGCCATGCATCACCTCTTGCCTTAGCTGCAGCTGAAGGGGCGCTAGCCGATGCGCAAATTGCAGCAACCCGCATTACCCATTTGGTAACTGTGTGTTGCACGGGCTTTCAAGCGCCAGGGTTTGATTTGGACTTAATCAAGCAACTGGGCCTAGATCCAGAGGTGCAACGCACCCATGTGGGTTTTATGGGGTGCCATGGCGCCCTTAACGGCTTGCGGGTAGCCAAAGCTTTTGTGGATGCCGATGCCGAGGCAGTGGTATTGCTTTGCGCAGTGGAACTCTGCAGCCTTCATCTCTATTACGGCTGGGATCCAGAAAAAGTGGTAGCAAACGCATTATTTGCCGATGGCGCTGCTGCCCTAATAGCTACTGCCAAGAAAGCTGAAGCTGATAACTATCCCAGCCTGCTCGCCTCAGGTTCGCTGCTGATTCCTAATTCAGAGGAACTGATGCATTGGCAGATCGGCAACCATGGCTTTGAAATGGGCCTTTCAGCAAAAGTGCCCGAGGCAATAGCCACGCAGCTAAAACCTTGGCTTGAGCGTTGGTTAATAGCCAAGAACTATCGAATAGCAGAAATTGTTAGTTGGGCGATACATCCGGGTGGTCCACGGCTACTGCAAGCCTGCGCAAACGCCCTTGAGCTGAACATTGATCAGATCGCTGAATCACAGGCGGTGTTGCGCGAACACGGAAATATGTCTTCGGCAACGATTTTGTTCATCATCGATCGATTGCGCTCATCAGCAGCTTCAGGCCCTTGTATCGCGATGGCTTTTGGGCCTGGTTTAAGCGCTGAAGTGGCTCTACTGCTACTGCCGTGAACGCTGCACAGCAGATCAGCTTGGATCCGATTCTTACTTGGTTCCAGCGGCAAGGCTGGACGCCGCTGCCATTTCAACAAGAAGCGTGGGATGCCTACCTTTGCGGGGAGAGTGGCTTGATCCAAGTACCCACCGGATCAGGCAAAACCTATGCCGCTGTAATGGGTCCGATTGCTGAATTGCTGGCAGCAGAACACAAAAAAGGGCTGCACCTGCTTTATGTCACCCCATTACGAGCCCTAAGCCGCGATCTTGCCTTAGCGATTCAAAAGCCGATAGAAGAGATGGGCTGGCCCTTGCAAGTGGGGATTCGCAATGGCGACACCGGCAGTTACGAGCGCGGTAAACAACTGCGTAGCCCACCGCAAATTTTAATTACCACCCCTGAATCGCTAAGCCTGCTGCTGGCAAATCCAAAAGCAAATGAGTTATTTGCTGATTTATATGGAGTAGTGCTCGATGAATGGCACGAATTAATGGGAAG
>NZ_JAGQEK010000017.1 GCF_024346075.1 Synechococcus sp. Cruz CV12-2-Slac-r
ACCTGTATCGCCACTATTAATTCGAAAGTAGGTGGAGAGGTCCATAGGACATGCAACCCCTTTTGGAATATATACAAAAGAACCATCACTAAACACCGCAGAATTCAAAGCGGCAAAATAGTTATCACCGATTGGAACAACAGAACCAAGATAACGTTCAATAAGCTCTGGATTCTCTTCAACAGCCTCAGTAAACGAGCAAAAAATTACGCCGTCCTCGGCTAATTTCTTTTTATAGGTTGTAGCAATTGAAACACTGTCAAACACGGCATCAACGGCTACATTGCTAAGACGCTTTTGTTCGCTTAAGGGAATTCCAAGTTTCTCAAAGGTTTCTAATAATTTAGGATCTACTTCATCGAGGCTAGCTTTTTTTTGCTGCTGTTTTGGAGCGGCATAGTAAATAATATTTTGATAATCAATTTTAGGATATCCAAGAGCTGCCCAATCAGGCTCTTTCATGCGTTGCCAAGTACGGAAAGCCTTTAAGCGAAAATTTAATAAAAATTCAGGTTCCTGTTTCTTGGCCGATATCAACCTCACCACATCTTCATCTAAACCTTTGGCGATTTTCTCAGTTTCGATATCTGTAACAAAACCATATCGATAAGGCTGAGAAACTAAAACACTAAGATCTGATCCCACCTGAGTTGGCGGAGTTGTAGTGGAGGAGGAAGGAGTCATCGAGAAACTATCTAACTATCGGTGTGGGCTTGAATTTCTTGGATTGTGATGGTTTGAGCTTCACCTCTAAAGGGATTGTCTTCTGTAAGGAAAAGCATGCAATGGCATTCTTTACGCTCACGCATTGGTACACAAGGGCAATTCCAAAAGGCTTGCTCCACCTCAGCTTGCTTGTCTTCGTAGTGACGGCAGGGACATAAAGCGCCTCCCAAATCATCTTTGTGGCGGGCCAACCCCTCAAGCACTACCGCAGTCACGCCAAGATCGCTGCAGAAATAAGTATCTGTGCGCTGGGCATAGGTTTCGGCAAAACGCCGGATCACCTCAAGACTCTCTGAAACAGCTGGGGTGTTGGTGTCGTGAGCCATGGAGCTACTGGTGGTGAATTTACGAAACACCCTGGTTTCCTAAAGCCAGAGTAAAGCAAGGGTATGACCTGCCGCGACCTTTCTCTTAACTAATTGCTGCCCTTGCCCCAATAGCTTGCGAAAAAGCTTTTATTAACGCCATGGCATCCCCTTCTGCATTGCCCAATTGCTCGATTGAAGAATTGCTCGGTAGCGAAGCAGAACTATTGCTCCACAGCAAAGCCAAGGTTTCTAAGGAGCTGCTGCATTTGCCAAGTAGCGATGGCGTGAGTCGTCTTTTTGCTTGTTCCGATCGTTCACCTCAGGTATTGCGCAGCTTGCAACAGCTTTATGGGGCAGGCAGGCTTGCAAACACTGGATATCTCTCGATTCTGCCTGTGGATCAAGGAATTGAGCACTCTGCCGCCCATTCCTTTAGCCCCAACCCCAGTTACTTCGACAGTGAAGCCATTGTTGAACTAGCCGTGGAGGCAGGTTGTAGCGCTGTGGCTTCCACCCTTGGGGTATTGGGTTCGGTGGCTAGGCGCTGGGCCCATCGCATTCCCTTTTTGTTGAAGCTCAACCACAACCAACTGTTAACGGCCCCAAATAACCACGAACAGATCCTATTTGCCTCTGTAGATCAAGCCTGGAACATGGGTGCTGTAGCTGTTGGAGCCACAATTTATTTCGGCAGTGACGACTGCAATCGTGAACTGCAACAAGTTGCAGCCCTATTTGAACATGCCCATCAAAGGGGATTAGCCACTGTGCTTTGGTGTTATCTGCGCAATCCGCTTTTTAAACAACCAGAAGCTGATTATCACCTATCAGCTGATCTCACCGGCCAAGCTAATCATCTCGGGGTAACAATTGGTGCCGATATTATTAAACAAAAACTTCCTGAGAACAATGGGGGCTACGAAGCCGTAGCAAAAGCCCTCGGCGAAACATATGGCATGACCGATGCGCGGGTTTACAGCGAGCTCAGCAGTGAGAACCCAATTGATCTTTGTAGGTATCAAGTTCTCAATTGTTTTGCCGGTCGGATCGGGTTAATTAATAGCGGTGGGGCCGCCGGACGCAATGATCTCCACGATGCCTTGCGTACCGCAGTGATTAACAAGCGCGCTGGTGGATGCGGCTTAATCATGGGCCGAAAAGCGTTTCAACGTTCGTTAGCAGAAGGTGTTGATTTGATCCAAAGGGTTCAAGATATTTATTTGGATTCCACAATTGCCGTGGCTTGATGGCAGGCTGGAGCTTAATGACGGGTTGGAGAAATGATCATTAGCTCTCCAGCTTCTACACACGAGGCGGCACTTACGTTGCTGTTACGCCAGGGGGAGTGCAGTGCAGCTGAGTTGGCGGCGCAACTAGCAATATCAGTGCAAGTGATGCGTCGCCATCTACGCAGCCTCGAGGAAAAGGGTTTTGTGGAAGCAAGCCCCCAAACCCTTGGTAGGGGGAGGCCGAGTAATCGCTGGCGTTTAACTAGCGCGGGAAGAGGCCATTTCCCTGATGGCAGCGAGCATTTTGCCCTTGGCTTATTGCAATCGCTAAGCCAAAGCCTCAGTTCCAACGAGGTGCAAGCCCTGCTTTACAACCAGGCAGAACGGCAAGCCAACAGCTATCGCCTTTTGATCGGTGCTGGTGCCCTAGGGCACAGGCTTGAGAAGTTAGTGGAGCTAAGGCGCAAGGAGGGTTATGTGGCTGATTGCGAAGCAGAGCCCGGCGGCAGGAGTTGGATGTTGCAGGAATATCACTGTTCCGTTTTAAGAGTGGCTGAGGCTTTTCCGGTGATCTGCGACCAGGAATTGCAACTGATGCGCCACACTTTTCCAGATTGCGCCGTTGAAAGGGTGCACTGGAAGCTGGAGGGCGGCCATGCCTGTGGGTTTCGGCTTGAACCGCTTTCATAAAGCAATTTTAAATCCAAATTTTTCATGGAACAAAGCACCGCAACGATCAGCAACGCCCTTGGCTTTTTTCAATTAAGCGCAGGGAGTTGGCGCTCTCAACGCACCAGCCATCACCTGCTGCATCGTCGTGCGGAAGCTGGTGGCTCATTGATTGAGGTTTCGATGCTTGCGCTCGATGATTGCCGTTTGGCAGCGATGGCCACCCTGCACGGCCAAGAACCAAACCATGTGGTTGGCGGCTGCCATGTGCGCTGGGGGGGCTCGATGGCATGGGATAAACATGGCGAAGAACATGAAGGGGAGAGCATGTTTGCCTTAATCCCAAAAGACCTGGAGGGCAAACAGGGCTTGCTGCTGAGGGATCGGGGTTATGCCGAAACAGCGCCGGTGGCTGGGCACTTCCGCTTGGATGAAAGCGGCAGCCTTTGGCTAACCACCAGTTACGAAACAATGAACAGCGTTGAAAGATTTTGGTTTGTAGGACCCAACATCCGCTTGCGCAGCAGCACTGTGGAGGGCTTATCGAATACAGCGTCTTTATGCATGGAAACCAGGCTTGACAGCGCTGCTGTAACCCCTAAATCCATAGCAAACATTGAGATGCCCACTTCGATTCTGGGTTGGTAAGGGAGCCAACAGCACAATTCCTAAAGTTACGGTCTGTGAGTGCAGGGCTGCACTAAAGCTTCTAAAGACTGGAGTACTTATACGATCTGTTTAATAGATGTTGATCACGCGTGGCCTTGCCCCTTCTGTCTTACGCGCCCACCACAAAAAATGCCCGAGTTGAGCCATTTCGGGTTGGATCAGATGAGGATCCCAAGGCCGTAGCCCTTGATAGAACCCTGGGCCTTCAGGAGCTGGGCTTCGTTATCGAAGCCGCCTATCGCCAAATCTTTTTTCATGCCTTCAAGGTGGACCGCGATCGTTTCCTTGAAAGCCAGCTGCGCAATGGCCAAATCACTGTTCGCGACTTTGTTCGCTCCCTTTGCCTTTCCGACACGTTTAACCGCAGCTTCTACAACCTGAATAGCAATTACAAAGTAGTTCGCCACCTTGTGGAAAAGTTGCTAGGCCGAACCACCCACGGTAAGAGCGAAGAAATCGCCTGGGCCGCAGTGATCATGACCCGAGGCGTAGTGGGCATGGTTGACGACCTCATCAACAGCGATGAATACCTGAATGCCTTTGGATTCGATACGGTGCCATATCAACGCAACCGCGTTGTGGGCTCCCGTGATCTGGGTGAGACTCCTTTCAACATCACAAGCCCGCGCTACGACGCTTACTACCGCAAAATCCTGGGCTTTCCTCAGGTCGTTTACACCGGCAAAGCCCGCGCATTACCTGCCAGGGCGCGTCAAAAGCGCGGCGGTTACCCAGAGGACTACATGCCATGGGTACGCTCCTTGCCAGCTCTACGCACATCTGCTGCTGCAGGTGAGATCTCAGAAAACTTCCTGGCCAAAGTGCCCTACCGCAGCATCGGCCGCTAGTGAGGGCAAAGGTTAAGGGCCTTTATCCATAATTTAAGAATCAGCAATTGCTGACCCAGGCCCTCTACCCGGTTGTGGATTTCGGTAACTAAAGCCAAAGTGATCCCAAAGCAATCCTTTAAATCGTGGGAAACCAAACCTTTTCGTCTTTGGCCCGTCTCACATTGCGCCAATTGAGAAGGGTTGCTGGTGATCTAGGTGTTGGTTTATACAGCCGTAAAACCAAGGAGGAGCTGCTCGATGCCATCAGCCAACAGCAGGAATTCAGCACCGGACGCACCCGCCTTGAAACAGCCATTTCATTGGCTGAGATGGAAACAAGCTTTGGCGATACTCCCCTACCACTAGCTGAAACAAGGGTGGTGTTTCTACCAAGAGATCCACAGTGGGCTTATGTGTTTTGGGATATCTCTGGCGAAAGCCGTAACGCCGCCACTGCCGCCGGGGCACGCCAACTATGTTTGCGGGTTTCAGACGTAACGGGCCTTCAAACTGGTGCCAGCCATCCCCACACCCTTCAAGAGGTGGTTGTAGACGGCAACGCAACCGAGTGGTATCTACCTGTACCGCTCAGCGATCGCGATTACCGCGTTGAACTGGGATACCGCAAAACCGATGGAGGCTGGTTTTCATTAGCTTTTTCGGCTGTTGCCAGGGTGCCAGCCTTACATCCAAGCGAACAAATCCTTGATCAATTCGTACCCTTTTCCCTGGATGCTGCTCCAACAACCCTGCCTGCACCAGCGGAGTCTGGTGACAGCAGCCTGCACGAACGCTTGTACCAGAATGCAACCGTACGCTGGCGCCGCCTTGGCAGGGGCTCAGAAGCCTTCCATGAAACAGACGACAGCAAAGCTTCAAACCATGGTTTGAACGATTCCGGCATTGGCCGTTGGGCCAGCGGCAGAAATGAGAGCGGAATTGGCGGAGTGGCATCGCGGCAACGCTCTTTTTGGCTTGTTGCAGATGCTGAGTTGATTGTTTATGGAGCTACAGACCCAGCGGCCACCCTTACCATTGGCGAAGAAATCGTGCCCCTATCAGCAGATGGCACCTTTAGAGTGCAAGTACCTTTCCGTGATGGGCAGCAAAATTATCCAATAAAAGCTGTTGCAGTAGATGGAGAACAAACCCGCAACATCACCCTTGAATTTGAACGCACCACCCCTGAAGACAACAGCAATACCCCGGAACAAGCAAAGTCTGAGTGGTTTTAGTTAGTGGGAGCAAAACGCTTTTTAGTGTTGGTGGTGCCCGTAGCCGGTTCCCTCGGCCTGCCAATTGCAGTTGCATTGGTAATGAAACAAGCTGGAATTGGAGCAGGTGTTGGTTTAATTTTATTACTCATTTGCCTATGGTTTGCATTAATGCTGCGCTTTGCGCAGATGCCAGAGCACAGCTAAATCATAAAAATTCAATAAAGCAACATTATTCATAAACGTGGAACACTGTCCTTAGATGTAATGTATGCTTTGGGCTTTATTCAAACAACTAGCAAAAGTACCGAAAAAATAGTAAGAAGTATTTTTATTGGACTAGTTTGTACAGGTTGCAGTGCAACAGCAAGCTATCAGCCAAATCAAACTGAGCAATTAGCACTGCCTAAAGATATAGAACTGCGTTTTAATCAGCTAAGCGCAAAGGATTATCGCAGCCCTATCAATGGCAAACAACGCCCAGGAGAAAATCTTGAAGCCTTAATTATTGAAAGCATAAATGGAGCAGAGTACGAAATTCTCTTAGCGGTGCAAGAATTATCCTTGCCTAGGGTGGCAGTTGCACTTGCTGCAAAACACAAAGCAGGGGTAAAGGTAAAGGTGGTGGTTGAAGATCAATACCGCAAAGCATGGAGCAAAATACACGCCGCCGGCCTGCCGCCCCATCAACAACAAAGACTGCTGCAACTCGCTGCTCTAGCGGATTCAAACAATGATGGCCAGCTCACAGCATCCGAACGCTATAACGGCGATGCCATTGCATTACTAGAAACTGCAAGCGTGCCCATAAAAGACGACACCGCTGATGGCAGCAAAGGAAGTGGGCTTATGCATCATAAATTTATAGTGATTGATCAAAAGCAAGTGATTTTTGGATCTTCAAATTTTAGTAATTCAGATATCCATGGAGACGCAGCAGCGCCAAAAACAAGAGGCAATGCAAACCATCTGATACGCATAAATAATCCAACCATTGCCCAAATATTTAAAAAAGAATTTGAAAAATTATGGAGCAATCAATTTGGCCTAAACAAGCAGGCAGCAACACTTGAGGAAGCAATGGTGGGAGATACAAGGGTGCAGATATTATTTGCACCGCATAAACGCAATAATCCAGAGAATGGAATAAATCTAATCCGGGAAACACTTGCGAGCGCAAAGCAAAAGATTGATCTTGCACTATTTGTATTTTCAGCACAAGAACTAACCGGAATTTTAGAGGAGCGAGTGAAGGCTGGAGTTAAATTGCGCGCATTGGTTGATCCTGGTTTTGCCAGTCGAAGCTATTCAGAATTACTAGATATTATGGGTATAAGTTTAGCAGGTAAAAACTGCAAAACTGAGCTGAACAATAAACCCTGGCAGAAGCCAACTAATACTGTTGGTATCCCTAAGCTTGCCACTGGAGACAAACTTCATCATAAAGTAGCAATTATTGATGAAAAAATAGTAATTAGCGGCTCCTTCAATTGGAGCCCCAGCGCCGCCTACAGCAACGATGAAACATTGGTGATTCTTCACTCAGCTGAATTAGCAAGACATTTCACTCGCGAAATGGAGCGCCTCTGGGGGGGAGCAATTCTTGGAGTTTCGACAAAACTAGAGAGAAAAATAGAAAATTCCATCCGCTTCTGTGGCAGAGTTAGCTCAATTACAAACTCCAAACCATCGAAATGAGATCGCTCCTACTAATTGGATTAGCCCTGGTTGGATTAAGCGCAACTCCTTCAACAGCTCAACAACGCCAAACCCCAAAACAATTAGAGGAGGAGCGGGCACCCCTCAGCAAAACAGATCTAAAACCCACCTTCGACGCAGTTGTGGAATGTGCCCAACGCAACCAAGAAGCTGGTTGCCTAGCTGCAAGAAAATTGGCAGATAAATTATTGGATCGTCCGTTTGCAACGGCACTTTGCAAAGATACTGCTTTCACAATAGCGTCAAAAGCAAAAGTGGCAGCCACGAATGATTTTGATCGGAAAGAATTTCTATTAAACAAAGCAACGGATTTATTAGCTCTTTGCATTAAAAGAGAAACAAATAAAACCGAATCCCCAAGCGAATTACCACCAGGGGTTAAAAAGCGCTGAGTTTAAGGAATTGCTGAGATACATCATCCATCTGAGCTAAAGGAGGCACACCAGCCATAATAAAATTGTCTGCAAGATTGCAAACATTATTTTTCTTACCTGCCGCATCGCAACTATAAGAAAGTGCAACCATCGCATTCATTAATTTGCCTTGCAAACAGCCTTCAGTGCCAGTGCGACCCAATACAGCATCTGCTGCCTCTTTAGCTTTCAGAATCGCCTGCGGATAAGGCAACTCGGCATCTGCACGCAAAGGAACCAACAACATCGATAAAGCCTGTAGAGCGAGCACAATAAATGCGGCTTTAACCCGTAACTTTCTTTTGTGAAGCATTTTGAATCAGCAACTATTTCCTACACAATAGCCAAGCCTTAAAGCACCTAGCTCTAGATTGTGATGAGCTGATGAGCCACGGTGACCACATCCTCCAATTCCACAATTCAAAGGATCCAGCTCAGCCAGCCATTTCAAGACCAAAAACCGGGCACCTCAGGCCTTCGTAAAAGCACAAAACATTTCGGCCAAACCCACTACCTCGAAAGCTTTATTGAAGCGATTCTGCAGGTGCTGCCAGGGGTTCAAGGGGGCACCCTCGTGGTGGGGGGCGACGGACGTTATGGCAACAGGAAAGCAATACAGGTGATCGCTGGAATTGCAGCCAGCCATGGCCTTGCCAAATTAATACTCACAACAGACGGAATTCTCAGCACACCAGCAGCTTCTCATTTAATAAGAGAAAAAAAAGCAATCGGCGGCATCATCCTGAGTGCTAGCCACAATCCCGGCGGCCCTGATGGGGATTTTGGGGTAAAGCTAAACGGGGCCAATGGGGGGCCAGCGCCTGAATCGCTAACCAACGAAATTTTCGAATGCAGCAAAAACTTAAACAGCTACAGCTTTAAAAAATTGCCAGAGATCGCACTAGATAAGATTGGAGTATACAAATTCGAAGAACTTGATGTTGAAGTTATAGACGGAGTTACAGACTACCTTAAATTAATGGAGAATTTATTTGACTTTGATTTATTAGGCGATCTACTTAAATCAGATTGGCCGCTTGCATTTGATGCAATGCATGCAGTTACAGGACCCTATGCAGTGCAATTACTTGAACAGCGCCTGGGGGCGCCCGCTGGATCTGTGCGTAATGGCATTCCACTTGAGGATTTTGGTGGCGGACATCCAGATCCAAATCTCACCTACGCTAATAAACTGGCCAGCTTGCTTTTAGAGGGGGATAACTATCGATTTGGTGCAGCTTGCGATGGTGATGGAGATCGCAACATGATCCTCGGGCAGCGTTGTTTTGTTAATCCAAGTGATAGTTTGGCAGTAATAACGGCCAATGCATCTTTAGCAAAAGGGTATGCAAATGGATTGGCGGGAGTCGCCCGCTCCATGCCAACCAGTGCAGCAGTTGATCTGGTGGCAAAACAACTAGGGATTAAATGCTTTGAAACCCCAACAGGTTGGAAATTCTTTGGCAATCTACTTGATTCAGCTGAAATAACAATATGCGGAGAAGAGAGCTTTGGCACTGGAAGTAATCATATCCGCGAAAAAGATGGGCTGTGGGCGGTATTATTCTGGTTAACAATATTAGCAAAGCGCAAGTGTACAGTAAAAGAAATAATGAATGAGCATTGGAATCATTATGGCCGTCACTACTATTCGCGCCACGATTATGAGGGCGTGGATAGCGATCGCGCCCACAGCCTATACAACAACCTAAAAAGCCGCCTAACCAATCTTAAAGGCGAGCAATTTGCTAACAGCAAAATCGCTTTAGCCGACGATTTTAGTTACACAGATCCTGTTGATGGATCACTCACTGAACAGCAGGGATTGAGGTTGTTAATAGAAGATGGGAGCAGAGTAATCTTGCGGCTTTCAGGCACTGGCACCCAGGGCGCGACATTACGACTCTACGTAGAACGCTATGTTTCCCAGGCTGGGAATTTACAAGAAGATCCTCAAGTTGCCCTCGGAGCAATGATTAATGCAGCCGACAGCCTGGCTGGAATACGCCTTGGCACCGGAATGGATAAACCAACAGTAATTACATAAGTAATCTTAAAGTGATCTTAAATTAATCATGAAACAAAATAAGTTATTCGATAGAATCCTTTGATCTTGCGATCAATGAGAGCTGGCGCATAGATTCACCCCAAAAACCGCAAGCTCCAGCACCTAAAACTACAAGCAGAAAAGAGTGAATTGCTATCGGTTGTTCTAATGAACCAGGCACACGATTTGCTCGTTGAAACAAAATAAAAAGAACTGCCGCTAAAAAAGTAAATATCAAACAAGACAACAACACACGGCGTTTGTCAATCTTTGATTGCTGCGGGAACTTGTAACCAAGGGGAGGAGGTAGAGGCATTATGTTGCAGCAGGAAACCAGCGGGATTCTAGATTTTTAATAAATACATAAAACGCAGGCACGACAAATAAACTCATCACTGTTGCAACCAATAAGCCCCCAAAGATCACAGAACCAACGGAACGCTGGCTCAAGGCGCCGGCACCAGAAGCAACTACCAAGGGGAAGAAACCTGAAAGAGCTGCGGAAGCTGTCATTAAAATTGGTCTTAATCTTGATTCCGCAGCCCCTTGAACAGCCTCGATGGCATCCAAACCAGATTGCATCCGTTGGTTAGCAAGATCAACAATTAAGATGCCATTCTTTGCAGCTAAACCAATTAAGGTAACCAAACCAACCTGCGCGTATACGTTATTAACTTGTCCCATCATTACAAGAAATATTAATGCTCCCAACATAGCCAAAGGTACGGTCATTAAAATTACAAGTGGGTCTAGATAACTTCCATATTGAGCAGATAAAACAAGAAATACAACAACAATGCCAAGGGCAAAAACAAGAGCTGCAAGAGAACCAGCCGCAACCTCTGATCTACTTAAGGAAGACCAAGCAGAACCAATATTACTAAAATTAAGTTGCCTAAAATTGTTGGATAATGTATCTATAGCTTGGCCACTACTCTTACCGATTGCCTCAACTCCTTGGATTAGAACAGAACGATATAGATTGTAATGGCTTATTATTGGTGGAGAGCTGTCAAGCTTAATCTTAAATAAGTTACTAAGCGGCACCTGTTCGCCAGCTGAATTGGGAACATAAAGATTATTTAGATCCTGAACAACTGCACGTTTACTCCCTTCAGCCTGCACATAAACCTGTCGATATTGACCATCTTCATAGGTTTGATTAACAAACATACCGCCATTAAGGGCTCCCAAAACCTGCATGGCAGAGCCAAAATCCACGTTCATTGAAGCCATACGATCTCGATCAGGCTCCAACCTCCAAGCCGGAGCATTACTAATAAATTGAGTATAAAGATTAAAATAATCGCCTGTTGCTAAAGAACGGCGAATAAGTTGCCCAGATAATTTACTAAGATCGGTAAAAGAGTAACCACCGTTACTTAAGTCGTTAAATTGAAAAGAAACACCACCTTGAGCGCTAAATCCTGGAACAGCCGCGGGGGGTTGGGCTAAAACAAGTGCTCCAGGAATTTCACGAAATTTCTTATTCATACGGCGGATGATTGCCCCTGCTGATTGATCAGCACTAGTGCGCTCTTCGATTGGCTTCAAACCAAAAAAGAACAAGCCTTGGTTTAAAGAACCGCCATTAAAACCAGCACCACCCACAACTTCACCACTGATAACATCCGGTTCACTCGACACAACTTTTCTTACGCTAGCTGCTATTTCCATCGTGGCCTCAATAGATGCCTGAGGCGGCAACTGAATAATACCTAAGCCATAACCTTGATCCTCAGTGGGCACAAATCCTGTGGGAATAGCAACAAAAGCAAACCCAGTTAAGACAATTCCGCCGAGCAAAAATGCAATTAATACTTTACGCAGACGAATCGCCTTACTGAGAAGTGAGCTATACCCCCTTTGTAAACCCTCAAAGAAACGATTAAATGTTTTAAAAATAGGTTGGAGAAACCCACCAACAACTGCCCCAAACAAACCAAATCCGAAACTCCAAATCCAGCCTCCAAATAGATAGCCATAGCCAGCCCCAAACAAACCTGCAATTACAATCCAGTGCCAACCGCTTGGATTCGTCTTACCACCACCCAATAAAAGCGCCGATTGCAACGGTTTGCCTGTTATTGCGTTGAAGGTACTAACGATAATTGCGAACACAATTGTGAGGGCAAATTGGCGATAGATAACACCGGTTGCGCCTGGGAAAAAGGTAACTGGAACGAATACAGCCATTAATACTAAAGCTGTGGCCATAATAGCTCCAGTCAATTCCTTCATTGCATTAGAAGCTGCAGCAAAAGGCTTATCTCCAGCTTCAATTTTAGCTGAAACCGCCTCTACAACAACAATTGCATCATCAACTACCAAGCCTGTGGCAAGAATAATACCTAAAAGAGTAAGTTCATTAATTGAGAAACCAAATGCTTTTACAAAAACCAACGCACCTAACAATGCAATTGGCAGTGCCAAAGCTGGCACCATCGTTGCCTTCCAGTCTTGCAGGAAAAGAAAGATAATCAAAAGAACTAATACAATTGCATCACGAAGGGCGTCTAGTGCGCCATATATAGACGCATTAATAAAATCGGTTTGATCAAATACCTTCTCCAATACAACACCAGGAGGTAAAGTTGAACTGAAACCAGCTAGCACTTGGTTAACAGCCTTAGCCGTTGATATTGCGTTGGTGCCCGGCAACTGAATCACACCAAATCCAATACAAGGATTACCTGTTAAAACATTTTCGGCAGATTGAAAGAAATTTTGGAATGCATATTCAGCTCTACCAACATCACGAAGCCTTATCAAGCTGCCATCTGGCCCCTTAGCTGTATCAGAGCCGCTCGGACCAGTACTCAGAATCAAGTTTTCAAAATCTTCAACGGTTTTTAAATTGCCTTCAACCAGGATAGGAAATGTGGATCGGTTGGAAGCTGTTGAAGGGGGGCCACCAATAAATCCACCAATAACGATTTGATTTTGAGATTTTAATGCATTAGTAACATCTAAAACCGTTAGATTAAAGCGAGCTAGTTTTAGTGGATCAACCCACAGCCTGTAAGCTGGATTACTGCTTCCGAAAACATTAACCTGTCCGACACCCTCGGCTCTAGCAAGGGGATAAGCCAGGTTTAATTGATAGAGACCATTTAAATAATTACGATCAAATTGGCCCTCAGTTGAAGTTAGATTATAAACCATTAAATAACTACTTGCAGTTTGTTGAACCGTAACGCCTTGGGCATTTACCTGCTCGGGCAACTGAGCGCTAGCAGTTTGAACACGGTTCAATACATTAACTTGATCGATATCAGGATTTGTTTCTGGCTTGAAATAAATATTTATCTGACTAACACCTTCACCTGTGCTATTTGAAGTAATATAGTCCATACCAGGAGCGCCATTAATCTGCTCCTCCAAGGGACCAGTAACCGCACTTTCAACAGTAGTTGCATCGGCGCCGGGAAGATTAGCAGTAACTTGAATAGTAGGCGGTGCAATATTAGGTAGATTTTCAATTGGCAACAACGGCAAGCAAATAAGGCCAGCTATCAAAATTAATATGCTGCAAACTGTGCTGAGAACCGGGCGGCGAATAAAGGTATCAGATAGGCTCATTTTGATGCCACCACATTGCCACTAGTTATTTGAGCAAGATTACCTAATACCAAGCGATCAGATTTAGTTAGCCCTTTTTTTACTGGAAAGACACCATTTTCTAAAGTGCCAAGTTCAACTGGAACTTGCAAAGCCACCAAGGATCCGGCTACCGCCTCCTTGCTTAACGGCCGGCCCAGCATTCGCTTAGCTTGCTCAGGCGGAACAGCTATAAAAACAAATGTTTGACCTGCTTGAAGAAATACTGAAGCCTCAGGAATAGATAAGCTTTTAACAGAATTAAATAGCAACTTTGCGCTAACTCTTTGATTATTTCGAAGCTGGCCGCTGGGGTTATTAAATGTAGCTTTCACCAAAAGAGTTTGTGTCTGCTTATCCAATGCAGGTGCGATAAAAGTTAAAGCTCCATTAGCTTTTAAATTGGAATTATTGGGGATCTGCAGTTGAACAGGCATGCCTAACTTCAATCGATAGGTAAGCTCACCTGGAATATCAAGCCTCAACCATAGGCGGCTATTATCAACAATATTTACTATTGATTCGCCAGCATTCACAACTGAACCAAGCTTGTGATTGATATTACCAACCATTCCAGCAATGGGAGAAACAACATTCTTATAGCCAAGAGTGGCTTTCTCAGATCTTGCTTGATCGGCGCTTTGAATAGCGGCGGTTACATAGTAATCGCGATCTTTAGTAGATACTGCTCCCTGGTTATTTAGAAAGATATAACGCTCTGCATTAACCAAATCCTTTCTAGCTTCGGCCAGAGAAGAATCAACTGCAGCCCTTTGCTGAATTTGATCAAGGGTAAAAAGTGGAGTTCCCTTTTGAACTCTTTGACCTTCTCGCATCGGCATCGCAACAATTCTGCCGCTTATCTCTGCAGCAAGAGGAACATTGCTAATAGATTCCAATGTGCTTTGGTAGGTTGCTTGATCATTAAAGATACTGCTAGCTGGAAATAGAAATTTAAATTTTGGCGCCGGCTGCGCAACGGGTTTAGGCACTCCACAGCCAACAATCCCGATTAAAAGGGCCAGGCCCAAATAACTATTTGCAAGTCTCATGCAATGAAATGGCGAAGTGGATACATCAGATTTTATTATCATAACTGAGTGCTAATTTAATGTCAACGCGCGGATCTACACAATGCTATTCCTTGACGACTCGAGCGCGCTTTTACTGCAGTGCCATTACGTAAATTCAGAATATTGCTTGCGATCAATCTGTCGCCAAGCTTTATTCCTGCCAACACTGGATAACAATTATTTTGCAAAGCTCCCAAGCGCACCGGCAGCTTTATCGCAACCGATGCTTCTGCTGGAATTTCAAGTTTATTCCTAAGATAAATCGGCAATTGCTTTGCGCTGCCCAACACATAAACAAAACTTTGACCCGCTGTTTGTATAACAGCTGAAAAAGGTACCGCTAATTGTTGTTGTGAGCCGAATTCAACCTGGGTACGCACCCGCTCTCCACTGCGCAATCTACCTTGAGGATTGATAAATTCAGCTTTTGCAAGCAATCCCTGACTAACAGTATTCACAACTGGGCTTACGAAACTAATCCGGCCCTTGGCTAAAACTTTTGTTCCGCTGGTATCCCTCAACCACACAGGCAGGCCAATCTTCGTGCGGGAGCTTAAATTAGATGGAATTTCAATACGGGTTAATAAGCGGTCGTTGCGAATAATGCTTGTGAATGGATCACCCTCCTTAACAACATCACCAACCTTCACCAGGATGTCGCCAACTTGGCCTGCGATAGGGGCTGTTACGAGTTTGTCTGATAAGCGCGATCGCGCCACCTCTAATTCCGCATTAGCTGCAGCCACTCCATCTATTGATGCCTTGAGGCTGGCCTGCTGGGCAAGGTATTGAGATCGATAACCATCTAGCTCCTGGGCACTACTTGCCCCTTGGCCTTTCAAATAGTTGTAGCGCTGAAAATTTGATTTGTCTTTTTCAAGCTTTGCCCTCACTTCTGCCACACCAGCCTTACTACGGGCTACAGCAGCTTGGGCTTGTTGCACATCTGCTGAACGCTCCCTAACCCGCAAACGCAATAACTCTTGGCCTGCATTCACTTGATCGCCAGCCCGCACTAAACGCGCCTGCACCCTTCCACTGCTAACCGCCGCCATCTTCACCTCATCTACAGCTTCAAGGGTGCTGGTGTAATCACCAAGGTCTTGAAAAGTGGCTGGTTGAACCTGCAGTGTGGATACTGGTAAAGGCTTTTTGCGGGGCTCCTTGGGGCTGCATCCAGTGAGGGGCAACCCCAACAGCAATAGCGCCGCAAGCAAAAAACGCACAAAACTAAATCAGATGGTCTAAGCCTGCCATCTCTTCACTAAGAACGGCAAAGTATTTGCATGGATTTGTTCAGCCACCAGCGGGAACAGCTTCTGCAAAGGCAAGCCCCATTAGCTGAGCGGATGCGGCCGCTTTGCTTAAAAGACTTCATCGGCCAAGACGAAATCCTTGGTGCAGGCCGTTTATTGCGGCGAGCGATCGAAGCAGACTGCCTAGGGAGCATCATTTTTCATGGCCCCCCAGGCACAGGTAAAACAAGCCTGGCGCGGATAATTGCAAACAGTACCCGTTCCTACTTCTGCAGCCTCAATGCAGTATTAGCTGGAATTCGTGAACTTAAGGATGCAATTGAACAAGCGCAAGAAAAATTAGGCCGCCACGGTTTACGCACCTTGCTGTTTATTGATGAAGTGCATAGATTTAATAAATCCCAACAGGATGCCCTGCTGCCCTGGGTGGAAAATGGCACCGTAACTCTTATTGGTGCCACCACTGAAAATCCTTTCTTTGAAGTAAATAAAGCCTTAGTAAGTAGATCGAGATTATTTCGATTACAACCTTTAACTAGTAAACATTTAGATCAGGTAATCTGCCGCGCTCTTAGCGATCAAGAAATGGGATTTGGCAATCGCAATATATTAATAAGTGAAGAAGCTCGCAGCCATCTGATAGCTGTAGCAGGGGGCGATGCCCGAACTTTGCTAAATGCATTGGAGTTGGCAGTAGAAAGCAGCCAGCCAGATAGCCAAGGCTTAATTGAAATTAATTTAGAGGTGGCAGAGCAATCCATTCAGCAACAGGCGGTTCTATATGACAAACAAGGAGATGCTCATTTTGATACTATCAGCGCCTTTATTAAATCCATACGTGGAAGCGATCCTGATGCTGCTTTATTTTGGCTGGCAAGAATGATAGAAGCTGGAGAAGATCCGCGTTTTATATTTCGCCGCTTATTGATTGCTGCGGGTGAAGATATTGGCCTTGCCGATCCCCAGGGAATAGTAGTTGTGGAAGCATGCGCAGCAGCATTTGATCGGATCGGATTACCAGAGGGTATCTATCCATTAGTACAGGCCACATTGTATTTAACAAATACAAATAAAAGTAACAGCATTCTTGGATTTTTTGATGCGGTTCGCAGCCTAAAAGAAGAAAAAGCTCAGTTAATTCCCAGCCATCTACGCGATTCCCATCGAGATGGGGCGGCTTTTGGAGATGGAAAGGGCTACCGCTATCCCCATGCATATTCAGAACATTGGGTAGCTCAGCAATATTTACCGGAGACACTTCAAGGGCAAATATTTTGGCAACCAGGTAAAAGCGGCTGGGAGGCGGAACGCAGCCAACAATTGCAATGGCAACGAGCTGCCCAATTATCAGCAGCCGCTGAATGGGGGATTGAGCAAGGTGAAATTGTTAGCAGTAGCCCTAGCACCCCAAGCCTTGAACGCTGGTTAAAGCGACAAATGGTGCAAGCAGGAGAACGCTTACAGCTTTTGCAGCAACGTTTTTGGCAGGGAATCCCCCTAGAGCGCCATCACAGAGTATTGGTTTTAAATTGTCAATCTTTGTTCTGGGCGCTACCTGCAATGAAACTTGCCCCGGAAGGTGGTGTGAGTTTGCAGGTGGAGGATCGCGAAACTGCTACCAAACTTGAGGCCCAATTACAGGTGCTTGATCAGCTACAAAAGCCTATTATTTATCAAACTGAGCCCCATTGCCTCGACCAACTTCATCTGCAACTACAAGAAGGTGAGAAGTTTGAACTTATTATTGGACGCAATCTACTCAAGGGCGCATCTCCCAACGAAAGAGAGAAATGGCTTAATCAGTTAGATTTACTACTAACTGAAGATGGTCGCCTTACTTTTCTAAATAGCCACAGGGAATTAGGGCCATTGAATCTATTGCCTAAGGGGTCTTTGGGCTGGATAAACAGCCTGCAAATTGAGATGTGTCAATTAGAAAAAGAATGGCTTAATAATGAAGCTTTTAAGCAACCGCTTGAGAACCAATTGAAAAGTTCTGGCTGGGTGGCTTCTGTAGATAAATGGCTGGAACAGGTTGAATTTATTATTAGCCCCCAATTACTGGAGCAGTGGTTTAACCCCGAAAGTAAATACCGTTGCTGGTGGCTTAACAACTTCGCAGGTGAATTATTAACTGAACTTGAAAATTGCTACCAGCATCAGCTGGGTGTCAAACTGATTCAACCCCTGATACATCAGCGTTTAACAGCACAAAAAAACCCCGCCCTGAGGCGGGGTTTATAAAAACGTAAATTAACTGATCAAAAGATCAACTAATTACCAAAGGCCACGAACGGCAGCAGGGGCGGCGCTGGCTCCAGCGGAACGGGCAGTTACTTTATCGATCACTTGATTGGCTTGAATACAAGCAGGCAAGAACACATACCAAGAAAGCAGTGAGCTGCACTGAGCTTCGCCCTTACACTTGCCTTTTGCACAGATATTCTGCTTGCCATCAAATGTGGTGCAGGTATCAGCCAAACGGAAATCAACAGGCAAGTTCTTCATAATCGCAGCAGAAGACAGTTTGCCGTCTACAGAAGCGAGGATGATTGCAGAACGCAAAGCTTGAACTGCTGTTGCTTTTTGTGCCCAGTAAGGGAAGTAGCTGCGGGTTTGATCCTGCAGGAACTTAACGCCATCTTTTGAATAGAGATAGCGGGAAACACCAACTAA
>NZ_JAGQEK010000170.1 GCF_024346075.1 Synechococcus sp. Cruz CV12-2-Slac-r
GGCTTGCTGTAATTCGATCCTTGATTCCTCTGCCGCTTTCTGGCCGATCGCTGGATTGCCGCCTGCACCAAGGCCGCGGGTGAGCTTCATGCCGAGCTGCACCCTTTGATTTGCTGATGCGTTCAACAGAGCTTGGGCATCGGTATTGAGCACCCAAAAGCCCACGCCATGCAGATCAGAAGCGATCATGCGATTTACGGCATTACTGCCCCCGCCTCCAACACCGATCACTTCAATCCGCGCGCTTTGACTAGGCACAATTCCTTGCCCAGCTATGGAGCTCTCCATTGAGCGGCTACTTGTTGGTGGCCTGTTCATTATTCCAGGCGTACCGCTTCAGGGTTCAATACCAACACATTTTGGTTGCCACGGATACATCTTTTATTAGTTTTTGTGTGGGTTTCCCAGTTAAATTCAGGTTATTACTAGTTCGGATCACGTTTAAGAGGAGCCGCCATAACCAGTTCGGGATGCTCAGGGTCGCTTAGATCCAAGGCCTTAGCCCCAAGAGCTCCCGGTGCGCCCTTCAACTCCTTGGATAGATGGCTAAGCACTTGCACTCTCCGGCCAAGCCTCTCATCGAGGGGGCCAAAGCGCACAGCTCCCAGCTTGCTGCTCACCACCCAAAGATCGCCATTGGCTTCAAACCTAAGTTCCCGCACATCCGCTTCTTTAGGTAACAGCCCAATCAGCAGCTCCAGGCTGGGTTGATAACGGCTTTGCCAGCCCACCACCTTGAGATTTGGTAACGCAGCCCCCATCGCCCCAGCCTGTTGCCGCGGGCTAATCCATCTACCGGTGCGATCGATAAAACCCTGTTCTGCGCCGCCAATGCCGTTGCGTTGTGCCTTTGCAACAGCAGCCCGTTCACTCAACGTGATCACAAGGCGGGGCGGAAGCATTTGCCGCTGCATCAGCACTTGATCCACCGGTAACGCAGCGCTGATTCGTTGCTTGATAAGGGCTGGATCCAGTTGTAAAAGCGGGAGGGGGAAAGTGATGCCGGTTGCCCGCAACACCTGCTCGCGGTTTAGATCTGGAGCCCCTTGCACCGTTACCTGGTTGGGGCTGCGCAAAATCCAGGCTTGCTTGATCACGAGCCAACTGAGGCCGCCGCTGATCGCAACTAAAGCAAGTAGTCGCCATAGCTGGGCCAGGATATTAAGGCGTTTAGTACGCCTTAATTCTTTGCGCCGTTGCACTCCTTCAGAGGGGTTTTGATTGCTTTTTTCCAGCACCACTTCAGAGCTCGCAGCGCGACCGACTCATCAATTCGCCAATCCACCTGCGGGCCCTTTCGGCGTCTGAAAAAGGTAAGTCGTATTCCCGGCCATTACCTATCAACCTGAGGCGGCAGGCGCCATGGCTTTCATCAGTTAACGGTGCATCACCGGATCCTAAGGAGAGCAGTTCCACTAATTCCAATTTCGACACTGGTAGAGATCCTTGGGCTTTAAAAGTGCCCGCTTCAAAACTGCTCCATTCCAAGCAGCCATCTTTGAGTCGGGCGGCTCCGCCGCCATCCAATTTGGATAATTCAGCCCCTGCAGCCCATTCCATAAAAAGTCTTTGGCGCCGCCGCTCTAACCAGCCAAGGGCGGCAAGAACCACAAAAGCAACTAGGAGTGGCAGCCAAAGCAATCCTTGATTCATCTAGCTAGCTCCAACAATTTATGCACTAGGTCGGGCAGGGGGATCCCACTTGCAAACCAAAGCATGGGATACATGCTCAAATGCGTAAAACCTGGCAACGTATTGATTTCATTTATTAAAAGTCGTTCTGTTGTTTCTTCGTAAAACAGATCAACGCGGCTGAGGCCACTGGCTCCCACTGCCTGGAGCGCTGAAATCGCCAATTTTTGAGCTTGGGCCGCCACTTGCTCTGGAACTTGAGCTGGAATTATCGGTTGGCTATGACCTTCTGAATATTTCGTGTCGTAGTCGTACCAATCAGCGTCAAAACAAATTTCCCCCACCACAGAAGCTTGCAGTTGCTCACGGCCCAACACGGCACATTCCAATTCCCTCACCTTGAGCCCCTGTTCCACCACAATTCGCTGGTCGTAGTTGGCGGCTAGCTCTAGTCCAGCCCACAACTCCTCGCGGTTGTTGGCTTTACTAATCCCCACCGAGGAACCAAGGTTGGCAGGTTTAATAAAACAGGGATAGCCAAGGGCTTGCTCTAACCGGCTTAGCAGCTGCTCTTTCTGCGCTAGTTCCGCTGCAGCAACTGCTTGATAAGGCCCTTGCGGTAGCCCCGCCGCCGCAAAAGCTGCTTTCATTGCCAATTTGTCCATACCCACGGCGGAACCCAGCACGCCAGAGCCCACAAAAGGCACCTGCATCAAGCTAAATAATCCCTGAATCGTGCCGTCTTCACCATTGGGGCCGTGAAGCATTGGAAACCAACAATCCACCTCTAAAGCTCCCTCAGGAAAACCTTGAAAGCCCTCTCGCGTGTTAATGCCAGCCAACTTGGTTGTGTCTGCAGGCTGCTTGCTTTCAAGAACCGCCTTCGCTACAGATTCTCCCCACCAGCGCCCTTGTTGATCGATATAAAAACAACGCAATTGATAGCGCGCTGGGTTTAATCCCTCACTTAAACCCTGCTTCACGGTGCAGGCAGACCTTATTGAAATGGCGTGTTCCCCAGAATTACCACCAAAAATCAACCCCACCACTATTGGCTCAAGGCTGGCTTTCACTGCGCTGGTATTCACAAAACCGTTGCCGGGGCCTCAAATTACCAGTGCTGCTTCAGCCATGGGTATACCAGTAAGAGAAAAGGCTCGCGCAGCTTCGATTTTTACTGGCACCGTATTTCCAGGCTGATAGCCATTGGCGCTGAAAAAAGTGAGTCGATTAGTGCGGGTGCGGCCCATTAATTGTTGCGGATCTTTGGGGTTAATAGCTTCTGCTAAAACCTCTACGGAGCGTCCCAGATAGCGATTGCTGCACTCCAGCGCCGTTTTTCTCACCAATAGATTTAATTCCTCCAGGCGCTCTACTTTTACCGCCTCTTCCACTTGATCTGGCCAATTGGCAGCTGGTGTATGAGGCCGCGGAGAATAGGCAGCGGTATTTACTAAATCAAAACCAATTTCAGCCACAAGCGAAAGGGTGCGCTGGAATTGGGCGTTGCTTTCACCTGGAAAACCAACGATCGCATCAGCGCTGATGGCTGCATTTGGCATGCGGCTGCGAATTTGATCAACGATGCGGCGATAGCGATCAATGCTGTAGCCCCGCGCCATCGCCTTCAGCAATTCGTTATCACCACTTTGAAATGGCACATGGAAATGTTCACAAAC
>NZ_JAGQEK010000171.1 GCF_024346075.1 Synechococcus sp. Cruz CV12-2-Slac-r
ACTCTCCTCAATGGCCCGCGATTGTGCATTAGTGCGATATAGAACTGCCATATCGCCATATCGCAATTCCGGATGGGCCGCCTGCAATTCACGCATGCGTTGCACCACAGCTTCTGCTTCAGCGATTTCATCATCACAACGGCTGAGCCGGATTAATTCACCCGCACCACGGGTGGGGCGCAAAACCTTATCGATCCGCTCAGTATTACGGGCAATTAAGGCATTAGCAGCCTCAAGAATCGTGGAGGTGGAGCGATAGTTTTCTTCTAATTTCACCATCGTTTGGGTGCTGTGATCGGCAGCACCATCGCCAAAATCACCCTGAAAACCCATCAAGATCGTGAAATCTGCAGCACGAAAGCTATAAATACTTTGATCTGCATCACCCACAACAAATACAGAACGGTTTTCCCAACTATCAAATTGAGCTGGATCTACACCGTCTGTTACTAAAAGTTTAAGCAGGTCATATTGGGTGCGATTGGTATCTTGATATTCATCAACAAGTAAATGACGAAACCGCCGATGCCAATAGGCTCGCACTTGATTATTTTGCTGCAGTAATTGCACTGGTAACAGCAGCAAATCATCAAAATCAAGGGCATTATTAGCTGCTAAGGCGCGCCGATAACGGCGATAGGTTTCCACAAGCAACTTACCGCGATGCCCTTGGCCCGCCTCCTGCTCTTCTAAATGTTGAGGCAACCAACCATGATTTTTAGCGTTACTGATCGCCCAACGCATTTTTTTTGGTTCGAATCGCTTGGGATCTAATTGCAACTCTTGAACGGTTATTTCTTTTACTAAACTTTGAGCATCAGCTTCATCGTATATTGAAAATTGCCTGGTCCAAGTGAGGCCATCAGGATCGGTATATTTATCAATATCAAAACGTAGTAAACGGGCAAATAGTGCATGAAATGTGCCGATCCATAACTCTTTCGTTACCTCCCTATAGATGCGGCTGCGCAACTGGCGTTGCTCGTGGGGGGGCAAGCTGGTGAGCGGTTGTGCAAACGTACTTTGTGCTAATCGCTGAGTAAGCAACAGCTCCAGCCGTTCCTTCATCTCCCGGGCTGCCTTATTTGTAAAAGTAACCGCAAGCAGTTCGGCTGGATCCACCCCGTGATGGCCGATCAGATGGGCGATGCGATGGGTGAGAGCCTTGGTTTTACCACTGCCTGCACCGGCTACCACTAGCAAAGGTCCGCAATGGTGCCCCACCGCTTGGCGTTGAGCGTCGTTGAGGCCGGTGAGGAAGCCCTGGGTCATTAAGGCAGATTAGGGGGCGCCAGCCTTGATGAGTTGGCATTATGTCGCTACCATTATATGATGAGCAGCTGCAGCCCGATCCCAATATTTATTGGTGTAGATCCGCGGGAGCGAGCCGCTGCAAACGTATTAATTGATTCGCTCCTAACCCATAGCAGCGCGCCACTGGCAATCACAGCTTTGATCACGCCCCAATTAGAGCAGCAGGGGCTTTACTGGCGCAGCAAAGATCCAAAACAAAGTACTAGTTTTTCGTTTACACGATTTTTAGTGCCGCAGCTACTTAATTTTCAGGGTTGGGGTTTATTTATTGATTGCGACATGCTCTGCTGCGCCGATATCACAGATCTATGGGCTCTCCGCGATGAAAACTATGCACTGATGTGCGTTAAACATCAACACACTCCAACTCAAACAACAAAATTTCTTGGCGAACCGCAAAGTGCTTATCCACGCAAAAATTGGAGTTCATTGATGCTTTTTAATGCCAACTTATGCCAAGCCCTTACAAAAGATTACGTAAATACCGCCAGTGGCCTTGAATTACATCGTTTCCAATGGTTAGCAGATTGCAGTGATGCTGCCATTGGCTCTTTACCGCAGCATTGGAACCATTTAGTGGGGGTGCAGAAGCCAGATCCCAATGCAAAACTTTTGCATTTCACCCTGGGGGGGCCTTGGTTTATTGGGGAAGAATGCCCCCATTCAGCTAAATGGTTTTGGGCGCGGGAAAAAGCGATGCAACTTTGGCAGCAACCATGACCTGCCTTGTGGTGATCCCAGCCCGGCTGGAATCCAAGCGTTTACCCCGCAAATTACTGGCCGATATCAATGGCAAACCGCTTTTACGCCATGTAATCGAGCGCTGCCTACTTGCAAAAGAGCCGCATATGGTGGTGCTTTGCACCGATAGCCAAGAAATTAAAACTGCCTTGCAAAGCTGGGGCCTTGCTGATCAAGTGCCTGTATTGCTAACTAGTGCCGCCTGCAGTAGCGGTAGCGATCGAATTGCATCTGTGCTGCCTCAATTAATCAAATTAAGCAGCGCCAATCTTGCAGCCAAAAATCTTGAGATAGAAAAGCTTTGGATCCTCAATGTGCAAGGGGATCAACCCTGCCTTGATCCTGCCGTGATCGATGCTTTAGCAATTGCCTGCGCAACTGCTGATTTCATCGCAAAAGCGCCAGTTGTTACTCCTGTTTATCGCTTAAGCGCCGATAAAATTCATGATCCTGCCGTGGTGAAATGCCTGCTAGCGAGCAGCGGCCAATGCCTCACTTTCTCCCGCAGCGCTATTCCCCATGTGCGGGATGTATGCCCTGAGAACTGGCATCTACACGCCAATTACTGGGGCCATGTGGGCATCTATGCCTATCAAGCTGCAGTTTTAAAACGTTGGCAGCTGCTGCCTCCATCCCCTTTAGAACAAGCCGAAAAACTTGAACAATTGCGCTTACTGGAAGCAGGCATCAGCATTTATGGCCTCGAGGTTGCTGGTGATTCCTTATCGGTTGATACCCCAGCTCAATTGGCTCTAGCCCGCAAGATCTGTTCCGCCAACTCCCGCACAGCTCCATCGCCCCCACGCTGACGCAAGAGCAAATCCGCCATGCGTTTTAAAGAGCGGCAGCCATCAGCAGGAGTAACCAGCACCCCAACTAATGGCCGCACCGGCAGATCATTAACGTCGTCTCCGATAAAAGCAGTGGCGGCAATTGAAATCTGCAACCGCTCCTGCAATTCCGCCAAAACCCCCGCCTTATCTCTTATCGCCGTGAAGCAATGCTTAATCCCCAAATGCCGCGCCCGTTGCTTTATTGCTTCCCCGCGGCCGCCACTTAAAAATGCCAATTCCAGGCCCGCTTGCTGCAGTAATTTCAAACCAAGGCCGTCGCGGGCATCAAAACGGCGTTGCACCACACCATCATCGCTATAAATCAAGCCCCCATCTGTTTGCACCCCATCCACATCTAAAACCAAAAAATAAATCTATGCTTTGATTTTTTTAAGAGCTTAGTTTTTGTTAAGATTGT
>NZ_JAGQEK010000172.1 GCF_024346075.1 Synechococcus sp. Cruz CV12-2-Slac-r
CTAGCACCAACGCCACAACCATTATCTCCGTTAAAGTACTCGTGAAAATTAAATAATTCCGAATCAAAACAGGCTTGGTCTAGATAAGAGCCATTCTTAACAAATGGAGCTCTTCCGGTTTCCCTCGGTTTGAAAAGAGAAATCAACCTAGATTCCAAATCGTAAGCAATTTGATCCAAGGTTAGAAAACAACCAGAAAAAGTGGGATATTCGATAAGATACTTATCACCTAAAACCCTATAATATTCGCGCAAAGCTTCGATCAATAGATAATTTATTGGCATCCAAACTGGACCTCGCCAGTTTGAATTTCCACCAAACATAGCAACAGGGCTATCTGCAGGAGAATAGTTTAAGGTTGCTGTAATTCCCGCCACATTCATTGAAAACGGTTGGTGTTCATAATATTTTGAGAGACTGCGAATTCCATATTCTGATAAAAACTCTGATTCATCAAATAGCCATCTACAAACCCTACGCAATCGATAGGGTGAAACTAAAGAAAACAATGCACGGCCGGAAGAATAGGAGCCCAGATGGCAAATAGACATACTAAAATCATCAATACCATGCACATCTAAGTAGTTTCCTATCAAGGTATCTAAATCAAGACGTGGTTCCGATTTAACCTCATCACTACTGAATGATTGAACAGCAAGTAAGGGGATAATTCCAGTTAAAGATCTAACCCTAATATATTCAGCAGTACCATCAGGACGACGAAGTAAATCATAATAGAAACCATCCACAGCATCCCAGTTGAGATAACCACGCTCTTCCTCACTGTTTAATGAAGAAACAGAATGCAGAAAACTAGTAGCAAACCGTGTAACTAATTCACCACTCGGTTCAACCTTATCATTAGTATGAATTGATTTTGCTCGAAGTTTTAATGCCAACACAATCTTCAACATATATAGAGTGAGCAATGCCATCCAAGCAGTACCATCAGCCTGCTCAATCCGGCTTCCATCAGCTAACGCATATCTACGATCAAATGGAGAGATGTTATCTAATCCAAGAAAACCACCATCAAATAGATCTGAATCCGTCCTTGCATTACGACTTGCCCACCAACCATATTCCAACAATAAGGTTTTTAATGACTCTGCTAGAAAATTAAAATCTGATACGCCAGTATGATTTCGATCAATTGTAAAAATACGCCAGGTTGCCCAAGAAGCTAGCGGCGGATCAACATCAGAAAAAGCCCATTCATATGCTGGAATCTGAGAACTAGGTGAAGCATATCTTGAGGTTCTTAATATCATACTTTGTTGTTTTGCGAATGAGGAATCTAAATCAGCCATTGCAACAGCATGGAACATCAAATCCCACTTGCAAAAATATGGGTATTCCCACGCATCAGGCATAAGAAATATGTCATGAGCATGAAGATACTTCCAATTTCCAAGGTCAGAATTCCACCGACTTTTTGGTGGAATTGGACTTCCTGGATCTCCTTTTAACCAACGATAAATATTTAATTCGTAATATTTTTTAGACCAGAGCAATCCTGATGATGCAGCTATAAAAACCTGATAATCAGAAAAAAATTGCTCACCTTTAATGCACTGGTATAAAGAATAAAATTCATTCGCTTCTTCTTCTCTTCTTGAAATTAATGCCTCGGCATCGCCAAAAGGATCTAATTGCTTATGAGCAGATAAACGGCAATATATAGTCCATGTTTCCCCCGGGGGAACGGTAGATTCACACAACATAGCGGCCTTAGATCCCTGACTTAAGTAATTAATTGCGCTTTTTTCGCCCTGAATTAGATAACGGTGAAAAGCATCTTTAAAGTAAACTTGGTCTGACTCCTGATTAAACAAAAGGGGTGTATTAGTCTCATTATTTGTAAACACCCATTCAAACTGTTGATCACAATAAAAATATTGAGCAGCTAAAATCTCAGACTCATATCTTTGCTTACCAGGGCCAACCAATTCGGGAACATATAAGGAATTATCGTCACAAATAGTAATTTGAGATTCGAGTATATCTGGATAACCCCACATCCAAGAATTTCTGATCCATAAAGTTGGCAACACCGCTATGTATGCTGGCTCGCTAGATTTATTTTCAACGGATATCCTTATAAATGTATCATTAAAATAGTCTTTAGCGTATTCAATTGTACAATGAAAAACTTTATCTCCCTGCAACACTCCAGTGTCTTCCAACTCAAATTCTACTTGATCCCGGGACCTTTTAGCGTTCTCCGAAATAAGCTCACCATAAGGAAATTCATTTATGGGATATACATATAATGCTTTCGCATAGCTATGGGTGGGAGTATTAGTTAAGTGATAATAGGCTTCCTTAACATCTTCGCCATGGTTTCCCTCATGATTTGCTAATCCAAATAAGCGCTCCTTAAGAATTGGATCCCTACCATTCCAAAAAGCGGGAGCAAAACAAAGATGACAATTGCGATCTGTCCAACCAAACAAACCATCATCACCCCACCGATAAACCCTTGATCGTGCATGATCATGGGGGAAAGCCTTCCATGCATCACCATCCTCCTCATAACATTCACGGACCGTTCCCCATTGACGTTCTGGAAGGTACGTTCCCCACAATTGCCAATCAGTTTCTCGAGAATTTGATTCTGCTAATCTTGCATATTCAGCAGATTGACTAAATTGAGTTGAATTCATCCTAACCTCTCAACTAAGTGCTCTGATACCCTGATAGCATTTGCGATAGCTGTTAAAGATGGATTAACGGCCCCAATGCTAGGGAAGAAGCTAGTATCAACTACGTATAAATTATCTACGTCGTGGGCCTTGCAATTTAAATCGAGAACTGAATCCTCTGGATTAGTACCAAACCTACAAGTTCCAGCCTGATGGCCAACTGCTGCGATTGCCATATCGGAAGCAAAATATATCTGTCTCTCAGCCAAGTGGTCCTGCTGATATAATTTTTCAAGTACACGCTCAAGTCTATTCATCAATTCACTAGAAGCACGATCATTTGTTGCTAAATAGCTTAAAGTTATTTGACCGGTTGAATCAACAGTTACCCGATTATCAGGCTTGGGTAAATCTTCAGTTTGCAGCCAAAAATCCAGAGATCTTTCAGCCAGCTTATCCATAGACCAAGTGGGAGCAAGGGCTGTGAGCTTAGGCTTGTAGCCCTTCATCATTGCACCATTAGTTTTACCCGTCATCTGAATATTACCAATGGGGAAATCAAAATCATTGTCGCCAAAATACCAATC
>NZ_JAGQEK010000173.1 GCF_024346075.1 Synechococcus sp. Cruz CV12-2-Slac-r
GGTGCTTAAACCGCTTGGGGGCAAGGCCGGTCAAGGGGTGATCAGAGCAAACGGCGCTGGCCCGGGGCTTGCTGCGTTACTTGAATTAGTAACCCAGCAGCAGCAATTGCCAGTGATGATTCAAGCCTTCCTGCCGGTGGTTTGTGCAGGTGATAAACGCATCCTGCTGGTGGATGGCATGCCTCTTGGGGCCATAAACCGCATCCCAAAAGCTGGCGATTTTCGTAGCAATCTGGCGGTGGGTGGTGCACCAGAACCCACCGAACTAACCGCAAGGGAGAATGAAATCTGCGCTGAATTAGGGCCAGCTTTACGGGCGGCAGGTTTATTTTTTGTTGGTATTGATGTGATCGGTGATTACTTAAGCGAAATAAATGTAACTAGCCCCACGGGGGTGAGAGAAGTGGAACGGCTTGGCGGAATTCCTCTTGCAGATCTCACCCAGCAGCAACTGTTGAAAACTGATCTCCAGCAAGGCTGAGCTGTTGCTGTAAAACCTCAAGCTTTAGCGCCACTTCCGCCAATTCCCTTTGGGGTTCTGAGCCCCGCACCAAGCCAGCTCCTGCGGTGAGTTCCAACTGTTGCCCCCGCAACACACCACTGCGGATCGCCACTCGCAACTCGGCATCACCGGCACTATCAATCCAACCGATTGGAGCGGCATAGGCACCCCTTTCAAAGGGTTCCAGGCTGCGCAACCAGGCCATTGCTTCTTTGCGGGGTAAACCTGCCACTGCTGGGGTGGGATGCAACGCCTCGGCGAGGGCCAGGGGATGCTGGCCGGAAAGGGTTGCACTTATTGGAGTGTGGAGATGACGCAATGGACCATGGCGCGCCAGCCTTGGCGCTCTCAAACTATTTGGGCTCAACCCCTGTTGTTGCAATACCTCTCTAATTGCTCCAACCACCAACTCATGTTCATGGAGATCTTTGCTGGACTGCAGCAAAGCCTGGGCTGGTTCCCCCTGGCCGGCCGTTCCCGCTAACGCATCACAACGCAACTCCCCTTTGCGCACAGCTAGCAAGCGCTCCGGTGAAGCTCCCACCAAAACACTGCCATCAGCCTCCCCCCAAAGGAAACGACAACTGCCAGCTTGGTGTTTACGTAAACCAGCTAATAACAACTGCGGCTCCAAAGGGCCATCTAGCTGTAAGTGTTGCCGCACCGCTAATACCAACTTGCGCAATTCCCCCCGTTCCACCAGATCAAGGGCTTGATCCATAGCGCCGCGATAAGCCTGCTGCCAAGGAGATTTGCTAAGAACCTTTGGGATTGTGGCAAGCGGCAAACACCAATCCGCCCGCTCAAGGTGCTGAGCCATATCCCACAACTCCTCTGCCACATATCTCGGCGTTACCTCACCACCAAGGGGTCTTTGCAAGCGCAACCAAGCCTGTTGCCCCTGACGACTCAATTGCCAACGGGGCAAAACAGCCCGCACTCCCGGCAATAAGGAGCGGCCATTTTGTAGAGGCGAATCAAAAAATGAAAACGCTAGTAATACCCGCGGCCGAGCTAAGGCCGGCCCGCTGATGGCCTCAGCTCCAAGCCGGGAAAGGCTTAGCTGGCAGAAGCGTTGGGCTAATTCAAAACGGCGCGGACCGCTTAATTCCAAATGTTGGGCAAGACCAGAAGCAGCAAAACAAAAACCAGGTGCCCCATCCCAAAGCATCCGAAAACGATCACCACCGGGCAAGGCCGCCAGGGCTTTAAGGGGGTCTAGTGGTGCCAGCGGCAAGGCCAAACTGAGCACGCCGCCATCCTCTAAGCCAGCAGCTTGGCTGCTGGCTTGGGCCAGAAAATCAGTAAAAGCGGAGTTCAGCAACACTGCCGTTCCTGCTGCTGCTCAAATGTATGGGTTGAACGCTAACTACTGCCCTAGCCCCCATGGCTGAGCCCAAGGTTGTTGCAAGCCGTTACGCCCTCTGGCAGGCGGCAATTAAATGGCCGATGTATTCGGTGGCAGTAATGCCAGCTTTTCTGGCGGCAGGGGCGCTGCAGGGGCTGGAATTAAAGCCCCGCTGGGAGCAATTAATTTTATTTTTATTAGCAGCAGTGCTTTTGCTCGCCTGGGAAAACCTCAGCAACGATGTTTTTGATGCTGATACCGGTGTTGATAGCAAAGGAAAACCCCATTCGGTAGTGAATCTCAGCGGCCGACGTGATCGGGTTGCCCTTGCTGCGAACTGCTGCTTGGTGCTTGGTTTAGCCCTAATGGCATTGGTGGCACAACAGAGCCAAGGGGCGGTGCTGCTGCTGGTTTTAGCCTGCTGCGGCATCGGTTATTTGTATCAAGGGCCCCCGTTTCGGTTCAGTTATCGCGGCCTAGGGGAACCGCTTTGCTGGCTTGCCTTTGGGCCTCTAGCAAGCGCCGCCGCCCTAATTGCCCTTGCCCCTGCGGGTGTGTTTGATGGCGCTGCAATCCCCTGGAGCATGGCCCTAGAGCTGGGGGCTGGCCCTGCGGTTGCCACCAGCCTGGTGCTGTTTTGCTCCCATTTCCATCAGGTGGAGGAAGACGCTAAAAATGGCAAAAATTCACCGGTGGTGCAGCTTGGTAGTGCCAAAGCCGCCGCATTGGTGCCTTGGTTTGTGGTTGCTTGTTTTGCTTTGCAATGGTTACCAATCCTTAGGGGGATCTGGCCAGCTTCCGCTTTCTTGGGGCTGATCGGCTTAGCACCTGCGCTGTCTTTAATTCGCTTGCTGCAGCGGCAGCACAACCAGCCGGAAAGGATCATCGGCTGCAAATTTTTAGCCCTGCGCTTTCAAGCGCTCAATGGTTTGGGTTTAGCGCTGGGCTTAGCCCTCGGGCCCTTATTCCTAGGCCGTTGAGCAGTTCAACTTGCTTAATTTTGGAGTGGCGGCCTTTGCGCTACCGCTTAGCCAAGCCCCTAAAAAACGCCCATGGCACAACAATTGAACAACGCGGTTGGTTGCTGAAATTAACTAACCAGGCTGGAGATATTGGCTGGGGCGAAGTGTTGCCGCCGCTTGTTCAATGGCACAACTGCGCCGCAGCTATTGGGCGCTTGGGCCTTCAACTCGAATTAGAGCAATTGGAGCTGCAGTTGCCTTTGCTGCCTGGGGCGCTTGCTTTTGGTTTGGGTTTAGCTCTTGCCGAACTGCAAGGGCTCTGTGAAGGCTGGCTGGAGGCACCCCCTTCCGCCTGGTTGCTACCTGCTGGGGCAGCAGCAATCCCTGCTTTAGAAAATGCTTTAAATGCAGCATCCAC
>NZ_JAGQEK010000174.1 GCF_024346075.1 Synechococcus sp. Cruz CV12-2-Slac-r
TGCCAGCGCTGGGTTCATCACTACCAAGAAACAACTCGCTTGGATTCGTTACCTCAGCTAATCCCTGGCCGCGCATCTCAAAAACCCCCAATTCATGGGTGGCCCCAAAGCGATTCTTCACAGCCCGCAGTAAGCGATGGCTGGCAAAGCGATCGCCCTCAAAGGTGAGCACCGCATCTACCAAGTGCTCCAACACCTTTGGGCCCGCCAATACGCCTTCTTTTGTGACATGGCCCACCAGCAGTAGGGCTGTGCCTTGGCGTTTTGCAATCCGGGCTAAGGCGGCAGCGCATTCACGCACCTGGGCCACAGAACCAGGGGCACTGCTGAGATCTGCGTCGTGGAGGGCTTGGATGCTGTCTATTACCGCCACTGCAGGCCTTAGGGCCTCTAGCTCCTGCAGCACCAGTTCGAGGTCTGTTTCAGCCAGCAGCTGCAAATTAAGGTTTGCGCTGTTTTCAGTAACTGCGTTGCTGCTGGTTGCGCTATCGCTAGAGCTGAGTTGATCCACCAAGCGGCGCCAGCGCAATTTCACCTGTTGGGCTGATTCTTCAGCGCTCACGTAAAGCACCGAGTGGCGTAGAGCCATGGCTTGGGCGCTCTGCAGCAAAAGGGTGCTTTTGCCGATGCCTGGATCGCCCCCCAGCAGCACCAAAGAGCCAGGCACCAAGCCACCCCCCAGCACCCGATCCAGCTCGCCATAGCCGCTAGCAAGCCTTTGCAGCGGCCTATCCCCCACCGCATAGATGGGTTCTGAGCGGCGCGCCACAGCTGGAGTTGGATTTTCAGCTGGAGCACTCACCAAACGACGCCTACGGCTATCGCTCGCCACCACCACCTGCTCCACAAGCGTGTTCCAGTTACCGCAGGCGGAACAACGGCCAAAAAACTGTCGTGATTGGGCGCCGCAGCTTTCGCATACGTAGTTGGTGCTGCCTTTTGCCAAAGTTTTGTAAAGGTTGATGTGATTTTCTACATAAAAACAGCCAAACCTCGGTTGAGTGGTCCAACTGTTCCGCCCTGATTGTGCCCCTATGGCAGTTACTGCTGCACCGCCAAACGGGAAAGAAATCATCCTGGTAGTAGACGACGAAGCAAGTATCCGTCGCATTCTCGAAACGCGTCTCACGATGATTGGTTATCAGGTGATAACCGCAGCCGATGGTGAGGAAGCCTTAGAAGCATTCCGCCGTCAGCCCGCCGATCTAGTGGTACTAGACGTGATGATGCCAAAACTTGATGGCTATGGCGTTTGCCAGGAGCTGCGCAAGGAATCAGATGTGCCCATCGTGATGCTCACCGCCTTAGGCGATGTGGCAGATCGCATTACCGGTTTGGAGCTTGGCGCCGACGACTACGTGGTGAAGCCATTCAGCCCTAAAGAGCTGGAAGCGCGAATTCGCTGCGTTTTGCGCCGGGTGGATAAAGATAACCACGGTGGCTCTGGCCTTCCCAATTCAGGGATGATCCAGGTGGGGCAGATAAAAGTAGATACAAATAAAAGGCAGGTTTATCGCAACGACGAGCGCATCCGCCTCACCGGCATGGAATTCAGCCTTCTAGAGCTATTGGTGAGCCGCTCCGGGGAGTCCTTCAGCCGCGGTGAAATCCTCAAAGAGGTTTGGGGCTACACCCCAGAACGGCATGTGGATACAAGGGTGGTGGATGTGCATATTTCCCGTTTGCGCTCAAAGCTGGAAGATGACCCTGCAAATCCAGAACTTATCCTTACCGCCCGCGGGACGGGTTACCTTTTTCAACGAATCATCGACGGCGCCAGCGGCGACGGAGGCTAATTCTCCATGGCGGAGCCCCAATCCCTGCCGGGCCGCATTCGCCGGCCGCGGCCCCGCCGTGCCATGCGGCGGCTGGTGATCTGGTATCGCCGCACCGGCCCGGTGATCAGCCTGGTGGGCAGATTCGGCATCGGCTTTGGCCCTGGATTTAACCCTTTTGTTAATGCCAGCCCGCCTGGGCCCCGCATCGCAATTGCCGTTGATGGCATGGGGGGCGATTTCGCCCCTGGCCCAATCCTTGAAGGGTGCCTTGATGCAATTGATCAACTGGGCTTAAAGGTGCTGTTTGTTGCGGAAGAAGCACCTTTAAAAGCAGCCATTAAGGCACTTAAATTGGAGGCGCGGCTGAACCAGGCAACAGCGCAAGGCGCTTTGGAAATAGTGCCCGCTGGAGCCACCGTTGGAATGCACGAGGAAGCCACTGCCGTGCGTCGCAAACGCGATTCCAGCATCAATTTGGCGATGGATCAGCTTAAAAACGGCGCTGCCCTTGCGGTGTATTCAGCTGGTAATTCAGGGGCAGTGATGGCCTCTGCCATTTTTAGGCTGGGGCGGCTTAAGGGGATCGAGCGCCCCGCGATCGGCGCACTTTTTCCAACAAAGGATGCAAACCATCAAGTTTTGGTGCTTGATGTGGGGGCAAATATGGATTGCAAACCCAGTTATCTGCATCAATTCGCCTTGCTGGGCAATATCTACAGCCGCGATGTGCTCGGTGTAAAAAAGCCCTGCATCGGCCTGCTCAATATTGGAGAAGAGGAATGTAAAGGCAACGATCTTGCCTTGCGTAGTTATCCCTTATTAGCTGCAGAAAAACGCTTCCATTTCGCTGGTAATTGCGAAGGCCGTGATGTGCTTTCCGGCGAATTTGATGTGGTGGTTTGTGATGGTTTCACCGGCAATGTGTTGCTGAAATTCTTGGAATCAGTGGGCAGTGTGTTGCTGGAGGTGCTTAAGGCAGAACTACCCCGCGGTCGCCGCGGCAAGGTGGGTTCTGCTTTTTTACGCAATAACTTGCGACGCATCAAAAAACGACTCGATCATGCTGAACATGGCGGCGCCCTATTGCTTGGGGTGGATGGAATCTGCGTGATCGGCCACGGCAGCAGCAAAGCCCTTTCCGTATTAGGGGCTTTACGGCTTGCCCATGCTGCCGCTTCCCATGGCGCCCTTGAAAATCTGCACCGCCTCACAGATGAGGCCGCCTGATGCAGGGCATTCGATTTTGCGCCACCGGCGCCGCTTTGCCCCATACCAGCATCAGCAATGAATCCCTTAGCCAGCGGGTGGATACCAGCGACGAATGGATTCGCAGCCGCACAGGCATCACCGCAAGGCGCATTGCAGCAGAGCAGGAAAATCTCACCACACTGGCAAGCGCAGCCGGGCGTTTGGCTTTGGAACGGGCTGGATGGGATCCGGAAAGCCTCGA
>NZ_JAGQEK010000175.1 GCF_024346075.1 Synechococcus sp. Cruz CV12-2-Slac-r
CCTGAACTAATTGCTGTATGAGTGCTTTAAAGTATGAGGCACCTAATCTTGCTGGTAATATTTTCCTCTGCCTTGATCTTCTGGTTCTAAGAAGTTTAGATTCAAAAGATATTTAAGATCACAGATATTGGAATCTGCGACAAATTTTAGATTATACTAATAATGACTAGTTAGAGTAATGGGGCGCAAGCATTAAATTGGAATTTAAGCAATTCCTTTAGGGAAACTAAATTTGAATTATCTCACAGGAAAGAATCAAAACGCAAAAACAGATTACGCTGACGCGAGGGCAATAGCGCGAGAGAAAGTAAGCGCCATAATATCCCACATCATAACTCCATGTACAAAGATAAGTGTTCGCGCAAATCTTGTCGTGCCGTTAAAATTGTCAAGGGTGGTAGTTAAGAGTGAGGTAAAAGACGCAATAAAGTAATCATATGGTGGAGGTATCTCATCCTTAGATGTGCTAGAGGTAAAAATACGACCTCTGCCAATCGCAACCGAATGGGTATCAACGCGCCAATATATCCAACCCCAAATAAGAAGAAGGCAAGGCACGAAAAGCAGAAGTTGAGAAAAGAGTAAAACGCGATCAGAAGGGGGGAGGAATATCATCAGGTTTAAAATTCCAAAGAGCATTAAGAGTGCAAATATGACTAAAACAACCATCGCATCAATAAACAATCTGCGCCGCCTTGGTGACAGCGGTAGAAATAAGCAAGCAAATGCTGCTCCGACCAATATCGGAAACATTACGGGGACGATATACTGACGACCATAGGAAAGGATCGCAATTGAATTATTCAGCAAAAAGTAAGGAGTTGTATTCTTGCTTGCGAGCAGAAATAAATCACCAGAAAGAACCTGAAGTGTAAGCACAAAGCACAGCATTAATACCTCCCAGTTGCGATTAATAAAATTCCTCAAAATTAGTCCCAGTATTACTGGAATATTAGTTGGAACGAATTGCGTTTGCTACAGGGAGAGACCGTTGCGAGATTCGGTATTGGGCAAACTAACCTGACCGCCACTACCCACCATTGGAGGTGACAGAGGCGCAGGAGGCGCCTGAACTAATTGCTGTATGAGTGCTTTAAAGCATTAGGCACCTAATCTTTCTTGTTAAATGCTATGATTAAAGTGTTGAGGGGTAAGAGGTTCATAGAAACCCGCCCCTTACAACCATTCCCTAAAACCCATAGAGGTTTCTTCACTGGCAGAATTGCTTCAGTCACATTCAAAGAAATGGCATCTGAGCACCCCGACGCACCAAAACAATTTGGAATACGGATTTCAGATGAAGTAATGGAATTAGTTTCTGCTATTCAAGCGGTGCGCAAAACTAATAATCAACCCATAACACTTGCTGCTGTTGTGGAAGATGCCATCAAATGCCACTACAACCGACTTCTCAAAGAAGGAGCAATTTCAAATGACCCCACCAATCAACCGAATTGATCTTGAACGGGTGCTACTGGCACTACCACCAGAAACTCAAGACCCTTTTCCTCATTTAGCAAACCTCACAGCAGTAGATCTACTCAAAAGAAGAGTATGGATATCAACGCAACTTAAATCGTTAGAGCAAGAACGCAAAGCGATTGATTTAGAAATAGAAGAAACCTATTCGGTTGCTGAATTAAAATTTGGTATTGCGATTTCAGGAGGTTGGATAATGAAATCAAATACACGCACAAGTTGGGAATATACCCCTGAAGTAATAGAAGAAATAAAATCAATCCAACGGCAGGCGCAACAAAGCGGATTAGCAAATGAGATCAAAACCACTCACCTGCGTTTATTACAGCATTACACATAAAAACAAGTGTTATATGCTATAATTACAGCACTGAACTCCATAGAGAGTCAATCCAATGCTTAAAACCACCAGCAACGGCACTCAGGCAACAACTGCCATCAAGTTTTCTTTAAGACCAACTGCTGAAACGCTGGCGGATCTATCAAGACCTATTGATCCCCGCCATCTCAAGACCAGGAAACAAGGAACAGCAACTCTTACCTATTGCCCTTGGAACACCATTGCCCCTTTCAGTCCAAGGTCTTCCCTCACATTGAGGGTTAAACGCTCTCCGCTCAACCAGTCATCTGGAAGTTGCTTCGGCACCTAGTACTCCCCTACCCACTTGCTCCTCATTTGGAACTCTTTCTGAGGACACTTTACCTGTTGCGGTAGGGGAGCGGTAGGGGACTTGCTCGAAAAAACCTTTATTTTGTATCTTGAGGTTAGTATTTATGGGCAATTTTCGGGATTTTTGATGCTTTCGCTCCAGTTCGAATCTGGGTGCCGCCTTTTAGAGATTCTCTCAAGATGTTATGCGGTAGGTGAGATCTGGTTTTATTTGGGGTTTTTGCTGGGCAGCCGGAATTCACCTGCCACACGCCCAAAACCGCTCACCCACCCTCAGAACACCGCCCCACCGCTAATTCCACGTACTCAAAGATGTTTTGGATCAGTGCTACCCAGCTGTGCCGTTCTGGGGCGTCCTCCAAGGGCAAGTCGTCGTAACGGAAGACGGTTCCGAAAGGTGTGAGGGCATCCACGTTGTCAAATCTCTCAGGCAGAGGAATGCCATGGCTTTGCAGGAGATCGAGAAGTAAGCCAATGTTGTGACTTCGGGGATAAGGGTGCCCTTCCAGGGCGAGCAGTGCCTTGATTAGTTTTTCGGCGGCTTGTTGAGCGTGATAGCCGAGGGTTTCATCGCTGATTTCTCGGTCGTCAATCAACTTATTCAGCACGGCCATATCTTGGGCGGCCTTGCGCAACAACAGCTGGGCCTGGTCAGAGGGAGTCATGGAGCACCCTCCCCTCCCTGTGTGCGGCGTACTCCAGCGTTCCCGGAAGCAGGCAACGTTTATCGAAGCTGGCCTTACTGGTGACCACCAAATCAACGGACATCAATACACCGCGCAGGGTCCTCTGCAGCCGCAGCATCTCGCTATAGCGGCTTTCCACCTCAGGTTCCACCACCAAAAGGTCGAAATCATTGGCGGCAGAGAGGTTCCCGTGGGCGGCCGATCCAAACGCGATCAGCCGCAGCGGCGAAGCCGCATCTACAAGCCGGCTTATTACGTCATTAACTTTATCGGCCGTTACAGCCCATGGGTGGTTGGAACCACTGGGGGCGAGATCAGGGCTGACTTGGTTCATCTGACTAAATCCTGCGTTTCAGGCTAAGGGCAACCGTGGC
>NZ_JAGQEK010000176.1 GCF_024346075.1 Synechococcus sp. Cruz CV12-2-Slac-r
ATCTCCAAGGCGGCAAGTGCCTTCCTTCACAGTGATCTGCCGTTTATCCCAGGGGTAAGCGCCGGGGCTTAAGCCATAGGGAGCTAGGGCATCACTCACAAGCAACACCTGCTCAGGCAAGAGCCGCTGCAGCAACACCGCCATCGCGGGAGCCACATGGATGCCATCGGCAATTAAACCAACGCCAACATGCGGCGCAGCAATGGCCGCCGCTATTGGTCCAGGAGAGCGGTGATGCAAACCCGCCATCGCATTCAATGCATGGGTGATCATCCCCACCCCTTGGCCGTAGGACCGTTGCGCTTGTTCGCCAGTTGCGGCGCTATGGCCGAGGCTCACCAAAATTCCCTGCTGCCGCAGAGCATCAATCAGCAGCTCAGCTCCCGGCAGTTCTGGCGCCAAGGTTACGAGCGCAATACTGCTTTCAAAACCAGCAATCCGCTCCCTTAAAGCCTCAATAGAGGGAGCGCACAGATGCTCTAAAGGGTGAGCGCCGCGGCGTTCGGGCGCCAAAAATGGCCCTTCTAAGTGGGCGCCCAGTAAACGGCAACGGCCAGGGCGATGCTGCAGGCGCGCTTCCTCAAGCACCGCAAGGCCACGCCGCAAAGGCGCCACCGCGCAGGTAACAAAAGTGGGGCAGATCGCTTCCACCCCATCACGCCAAAGCAAATCCAATAACTCAAATAGGCGGGGTAACTGCTCTTTTTGCAATTCAGGGAAGGCCAACCCCAAGCCACCATTGATTTGTAGATCAATTCCCGCGGGGCTCAACCATGCACCATCCCAATCAATGCCAGCAGCAGCGGCACCGGTGGCAAGAGGCAGGAGCCGGCTGATATAGCCCTCCTGGCTCACAAATGCACGCCAGCGCCGCTGCGGCATCCCAGCCGCTTCTGGTAAACGCAGATTTGTGTGCCACCGCCCCTCAAGGGCAGCAGTTATGGGCAGCTGCATGAAAACAGGATGAGAATGCCAGCAGTGGCAGTCTGCCGATGGCTAAGGATCCGCGGGTGGGAATTGTGATGGGCAGTGATTCGGATCTGCCCTGCATGCAAGGGGCAGTGGAGGTGTTGGAAGAATTTGGCGTAGTTCATGAGGTGCGGGTGCTCTCGGCCCATCGCACGCCAAAGGCAATGGTTAATTACGCAGAAAGCGCAAAAGCCCGAGGCTTGCAGGTGTTAATCGCTGGAGCCGGAGGGGCAGCCCACTTACCTGGAATGGTGGCAGCCCTCACAACCTTGCCGGTGATTGGAGTTCCTGTTACGAGCAAAGCCCTAAACGGGCTCGATTCTCTCTATTCAATTGTGCAAATGCCAGCAGGCATCCCGGTGGCAACAGTTGCCATCGGTAATGCCTGCAATGCCGCCTTATTGGCATTGCAAATCCTTGCTTTACAAGATCAAAGCCTCGGAGAAGCACTGCAGGCTTACAGGCTTGGGTTGCAAGCGATGGTGGAAGCAAAAGATCAAAGGTTGCAACAGCTGGGCTGCACCGAATACCTTGCTGAGCGCAATTGAGATGTGGCCTCCCCGTTGGTTGCGCTTAAGCCTTGCTCTACCACTGTTGGTGCTCAACCTATTTGTGTTGCGTCAACTGCTGCTGCCATTAGCTCCATTTCCGGCCCTTTTTGTTGCTGCTGCATTAATTGCTTTTTTGCTTGATCTACCAAGCCGCTGGTTACAACAGCGGGGGTTAACAAAACCGCTAAGTTTTGCCCTTGTTTTAGGAATTACCCTCGGCGGGTTAAGCCTTGCTGCCACCTGGCTTGTGCCGCGATTAATTGAACAATTAGGTGAACTTGTAAATGCAATTCCTAGCTGGCTAGTGCAAGCTCAAGAGCTATTAAATCAATTGCAATCACTTGCAGAAGCGAGGGGCTGGCCCACCGATTTCAGCCCCTTAAGTGATGATTTATTAGCCCGCAGCAGCCGGGTTGCCCGCAGCGTAAGCCAGCAACTGCTCAGCTTGCTGAGCGCCACCCTTGGCCTCACTGTGAACACAGTGATCGTGTTGGTTTTAGCGATATTTTTATTATTAGGTGGCGAAAGTATTGCCGCTGGCCTGGCCCGTTGGATACCAAGCGATTGGCGTGAATTAATCTTTAGCACAATTAATCGCACCTTTCGTGGTTATTTTGCTGGCCAAGTATTAATCGCCTTAATCCTTAGTGGCTTGCAGTTGGTGGTATTCACTTTGCTGCAAATTCCCTACGGCGTGGTATTTGCTTTATTGATTGGATTTACCACCTTGGTGCCCTATGCAAGCGCCCTCACAATTACTTTAGTGAGCACGGTGTTAGCAGTAGAAGATCCCCGCACCGGCCTTGAAGTGCTTGCCGCAGCCATAAGTGTGGGCCAAGTAGTGGATCAACTAATCAGCCCCCGTTTAATGGGTAGCATTGTGGGTTTGCAACCAGCCTGGTTGTTATTTTGTTTACCGCTAGGCGCCCGCGCCGGCAACTTATTGGGGCTTGGAGAACTGCTGGGCTTATTACTAGCGGTGCCGGTTGCCAGCGTGCTTAAAACCTTTTTTGATGAGTTGTATATCAGGTTGCAGCAAGCGCCTTCATCACAAAGTTGAAGCAGATCAAGATGCGGGGATTAACTTAATTATTAACTTCAAAAACTGCTAGATCTTTCAGATAAACTACACTTTTACTTGTGTAAACCTGCGATTCACTTTATCAAACCCTTATCAACCAGGTAATCAATTACTTGTGTGGCACTTTCTTGCAGGGTTTGGCTGCCGGTATCAACACGCAGCTCAGGCGTTTCCGGCTGCTCATAGGGGCTTGAAATTCCGGTGAAGTCTTTAATTACCCCAGCCCGCGCCTTGGCATAGAGGCCCTTTGGATCTCGGCCCTCGCACACAGCAAGATCAGCAGCGCAGTAGATCTCAATAAAATCACCCTGCGCCACTAGGGCTCTGGCCTGGGCTCGATCGGCTTGAAATGGCGACACAAAGGCAGTGAGGGTAATTAATCCAGCATCAAGAAATAGTTTTGCTACCTCGCCGATGCGGCGAATATTTTCTTCTCGATCAGCATCACTAAAACCAAGGTCTTTGCAGAGGCCATGGCGTACGTTGTCGCCATCGAGCACATAGGTGGCTAAGCCCCGCTCAAACAGCACCGCATTTACAGCATTTGCAAGGCTGCTTTTGCCTGAACCCGATAAACCGGTAAACCAAAGGATGGCGC
>NZ_JAGQEK010000177.1 GCF_024346075.1 Synechococcus sp. Cruz CV12-2-Slac-r
AGCAGATAGATTGGGTTCAATCGAAAACACAGTGATTGAGCCTCCGTAGTCTTCTCCATGGGGGTGGTCGTTGTCATAAACCAACTGCAGATGCCAGATGCGTTGACTGCCAGGAATACCACTGGCAAGAGAGCCAAGCCAACTCATGCGGTTATCGATGAGGCGATCAGGTCGAAATTGCGGAAAGAAGTGGTTCATAGCTTCCAGCTCGACTTGAAACAATTCTGGGTCCCTTTCGTACCAGTACAGGGAGGGTGCAGCGAGCTTGCCCTCGGGCACGGTTATTGCAACTTCAGAAATACCTTTATCACTTAAGAGCTGAATAGCGCCCTGTTGAGTCACCATCACCTCCTCACCACGCAGGAGCTGAGAAGCTAGTAGTTGGCGGCGAGCAGCAGCGGCGTCCTTAACGGTGGCAGGCATGGGATTGACTAGGAGTTACATATATGTTTTCAATTTCGCAGTTATTTGGTGCAATTTACGCGCGAATAACCAAAGGATGAACAGACATGAGGGGCCTAGAATGGCTTTTATTAATGGTTTGGATTAAATAAATGCTTACCGCAATGCCCAATAACAATTTGAGTTAGCTGCTCATCCCAGCAAAAATGAATTCGTAATGTTTGGTTTTCTGAATCCTTTGCTCCGATCTTTAAATGTTGCCACATCTCCACTGTTTTGTTGGCGTAATTAAATGTGCGCTCTCTCCTTGACTTTGGGTTGCGCTCAATTGTTTGCGATTCCCTTGGTGCATAGTTAACTGATCCAAATACTCTACCTGCAATAATATCGGGTGTACCGGCTATTTTTTCTGTTCTAAAGCTCGTAGCAAGCAACCAAAGTAATTCAAATAATTGATCTCCATATTCAAATCCACGCGCTTGATCCGCTGAACTCCAAGCACTATCTAGTATTAATAAAGTTCCCGGACAAAGTTGTTCACTTACTAGTTCAAGGCAGCTTCTTGGTTTCAAACGCTCTTTCCCTGCAATAGAACGCAAACTTGATAGCAAGCGACTATTTAGGTCTTCTGGAGTATTTTCTTCATTACTGTTACGCCATGGCGTATAGCCAAAATCATTTTGCCCAGAAACTGGAGCAACCTGCTCAAGATATGCCAGCTGCAATTTCATTGCATCGTGTTCTGTTGTGATCTGTTCTAATTGATCTTCTAAAGAACGATTTTCTGCTAAAGCAAGCTGCAATTCTTGATCTTTAAGATCCATTTCTTGCTTTAATTCATTTTCAAGGTCTTCTGCTAATTCAATTGCTTCTTCTCCTTGGGCCTGCGCTTTTTCTGCACGTCGCTCCCAGGCAGCTTTATTGAATTCGTATTCACGCCGCAACCGACGTTCCTCTGCCCTACTTGAATCAAGACGTTTATTTATATCTTCTTCTATTGCCTGTAGTTCTTTTAATTTTTCCTGCCTTTCAAGAATGCGAGTTGCTTCACTTGGAACACCAAATAAAGAACGAATTAATTGTTCTATTTTTTCGCTATCTGGTGCTTTATTATTGCTATCTGTAATACTTAGATACCACGGGTAATGACGGCCATCCTGCGTTGGGTAGTAGCTGTAACCTCTTTTGCTAACATCATAACTAGCAGCAAGCAGTTGTTGTAATTCACGAAAGGCAGTTTCTGTACAATTTATTACCAGTCTTAGCTTGTCTGCACCACTTGTACGATCAAAATCCCAGGCAAATGAACTAGTTACGCCCAAACCTCTTAGGCGACGACTGGCATTGTCAATTGGAATTGAAATCTGTAATCGGAAAGCATCTCGCAATGATGTAGTTGTTAAGCCTGTTACAACAGCATCCAATCCAGTTGCTACTTCTGGCACTTCAGCGGCAATTAATGCAGCCATGTCTTTAGGTATATAACCAAGGCATTGATCATTCCAAAATACCTTTACTGCATTTGGATCCCATTCATTGCTCGGTTCATGCAACAGCGTAAGGGGATCACCAATCCCAATGCCGAGTTGCATCTTTTCTGATGCGTGATCTAACTTGTAGGCCAGAAATGTTTGAAGTATTTCTGCATTGCTTTTATCTTGACGCTTTTTTCTGGCCGAAAGGCGTTCAGCGCTGCCTGATTCATCCAAGTGCTGCAGTCGCTTGAATAGGTTGCCTGTGGGTGACATGAACCTAGTGCTGCTGGCTTGTTCAGACTAGACAAGCCAATCCCAGTTAACAGTTTTTAGCTAGATCCCACACTTTCTCGCCAAATGATCCATAGGCTGTGGGATCACAGGTGAGCAGAATTACTTGCAAACCTCGATCTACTGCAGTATTAAGCATCTTTTTAATACTATCGATTCGAGCTGGATCAGAATTTGCAAATGCATCATCAAATACCAGCGGTAGACAGCCATCATTTGCATCCTTAAGTACATCAGCCATGGAAAGCCGCAGCGCTGCTGTTAGTTGTTCACGCATGCCACCGCTTAGTTCATCAAAGTCATAGAACTCTTTGCCACGCCGTAGGCGTAGCCCGCCAAAGCCCTTGTATTGGTCGTAGTTCAGCTGGGCAATGGGCCCATCGGGCATTAGCGGTTGCAGGTAGCTGTTGATCGATTGTGCAAGAGGTTCGCTATAGCGACTAGATAGATCAGCCTGTGCTTCCATAAATAGCTCTTGCAGACGCTTATGGGCATCTGTAATTCGCTTGAGATTCTGGTAGTCGCTATGAGCTATCTCAAGTAGAGCATTTGCTTGTTCAATAGCTGCAAAGGGGTCATTTTTACTGATGTTGTCGCAACGTTCCTTGGCTGCACCTCGTTGATCTATTAATTGCTCAATTTGTTGCTGCAGGGCATCTATCTGCTGCGGTAGTGCAGCAAGTTCTTTTTTGTTATCATTACTGCCACATTCTGCTCTTTGCGCCTCTAATAGTTTCAACTGTTCTTCTGCCTGCTTTAGATCAGAACTTAATGCAGAAATTTTATCAAGCAGTATTTCACGGCTGCTATTAATAATGATTAATTCATCATAACGCTTTTGCCTGTCACTGCATTCAGCTTCTAATACTTTCAGTTGGCTGGAATCAGCCAATCGTTTTTTCTGAAAATTTTGCAAAGTGAGCTGAGCGAAATCTAGATCTGTTTCTGCTTGTTTGCATGCAATTGCTGTGTGGGTAAGTGTTTGTTTAACTTTAAA
>NZ_JAGQEK010000178.1 GCF_024346075.1 Synechococcus sp. Cruz CV12-2-Slac-r
TGCTGCTTTATCCAGATGGCCGCGTGCAACATGCCGGAGTAGCTATCGATAATCTCGCCCCTCGCCATGCCTGGGGCGGCTGCTTGCCAAGCGCCTTGCCAGTTGATTTAGTGATCGCTCCTCGGGCTTTTCAAGCTGTAACAGCAGCTGTATGCATGTGCAGCACTGCCTTATGGCAGCAACTTGCTGGCCTCAAGCTCAACCTACCCATTAACTATGGGGATGTGGACTTTTGCTTAAGGGCCCGTGAAACTGGCTTAGCTGTGTTGCTGGATCCTTCCAGCCGCTGGCTGCATTTCGAATCCGCTAGCCGCTCCCTTGATGCAATTCCCCCCGAGTTGGAATTATTTAAAGAGCTCTGGGGTTCAAACCTTGGCGGCAATTGGTGCGTTGATCCCTATGCATCTAAGTGGAGGGAATTACTGGCCCAAAAACGTTGATGGGCCCAGCTGCTGATGGCAGGTAATTTTTGGCTCTACAGCCACAACTTCACCAGCACTGGCGCCCCCTTAGTGCTGGCAGCAATAGCTAAAGAGTTAGCTGCTAATGGTTTGCAACAGCATTTGCGGCTGATTAGTTGGGGAGGGCATCACGATCGAGTTCACACTCAATTGCGGCGGGAACTACAAGCAAAGGGGTTGAGCTGCAGCGTGCTGGAGCCAAACCAATTACCACCCACGCCCAAACCCCAGGATCGCGTTCTACTAAATAGTCTTTCTTTGCCCCTGGTGGTGCTTAATCAAGCCTTTAATTGGCTTGAGCAAAGCAAAATCCAACGGCTTGATTTATTTGCCCACGAAGCAGCACCAAACCAATTGCTTACCGCTGAGCAATGGCCGCAGCGATTGCAAAAGCTTTTGCTTGCTGGTGTTTTGCAATTAAGGGTGCCCTCCCTGCATTGCCTAGGCACCTATCAACATTGGCTGGATTACCGCGGCAGCGCCCTTGCCGTGCAGCATCCACAACTGGAACTAATCGGGCCCCAAGGCCCCTTGCTCGAGCAACCACTCCCAACTTTCAACAGCCTGCGCTTGCAACTCACCGGTATGGCCGGCAATGGCAACAAGGGCCACAGCTGGTTTCTGCGCCTCGTGCAGCAACTGCTTTGCCTGGAAAAACCGGGATTAAGGCCCCTTGAATTGCAATTCATCGGTTTAGAAAGTGATCGCCACGCCCAGCTCGATCGAGAATTACGTTTTTGGGGCCATGCCTTATTGGGTGATCGCTTCAGCTGGGTGCCCCACGGCAGCCGCCGCGATGCATTACTTGCCATGGGCCATGCCAACGTTGCTGTGATTTGCTCTCGCCAAGAAACCTTTTCAATGGTGGCGGTAGAAGCCATGGCTCTTGGCCAGCCATTGCTGCGCAATCGCTGCGGTGGCTGGCAAGAACAACTTGAGGCAGGAGTTAATGGTTTTGATCTCGGTGAACCAGGCCCAGATCCACTGCCAGATCAAGTGCAGCTGCTACAACGTTTGCGTGATCCTCAAGCCGTAACAAATTATCAATTGAGAGCAATGGCGCAAGCTGCAAGAGCAAAAGCGGAAAAGCTCACATTTGGAGGCTTCCTAAGTTGGCTGCTGCCGTAAATTTTAATAAATCAAATTTTTTATGCTAAAAGCCACCACGCTTATAGATTTATTATTGCCGGCAGCAATAATATTATTTTTAATGCCTATAAATCCTGTTATAAGCAGTATGCCCGCAAGCCTTTGGGTGATGCTTCAGTTAGCTTTTGCGCCCGCCGAGAAACGCTGGGCTTTATGGCCAATGGCATTTGTAATCTTAGCTACAGCTCGTACCTGGTGGCTTCATGAAATGCATAATCCAGCAAGTAGTGAAGATATTTTACTAGTAGTTGCAAGTTTTTTGGCCGCTTCATGGCTATCAGCAAGCCGTTGGACTCTACTGCTGAAGATGTTGCTAATACCGCTTCCATTAATTGCAATAAATTTAGGGTCGCCGCCATGGACTGTGAATTCATTTGTTGGACGCAACCCAAACGCTTATTTAATTGGCTTAGTAGCTGTAATTAGTATTTGCATGCTTTTTGACCAACACAAAAATAAAATCGATTACGTCATACCGTTTATTGCATCTATTCTAAGTATTTTACTTCTGTGGCAAGCCCAATCTCGTGCCGGCATGATAGCTACAGCTGCTGCTATTGGCATAATAAAACTAAAAGACGAATATTCTCGAGGCCGTTTTCTTAAAGCTTTTACGATTACAGCTGTAGCTGGTATTGCAATGCTTATTAGTTTAAAATTCATGCGTCCTTCCAGCATTATTAACGCGGCAGGGATAGATTTCAAATCAGATCTAGGCAGACTTCAGATTCAAGATTGCTATATACAATTGCCATTTAGTGGCAATAATCGATTCATATACGGAATTGGATTTGAACACAAGGATAAGTTCTGCACAGATGAGGTGATAACCGGGGTACTTGAACATGCTCACAATATATATATCCAAGTTTGGGCGAATGCTGGAATTATTGGCTTCACTGGAATGTTGCTTTTCATGGCTTTACTAATTGCCCAATGGCGCAAAAAAGATAAATATTTGGATCCAACTTTAAGCAGAGTTGGATCGGCAATTCTAATTTACGTGTTACTTCAAGGGGCTTTTGATGCATCCATCATATATTGGCCGGTCACACAAGTATTCACAGGGATTTTATTAGCAATCCCATTCTGCGCAGCTGATCACTCCAATAATTCATTTAGTAAGCCGGATTGGGGCTAAGCGCGGATCGAGAATTTTGGGGCCCATGCCTGCAAATTTAACGGCGATTGAGATTTTTTCACCACTACCAAATAAATGGCTAACTTTGCCTTCTCCAAAAACATCATGTTGCAAGCAATCACACACTGCCCAGCTGTGGCCACTAATTTTATTTGCCCCTGCTCGCGGCATTGATGGTTCACGATCGATGCGGGTAAGGCGCTCCAGCCGCTGTTCTCGCCTTAAAGCCGCACCACCACTGCTGGGGATATCACCTTGAATCAAAGCCTCTGGCAATTCCGCTAAAAATGCCGATGGCACCGCAGGTTCCCTCATGCCACCCCATAGCCTTCTTTCACTGGCATGGGATAAAAACAAACGCTCCTTTGCCCTGGTAATCCCCACATAACACAGC
>NZ_JAGQEK010000179.1 GCF_024346075.1 Synechococcus sp. Cruz CV12-2-Slac-r
ACAAACATAACCAAAACGACACAAAAAAAAAAACCATATTTCTGCAACACATCAGCCACCCGACCAATAGCATCGGGATCCAATAAGATCCCCCCCAAGATCACTTCCTCCGCCTCCAAGTTTTGGGGAGGAAGTTGATCTGGAGTGGCTTCAAAAAGCTCTACCCCAGTGCGTTTGGGGCGTTCCCGTTCGGGTTCGTTTATGGGAACAGAAACCATTTCTTGTTAGTGGCTTACCACCTCCAGATTGATTTCAGCTACCACTTCCGGATGCAGTTTCACCTGAACCTTGTAACTGCCGGTGCGATGCACTTCAGGCACGGTGATATCGCGTTTGTCTACTGCTTTTTTGGTGGCTGCTTCGATTGCTTCAGCCACATCAACGTTGGTAACGGTGCCGAACAACACATCGTCGCCACCGGTTTGTTTCTTAACAGTGAAGCGGCCGATGGTATCGAGGGCTGTGCGGAATGCCACAGCTTCTGCCTTAAATGCTGCTTGCTTTTCAGCTTCCTTGGCACGGCGATGCTCTACCTGACGGAGCACTGCGGGTGTAACAGTAACGGCTTTACCGCCTGGCAAAAGGAAATTGCGGGCATAGCCGGGGGCTACTTCCACTAAATCGCCGGTTTTGCCAAGAGTGAATATGTCTTCGCTTAAAACTACTGAAACGCGTTTAGCCATGGGAATTACTCGAGGGTTGATCTACTGCTGGGGCGAACTTTCAGCTTACGGCACTAGCTGGTGTGGTTAATTCACAGGCAGGCGCACCTTGGTGGCAAGGCCTAGGGCTCTCAAAAGGCGGATGTGTTGCCAGGTGAGATCTATCTGTCCGGCTTGCAAACCCTGTTTGGCGGAGTGGGGGAAAGCATGGTGGTTGTTATGCCAGCCTTCGCCAAAAGTGAGTGCTGCTACCCAGCGATTGTTGCGGGAGGCATCACCACTGGGGTAAGCGATAGTGCCCCAGCAATGGGTGGCTGAATTAACGAGCCAAGTAACATGATACACCAGCACTAGTCTGAGGGGTATGCCCCAAAGCACAAGGGCCCAGCCGCCAGCGCCAGTTATGGTGCCGATCCAAAAAAGTAAGCCGGCCAAAGGTAGTTGGAGTAGTAAAAACCACTTGTTCAGCCAGCGGTAGTAGGGGTCGCTAGCTAGATCACCTGTGAGCCTTGGCACGGAAGCCATGGCTGGAATTTCTGAAAACATCCAACCCATGTGGCTCCACCAGAAGCCGCGATTGCTGTTGTGATGATCAGTATCCGTATCGGAAAATTTATGGTGGTGGCGATGCAGCCCGGCCCAATCGATCGGGCCGTGTTGGGCGCTTAAAGCTCCGCAGGTGGCAAAAAAGCGCTCCAGCCATTGCGGCAGCCGAAAGGCCCTGTGGCTTAACAAGCGGTGGTAACCAAGGGTTACCCCAAGGCAGGCGGTTAGCCAATAGAGCACCAATAAGGAGGCAAGAGCAGGCAAACTCCAAAACCGTGGCAGCAGCGCATAGGCGGCCAATACATGAATAACCAACATGAAACCGAGGGTGGCCCAGCGGGCACCTTTTGGCACTGTGCCCTCAGCTTCCCCTCTGCGGGGGTGGCGCAGGCTGCTTGAGCGGCGGGCGGGGCTGATGGCGGCAGCGAGGGGCGGCGCCGATAAAACTGTCATTTAAATCGAATACGTATCGATCTCGCTATCATAGCAATACGGATTCAGATCATGCAACTGATCACGGTGCAATTCGTTGTGCTTCTTGATCATGATTAGATTTGAGCAACGTGGGTTGGAGCGATTTGTGGATTATCGAGAGCGTTTGCAATTGGGCCATGGCGCCTTTGCTGCCCTATTGCGGGCCTGGCACGAACGCAATCGTTGGTCTCATCGGGTGCTGCCAGCCCTTGCTGAACAGCTCGATTTAGGGCGTTTGCACAGCTCCCAACTTTCTAATTTGCGCAATAGCAAATTAGCTTCCCCAGGCCCTGAGGTGTTTCTTGCCCTCGGCTGTTGCAATCAGTGGTTAGCAAAAATGCCGCTTCCGCTTGCTCAAATTGCTGAAAAACAGGAACTTGCTGCCGCTATTGGCGATAACCCCCAAGCCCTCATCGATGCCGCAGGTTTAGTGCTGGGAGCCGGGGAGCTGCTGGAGATTTTTGTTGGCCTAAGGGCCTTGCCCCCCGGCTTTGATCTCCGCATTAGTGAAGCGGAAGCCCCAGCCCTTAGTGCCTCCCTTGGGCTGCTGCTGGCGGGAGGGCGGCCATGGCGTGAATGCCGCGATCGGGTAATGGCAGCCTATGGAGTTGAAAAGCGTCAACGCCGTGAAAAATTCGCTGCGGTTATGGCGGGCTTAAATGATTACAGCGCCAATGAATTAGATGTTGAATTAAGCGATCTTCTTGTTACATCAAACTCACTTGGAATACAATTTGAAAGCGTTGATATATTGCTGGAGAATCTAAGACAAAATTAGAAATAATAAATACTAATTAACTAGTTGGGGTAGCGAGCAAGGCGTAATTTGCGGGCTAAGCCAAGGCGGCGTAGAAATTTAATGTGTTGCCAAGTGATATCAAATTCAAACCAGCGCAGGCCGTGGCGGGCTGAATGGGGAAAAGCGTGATGATTATTGTGCCAACCTTCACCAAAACTAAGGATTGCAACCCACCAACAGTTAGTAGAACGATCAGCGCTGTCAAAGTTGCGATAACCAAATACGTGGGTGGCTGAATTCACAAGCCAAGTTACGTGATAAACAACAGTGAGCCTTAAAGGTATGGCCCAAAGCACTAAACCCAAGCCACCACCGTGAATTTGATTTGCTTCGCCGAACCAGTAAAGCAACCCCCCTAGAGGCAGCTGCAGTAATAAAAACCAGCGGTCTAACCAGTTATAGAAAGGGTCGCGGCGCAAGTCTCCGGTGAATTTATCAACGTGTTGCAACACAGGGATGTTGTGGAGCATCCACTCGCTATGGGCCCACCACAGCCCTCTGCCGGCGTCGTGATGGTCGTTTTCCTGATCTGAATACTTGTGATGATGGCGATGAAGCCCTACCCATTCCACTGGCCCCCCTTGGGCGCCCAAGGTGCCCATCAGCACCAGCAACCTTTCCAGCCAATGGGGAGTTTCAAAGCTGCGATGG
>NZ_JAGQEK010000018.1 GCF_024346075.1 Synechococcus sp. Cruz CV12-2-Slac-r
CCTGCATTCCAGATAATGAACAGGAGCGGTTGCAGGCTCTCCACGAATACCGCATTCTTGGCACTAAACCAGAGCAGTCGTATAACGACCTCACAACAATTGCTTCAGAGGTGTGCAACACACCGATCTCATTGCTTAGCCTTGTAGATGAAAATCGGCAGTGGTTTAAGGCAAAAGTAGGTGTTGAAGCAACGGAAACACCCCGAGATTGGTCATTTTGCGCCCATGCGATTCAAGCAACTGATCCGCTGATTGTTGAAGATGCCCTTAATGATGAACGCTTTTCTGATAACCCCCTAGTTTCGGGCGATCCAAATATTCGTTTTTATGCAGGTTTCCCGCTTCAAAATAATGAATTTCATCGAATTGGAACATTATGCGTTATTGATCGTGAGCCAAAAACACTCACAAAAACTCAAATAAATGTAATGGAAGCCCTCGCTAGGCAGGCGGTAGCTTTCCTTGAATTAAGAAAAAGATCTATCACTTTACTAGAATCATTCTGCCAGCTCACCAACTCGCAGGGAATCATTTCCACCTGTTCCTATTGCCGCAAAGCAAAAAATGAAGATGGGCATTGGCAGCATCTAGATCAATATTTATCTAAGCGCTCCACATTGAGTTTTAGCCATGGCATCTGCGATGCCTGCATTGAGGTTCAATTCCCAGAGGTGTTGGAAATCTGGCAGCAGGAAGAATTGCTTAAACTTTGACTAAATCAGCTTAGTTTTGCTGCTCAAGGTCGCGGCAGCGCCTCTGATCAATCAATTTAGCAAGTTCTAGAAAATAACCTGCGGTGCACCACTTTCCGTGATTTCGATCTCTATTAATAATGTCGCTTCTCTGCTCTGCAGTTTCTGCTAGCAATAAATCAAGTTCCACCTGAGGAAGATCGTAAATATCTTGTAGTTCTATCGAGCGATCGAGAAGATGGCTTTTAAACCATTTTTGATTTTGCTCCTGGGGAGGGATATCCATTTTGAAATAAATTTGTTCTTGTTCTACTATAGCAATGTAGTGGTATATTAATTTTTTATGAAAGCTAAAGGAGCTGAGCTGTGGCGGATCAAAAAGACAAGTGGAACCGAGGGCTCGATCTTTTTATTGAATCAGTTTTAAAGCCAGATCCAAAGCTCCGTAATTGCGCTCACAATCAAGAATGTTTTAACGAACTCATGGAAGTTCGTCAAAAAATCTTAGAACATCTTGAAGGTATGCGTTTACATGATTAAAATGTTGTTAGATTTTCTTTTTTAAAATGACAGCTAATCGAACTCAAATTCTTGCCGCTTCTGCTGGATGGGTGGCGGTGCTGCTCAATGTGATTCCCGGCTTGGGAGCTGGTTATTTATACCAACGGCGCTGGAGGGCCTACTGGCTTACTTCAGCTCTTGCAACGAGTTGGTTTTTAGCTGGAGCTGTTTTAGCTCAACGTGCTGATGTTGCAGCTGAAAGCGAAAACCAATTGGTGGGTTTGATCGGGCTATTAGTTTTAGCGGCGGTTTCAGCCACAGAAGCTGGCTTTGCTGTTAGAAAAGCGCGTTTAATAGAGCTTTAATTTCTTTTGCAACTCTGGTTTTTGCACTATGAAATTGCTGCATAGCAAAGTTGGTGAACTCGAGGCTTATCGGTTCAATGCAAATGATCATTGCCGCCTTGCAATCCTGGTAGATCCTGAAACCTCTGGAGGGGCTTTTACATGGTTTCTTGAAATTCATGATCCAGGCGATCGTGTTCCAGCCCATGCCCATCACAGCGCCATCGAGGTTTTCTTCGTTTTACGAGGCAAAGTGATTTTTCACACCGATGAAGGTGTTTTGTTGGCGCAAGGGGGCGATAGCGTTGTTACCCCCTCTGATGATGTACACGATTTTGAAAACCCAGGCCCTGGCCGTGTTTATTTGATCACCCTGCTCGGCAATGATGGTGGTGAATTTGCAAGGCTTTTGCGAGCTGGGCTACCAACCCCCCTTGATGCGGAGGATCTTGAAGTGTTGCGCAACTTATGATTAATTGCCCTAATTTATATTTTCTTCAACTTCCTTGAAGGTAGCCAGCCCACTTGTGTTGCGCTGCCAGGTATAACTTCTATGCTGTAATTGTTTGTATTAATCAGGTGGGCTTTTGCAGGGGCTGGTTGTTGGTAATTATTGCTTTTTTGGCGCATCAACAACAACAATACTTGGCGAGTTGCGTCGTAGTGAAGCTTGCTGCCTGGGTCTAACTCCTTATCTGGTAGAAACACTCTCCAAACTGTTTTGCCCTGCTTGTTGAGCTCTATTAATTCCAGCTGTGGTTTGCGTATGCCGCTTAATAGCAGCAGCCAAACCCGTTCGCCTCCCCCTGCGCAGGCAGTAGCTAAAAGTGCTTCAGTGCCCAACCAAAGTTGTTTCGGAGCTAGCCCTGGTTCGAGTAGTTCGAGGGAGCGACGGTAGTCAGGCCAGTGGCGCACCAATAGAGCCCTGCCGGGTTGAGGGCAGAAACTACTTAAATCTCGGCTGCCCGGCAGGATCTCCTTTTTAGCTGCAAGAGGCGGCAAAGTTTGAAGGCTTAAGCCCTCGAATTCCGGCACCACCAATTGATGGCCTTGGGGTACTAATTGGATTGGGCCGCTGGCTTCAATTGCTAATTGCTGAGGCTCCTGAAATTGCCAATTCTTTAACCGCGATAATTCCACCTTGCTGCCTGGCTCCAATGATGTGGAAGATTGCACCAAAAGATCACCTTTTTCATCACTACTTAAAGCTGCAAAGATCAAGGGATTTTTGTTTAGTTGCTTTTCCAAAATTGGTTTGCCATCTCCCGCAAGTAGCAACACCCACACCTGGCTGGCCATCGGTTTTGAACTCGTAACGCTTGCTACACCCGCCCCATTGCCAAGGGGCAGCAATGCCTGAATCGTGCCCCGTACCGGCGCTATTGGTTGCCATTTGTTGTTATGAAAGCGTTGGATTTGATCACCCCCCACCACTGAACGGGCGGCCAGCAGGGTGGGTCTTGGATCCCACAACCAGCTGCTGCTTTTTAATTTCACTCCGCGGCGGTCTTGCCCTTTTATCTGCAGTTGGAAAGCACCACTGATGGCTGATTTGGGATAGAGCAGTAGGGAGAAGTTGCTGCCTTTACCCAATAGTTGATAGGGGCTAGAAGGTTTTAGTTGAAGATTTTTCCTAAGGCTGCCTGCGTCCATAGGACGGCTGAAACGCAGCCTCAATGCAGCTGCGCTGCGGCCTGGGGGGATCGGTTCAAGAGCCACCAGCCGTGGTGGCCTATCTAGCAGTAATTGCTGCAGCAGTGCGGCAACGCCAAGCCCAATCCCTAGCGGTATCAACCACTTCTTCATAACTTTTTTGCCCTATGGCTCTAAGGGTCTTGCTGGTGCCTTAATTAGCCTGATTTTACGGGCAACTAGCACTGCCCTTAAGGCACCTTGATGGGATTCAACTGCCATCACACCATTAATTTGCAGCCACTGATCAGGTTTGGGCCATTGTTGTTTTGGCGGCCACCTCACTGCCAATCCCACTGGAGTTGCATCGGCAAGGCAACATCGCACCAATAACCGGGCGATTTCAGGCGCTGCCCCTGGCACTGCAAGTACAAAACCACTCACCTGCACTGGATTTCCCGCATAGAGCTCAGGATCTGGCTGGCTGTTAAGCAACCGCACCCAATCGCTGAGGCTGCGTTGCTCTGGCGGTGATAAAAATGAAATTTCACTATCACCAAGCTGGGCGCTGGAACGATTTGCTGCAAGGGTTGAGAGTGAAGGCTTGGGAGGCCACAGCATTAATGCAATGCCGCTAATGCTGAGTACCGCCATCGGTAAATAATTGCGGCGGCTGGGGCCCGATGGAGGCCAGAGCAATCCTGCTGAGGCAAGCAGCAAAAAGATCACTCCGGTAGCTAAAACCAAGCTATGGAAATTGCTATGTAGCAGCAGGTTGAGCCGCCCATCAGCCCAACAATTGAGCAGAACTACGCCCCAAAGCCCCAGTACTAAGTAGGGAAGTTGTTTCACAGCAACACCAGATTGAGCGCTTGCCCTAGCACCAACACTATTAGGCACACTCCAGCCAGCACTAAGGCCAAGGCGGGCCAAGTGAATACCCTGCTCAGCAGGCTCACACTTTTTAAATCAATTACCGGCCCTAAAAGTAAAAAAGCTAGAAGCGCCCCAGGTGTTATTTGTTCTGCAAATCCCAATGCTAAAAATGCATCCACGCTTGAGCAAACACTCACAACAAGGGCGAGCAGCATCGCGCTGATTATTGAAAGAGTTGGGGCTTGTCCCAGCAAAAGAAATAAATCTCTTGGGATCAGCGTTTGAATCAGGGCGGCTAAGCCGCACCCCAACAGGAGCAAACTGCCTAATTCAAGAAATTCATTTACCCCATGGCTCAACAATTGAATAGCTTGAAAATCTCCATCTCTATTTGCTTGATTTACTAGTTTGGTTTGAGCTATGGGTTCGCCAATCAAGCCTGAGCGCCTTTCCAGTAAAGAAAATTTGGCTAAGGGTTGGCTCAGGTTTCGTTCAGCCAGGAGTTCCCCATTTAATAGATCCGATTCAGATAACAGCTGCAATAAACCAGAAAGTAGTAAGGCGATCAACACACTCCCTGCGGGCCGCAGCAGCAGCAGCCAAGGCTTATCTGGAAATGCCGCCCAAGTGCTTAAAAGCACCACTGGATTTAAAACCGGCGCAGCAAAAAGGAAGCCAAGGGCTGTTCCTAACGGCGCGCCAACAGCGATCATGCGACGGGTAACTGGCACGTTGCCGCATTCGCAAGCTGGCAAGGCAAACCCCAGCAGGGCTCCACTGAGGGGGCCCATTAATGCTCCTTGCGGCAGTTTTTGCAGCCACTTGCCGCGGGGATCCCAGGCCATCGCAACGCTGGAAATTGCAACACCTATCAACAAAAAAGGGATTGCTTCAAGCAATAGCCCCTGGAAAACAGCCCAAACCGTTGCTAGTTGTTGCATTAAGGCTTCATTCAGCAAAGCCACTGGGTTGGCTATAGAGCCACCGGAGTGTGCTGAGATCGCGGCTGCTCGGTTCGGTTACCGGTTTTGGCCCAGGCATCGCCGCCATCACATCTGTTGATTTGCTGCTGTGGCCCCATAGGCCAAAACCATGGCCCAGTTCATGGAGGCTGGTGGCTCTAATCGCTTCTTTTCTGATACCAGGGCTTATTAATAAATCAACCAGTGGCTCAATTTTAAGCTTGCCGCCCCGTTGCACATTTTCAAAACTGAGTAGGGCACGGCCGTTGCTGGCTCTGCCCCCCTGCAAGGGCGGATTGCGCCGCCAAAGCCTTAAATGTGCATCAGCGGGATTATTTACCCGTTGGAGCTTTAGGTATGTTCCCCAGGTTGAAAGGGATATTTCAACAGCATCATTCCAACGTTTACTCCACATATCAAAGCCGGGTGGCTCCACCCATACACACCACAAAGGCAGAGTTACCCAACCCCTAGGGGAAGCCTCTAGCTCAGCTGCATAGCCAGGTAATTGATTAGTTGGCGCGGGGCTAAAGAAAGAAGCTGATTTAGGGGCTGGTGCCCTCAGTTCCACTGGCGCACAGGGAATCATCCCGCGGCTAAGCCCACTCCACGGGTCATCAAGCTGGCCATAAATGGCAAAGTGGCAAATGCTAGTAATTCAATGTTGATTACCCAACCGATGCGCTTTGCTGCTGCGGCAGAAAAATTAGGGGTTTCACCTTTACGCAAAGGTAAAGCCCAAAGTACGTAGGTGATCGTGGGATATAGCGAAAGAGCACCTGCAGTTAGATAAATCCCTACCTTCCACCAAAAGAGAGGATTTTCGGTATAAAAATCTGCACCTTGGCCGAAATACAACACCCGCATTACACCGCTGCCAAGTAGGGCGAGGGCTGCAAGGCCATAAACAACATCAGTGATTATTAATTTGGTGGCGGTGCCGCGATCTGGATTGGCTCGAATTAAAAAGCGTTCGGCGGTGAGTGCCGCAAAACAAACCATAAAACTGAGTTCATGGGCATAGGCCATGCCCGCTCTGCTGAAAACGGAAGCTTCCATTAAAACAATTCATTACCGCGGGACAGTAACCGTTTCTAGTGCCTGCTGTGGGCCCTAAAAGCGATGGGTTCGTCTAAATCCTTCTATGAATAAGCAGCAAAGCCTAATTTGTTTCTATTCGTTGCAAAACTCAGCTGAACTTTGCCGGAATATTGAGCAAAAGGGAATAGCGAATAAAAGACAAACTCCTAAGCCTTTATGAAGGCTCTTGGAAAACCAAACTGTTCCCCTAAGTTCAAATCAATGCCATCGCCACGGTTCGGTAATGACCAGTTCCCTCAGTGCCTTTCTCGGCGAAATTGGTCGGCATCAGCTGCTTACCCCTGAGCAGGAGTTAACCCTCGGCCGCAAGGTGCAGGCCATGGCGCAGCTGCAAGAAAAAAATGCAGCAGAACTGAGCAGTGATCAAAAACGCCAACTGCGTATGGGTGAAAGGGCAAAAAATCAAATGATCACCGCTAATTTGCGTTTGGTAGTTAATTTGGCTAAGCGTTATCAAAACAAAGGTTTAGATCTTCTTGATTTAATTCAGGAGGGCACAATTGGTCTTACCCGTGCCGTTGAAAAATATGATCCCACCCGCGGACACAGGTTCAGCACATACGCCTATTGGTGGATTCGCCAGGGTTTGAATCGGGCCCTTTCAACCCAAAGCCGCGCAATTCGGATCCCCGTAAATGTGAACGAAAAGCTCACCAAATTGCGGGCAGCCAAAGCCCGCCTGCTGCAGGCCAATGCTCGTCCTCCATCTAATACTCAATTAGCTGAGTGCCTCAAGCTTCCCCTTGATGAAGTGGAAGATCTACTTGGTTGTGAATTGCGCAGCATCACGGTGAGCTTGCAGGGGGTTGTGAAGTCAAAATCTGATCCAACTGAATTGCTCGACTTACTTGCAAGCGATGAGATACCACCTATGGAAAGAGCTGAACAGGACGAGCGCACCCAGGCGGTATGGACGCTCCTTGATGAGGCAAACCTCACCCCGAAAGAGCGCACCGTTGTGATGTTGCGTTTTGGCCTTGATGGCAGCAACGAATGGCGCACTTTGGCTGAGGTGGCAAGGCAAATGAGCTGCAGCCGCGAATATTGCCGGCAGGTGGTGCAACGCTCCTTGCGTAAGTTGCGTCGCACCGGAATTCAATCGGGCTTGGTGGAAACCTGTGGAACCTGTAGCTGAATCAGATCCAACCTCTGGAGATCCAACTGTTGTAGAGGCAACGGTTGTTGAATCTTCGGTTGTTGATGAGGGGCTCCTGCGGCGGCTTTTAAATCGTGCCGGCAGGGCTGTAGCACTGCCCGCTTTGGAATGTTTAGAACTACTGCTCGATGCAAATACTCCAGCCCCAGTGAGGTTCAGCATGCTGGCGGCCCTCACCTACCTGTTAGTGCCAACAGATTTAATCCCTGATTTTTTACCCGTTGCGGGTTTCAGCGATGATCTAGTTGCTCTTACTGCTTTATTGGGGATGTTCCGCAATCACCGCAGCCCGGCTATTCGCCGCAGAGCCCAAGAGCGCCTGGATCGCTGGTTTCCCTAAAATCTTGCTATGGCTTCAACAGCCCCCACCCTTAATCAAGCGGAACTGGAGCAGTTAGAGCTGTTCTTGAAAGACTGGTTGCGCCACAGCGGTCGCACCCAAGCAGATCTGCGCCGTGCCTTGCGGGCTGGATCAATCCGTATGCCGGTGCTGTTGCAGGAGTTGCAACGCACGGTGATGCAAGGGGGTGTGGTGGGCCTTGCTGAAAGGCTTTGCAGTATTGAAGCCCAATGGCATAGCAGCAACTTTCAGCACGAAAGCGAAGCTGGATCTCCAATTGAAGAATTAGCCCAGCTCGATTTATTGCTGCAGTCGATCCGTAACGACGAGATTTAATCCTTTCTGCGGCAAGATGGTTTTATCTATTTCAAGGGGTTTATGGCACGTTTGGCATCTGCAGTAGCAGCTTGTTTGCTTGGTTTAGTTCCGGCTGCCGCCTTTGCTCAAGCCGAGAGCTACCTGCTCGGGCCCGGTTCAAATGTGGGGCCCGCCTCAACAGTAAAAACTCAAAATTGTGTAACCAACCGCGATGGTTCCACCACCTGCGATACGCGGATTGAGAATCCGGCTGGTGATTCTCAGGCAAAACCCCAATACAACTATTTCAATAATTAAGCCTATATGGCCTTTCCCAAACTATTCAATTTTTTTCAAGACGACAAATTATTTCAAGAGGTATTAAGCCGTTTTCAGCGAGCTCTTGCCAAGGTGTTGGCGATAGGGATGGTGATTGTGATCATCGCTGCCACAATTCAGTTCATTTCAGTGGTTGTTGTAGAGGTCTCCCCCGCTAGCAGCCCCCTGATAGGGCAAGAATTGGAACGAGTTTTAGCGGATGTATTAGGACTTTTGATCACGATCGAAGTGCTTGAAAATATTACCGCTTACCTTAAGGATCACAAAATTCAAGTGGAATTAGTGCTCGCTACAGCAATTACAGCAATGGCGCGTAAAATAATAGTTTTGCCCGCTGATGTGAGCAGTAAGCCACTACTTGTAGCAAGCCTTGGTGTTGGCACCTTGGCCCTTTGTGCTTCCTATTGGTTAATTAAACATTATCGAAACCCCATTAAGGCTTAATTAGATCTCCCATCCCATTCACCCTAAGTACAGAGTTCACGCCGGAGTGGAAAGGGCTCCAATTCAGATTTTGCACGCGATCTAATACCCCCTGGCTACAACCCATTGCGATCAATTGCCCGTCTTTTTGCATCGCTTTTGAATAAGTATCCACCATGCTGCGCAACAGATTTGATTTATCTTGTTTTTCTGCGGCAGCCCCTGGAGCGGTAGCTAACCAAGCGCGAGTTACCTGTTCTCCCACCATTTCATCACGGTCTGCTTTTGGCACCTTGCGGCACACATCCATAGCTTGAGCGGCATCGGCCATGGTTTGTTTTGTTTCTTGGGCGTTTGCTTCTTGCCCCGCTTTCAGGGAGAAAAAACATATCAAAAAGCAGAAACAAATACTTGATTTAAATTTCGCTGTAAATAGATTTTGTGCGGAATTAAACATGAATTTTCTCAATTTAATATTAAATTTGAATCTACAAACAAGGTAAGCCAGAGGCATCCGGCGCCCCCTTCGCAGGCATCCACCCGATGGCGGCGGCGGGGGGCGATCCAAAACCAATCCCCTGCTTCAAGCTTGCGGGGGCTGGTTTCGTCTTCAAAGCGCAGCTGGGCGCTACCGGTTAATAGCGCAACCCATTCCCCCAATGGTTGGTCGTACCACTGGCCCTCAGGGGTTGCAGCAGCATTTGAATGGATTAATTCCAACCTCACCCCCTTGGCCTGCAGGAGCGATTGCAGCTGCTCTTGGCCTGGCGCAGGGGCTGCACTAAGCCAAAGGTTGTTTTGTTGGGCAGTTGCTTGCAAAATTGGATCCTGCAATTTCGGCTCGCCCCAGCGTTGCCCAATTTGCAGACCCTGTTCTGCAGCAAGGGTTACCACTTCATGATGGTTGCTACAGGCGCTTAAGCGCTCTCGCAGCTCGGAATTGCTCTTAACCAGTGCCACCAGCTGGTTAAGTTGATCTACCTTCTTCAGGAACTGTTGCAGCTGCTCCTCAGCCATGGGGATGCAGGTGGTGCTAGTTGATGATGGTTGAGTGTGCCTGCCCGTGTAATCCAACGGCAGAGATAAGCGACTTAAAATCGCTCCAGTGCGGGTTCGAATCCCGCCACGGGCACCACTTAAATCCAGCTGCGCTTCGGAGTTCCCCTTGCCTTTCCAGCACATGCTCTCCCAGCTTCCCCCAGACACCTTGCTGGTGCTATTGGCCTACGGGATTCTTGGCGGCGCTTACCTGCTGGTGGTGCCCCTTGTGCTTTTTCTATGGATGAATCGCCGCTGGCATGTGATGGGCAAATATGAGCGCACATTTGTTTACGGGCTCGTATTTTTATTTTTTCCAGGGCTGATCCTGTTCGCCCCTTTCTTAAATTTGCGCCTTAAGGGCCAAGGGGAGGCCTAAAAGCGATGACCCGCGCCCGTGCCCTTTGGCTTTGCCTTGCAGTATTTGCGTTGGGGGGGGCTGGCTACTGGGGGTTTAAAGCCGCTGGCCTTGCTGGCTTAGATGCAGGAATCGCATCAGAAGCGCTTCTTGTGTTGCTCGTTGTTGGCTGGACCGGCAGTTATTTATTTCGGGTGGTTACAGGGCGGATGACCTTTATGGAGCAGCGCCGCCGCTACCGCAGCGCCTACGACGCTTTAACAACAGATCAGCTACGGGAACACTTCGAAAGCCTGTCGCCAGAGGAGCAGCAAGCCTTGTTAGAGGAAGTGGGCCAGTGAGTTCTTTAATAGCTAATTGTTTTGATCGCCTGCGGGCTCAAAACCGTTGCGCCCTTATGCCATTTCTCACGGCCGGCGACGACAGCCTCGCCAATACCAGGGCTGCTTTGCTAGCGCTCCAGCAGGCAGGGGCAGATCTTGTTGAGCTTGGAATTCCCTACAGCGATCCCTTGGCTGATGGGCCGGTAATACAAGCTGCGGCCAGCAGAGCCCTTGCAGCAGGAACAACTTTGGGCGGTGTGTTGGAGCTGCTCAGCAGTTTGAAAGGGGAGTTGCAATTGCCGGTGGTGTTGTTCACCTACAGCAATCCGTTGCTTAATCGCGGTATGGAACGTTTCTGCAGCGAAGCTGCCGCCGCTGGTGCAGCCGGTTTATTGGTGCCAGATTTACCCCTAGAAGAAGGGGAGCGTTTAGCTCCGATTGCGGCCGCTGCAGGTTTAGATCTTGTGCTTTTGGTGGCGCCCACCACTCCAGCGGAACGGATGGCCCGCATCGTTAGCGCCAGCCGTGGCTTTACGTACCTAGTGAGTGTTACAGGGGTTACAGGGGAGCGCAGCCAAATGGAAAGCCGTGTAGCCGGATTAGTGCAACAGCTGAAGGCCTTAGGCAACACCCCAGTAGCCGTGGGTTTTGGGATTTCAGGCGTTGATCAAGCCCGCCAGGTGCGTGATTGGGGTGCCGATGGGGCAATAGTTGGCAGCGCCCTGGTGAAGCGCATGGCTGAAGCCAGACGCGATGGTGGCGATCCGGTGCTGGCGGCAGGGAACTTTTGCCGCGAATTACGTGAGGCTCTCGATAACTAAAAATGCGATTTGTTTTGTGGGGCACCTATTGCGCTAACGCCCTTGAAGCGCGCACCCCCTTCAGGGAGGAGCACTTAGCGGGATTAAGGCAACAAAAAGAAGAGGGGCTGCTCATAACCATCGGCCCAACAGAAAACAGCAGCCATATATTTGGCATCTACGAAGCTGAGAATCGCCTTCAGGTTGAAGAATTGATTAAAAATGATATTTATTGGCTTAATGGAATCTGGACCTCAGTTGAAATTTATCCCTGGATTCAGGCTTTATGAAGGCCAGTTAGTTAATGCTTGCTGCCACACATATTCAGCTACAGAGTTTATACCAGCAGATCCTAAAACATCTCCATAGGCTCCCATTTGACCCTTCCCGTTTGCCGCGATTACGCTGATATCTGCGGCTGATAATATTCCGTTTTTTTCTAATGCGGCAAGTTTTAGTGTTTTACCTCTGCGGATAATATTGCCGCCATTTAAATGGCAACCAATGCAGTGTTGACCAAACAACTGAGCCCCTTCGTTGGAGGGGATTGCCACAAAAAGCAGAACACTTAAAAAAAATGAAAAAATTGAATTCACCAGTTTTGAAAGCAAGGTTTGCTGTATTTAGCCGTTTGAATAATCCAACCCCTTTCCGCCAGTTCCCTTAGGCCTTTATACAAATCGCTTCTATCACCTCCAGCAAGCCAAGCTTTCTTTAAGCGTGGCAGATCTTCCAATACTTTTGCCATCGGCATCTCGAGCAAGAGCAAACTTTGTTCTGCTCCATGGCGTTGCACCGCACCAGCATCACTTTGCTGCCAGAGCCTTAGCAGCAGTTCAAGCACCAGGGCTTCCCCTTCACGGCCAGGATCTGCATTTGGGCCGATTTCCACAGCTAAGGAAGCCCCTCCGATTGGTAAACGACGCTTGCCATCTTGCTCCAGTAGGGCAAGGCAAACTAAATAGTGATCCATACCCATTACCTAATTCCTTTCCCGAATCAACTTCTAATGTTAGGGGCGGATGATGGGTAGAAACCTGGTGTCGCCATTTCCCCTCGTACTTGTGCATGGGCTTTGGGATAGCCCAAATATTTTTAAGCCCTTAAAAAAGCGATTGGCTCCATCTGGGATGGAAATATTTTCCCCCCATTTGCCCCATCGCTTGGGGGTTACCCCACTGGAAGTTCTAGCTGAGGATCTGCAGGATCAAATCTCAGCTCGGTTTGGGCCTAAGCAGGCACTAAATGTTTTGGGATTTTCGATGGGTGGCGTGGTGTTGCGATGCTGGCTGCAGCTATTGGGGGGGGATCAGCGCACCAAACTTTTTGTGAGCTTGGGAAGTCCACAAAAGGGCACCCTCACCGCCTTGCCAGCACCAAGATGGCTTCTGCCCGGCATCGCTGATATGCAACCCGGCAGCCCCTTGCTGCAAATGCTCAATAGCGCACCATCAGCGTTGCAAAACGTTGAATGCCACAGCTTTTATTGCTTGTTAGACGCGATGGTGGTGCCTTCTTGGCTGGGGGTGTTGCCGGTGGGTTCTGTGCAGCAATTACCGGTTTGGAATCATCGCCAATTGATTACAGCTAAAGCAGCACTGGATCCCTTGGTTGAATTGTTGTTACTTAACAATGGTTTCAACAGGGGTAATGTTGGGCACGATTAGTAAAAACAAAACCCACCAAGCAATTACAACTAAGGCAACGCCTGTGGTTAACCACCAGATTTGCAGCAACAACCAACTTCCTGCGATGCCAATTGTGCCTGTAAGCAGAATTGTCCATGGTTGGCACCACCAGGGTTTCAACGACCAAAAAGGATGAGCCATGCTGAGAAATTAGCGAGAAGAAAGTGAATAAAAACAGAGATGATCGGCTTTGGTTCCCAGCTACTGAGCGCAACCGGGAGCCGCTGGCGGCAGTGCTGGAGCCATTATTGCCAAGAGCTGGCTTGGTATTGGAGATCGCTAGTGGCAGTGGTGAACATCTTTGTTATCTGCAGCAGCGCTACGGCGGCAGCCATCCCGAATTGCTTTGGCAAGGTAGCGATCCTGATCCAACCCATCGAGCCAGCCTTGCTGCCTGGGGGCGCCATTTTGGTTTAACAAATATGTTGCCTCCTTTAAATATCGATAGCAGCGCTAAATCTTGGCCAGCTCTAACCGAGCCGTTGCAGATGCTCTTATGCATAAACATGATCCATATCGCCCCTTGGGCTGCCACTGAAGGATTGCTGGCTAATGGGGCAAAACTGCTCTCAGCAGGCGCTTTACTTGTGCTTTACGGCCCTTTTCGGGAGGAAGGCAAAGCCACTAGCCCTAGCAATGAAGCGTTTGATGCATCTTTAAAACAACGCAATCCAGCTTGGGGACTGCGCCGCTTGGAGGTACTAAGCAAACTTGCTTTGCAACATCAACTTAAGCAAATCGGATGCTGGCAAATGCCGGCTAATAATCTCACCGTTGCATATCAACGCAGTTAGAGCTCACGATGCCGCTCCATTGCACTGCTTTCACTTGGTCGCGGCGCCATGAATGAAACAGTTCCTTTTCCGACACGGTGCAAAGGGGGCAACTACTTATTTGTTTATCCACAAGCCCCAATTGCAGCAGTTGCAAGTAAGCAGCCCGGCGGATATCAAGGCGATCAAAACCCTCTTTTGTATCTAACAACAGCGCTCCGCCTTGAATAAGTTCATTGATGTTCCCCACCTGGCTACTTGTGGACCGCTCTACCTGGTAATTGGGGCCGCTCACGGCTGGCCCTAGACCCACTAGTAGTTGGCTGCGCTGGCTGCCAGCGGCCTCCATTTGTTGAATTGCCTGATTCAAAATGCCACCAGCCACTCCACGCCAGCCGGCATGGCAGGCGGCAACCCTGCCAGTGGCGGAGTCGGCAATCAATACCGGCGTGCAATCTGCGCCACATACCCAAAGGCTCTGGCCCCCTGAATCGCTTACCAGCCCATCAGCTGGTGGCCACGGATCTTGCCGGGCCTGGGAGGCTGGAACAACTGCGGCGCTATGGATTTGCTGCGGCCTATGCACACTCACCCCAGCGCTTACGTAACCCACTAATTCCTCTGGTAAGCGGCCGTGCCATAAACGCGTAAAGAAGCCGTGTTCAAATTCTGCTAAGAGATTGCATTGCAGGTAATAACCGCCGTAGGTGCCAATCCAGGTCCAGCCTGGAATGCTGTTAAAGCCTTTATCTGGTTGATTGAAGGGGTTGGCTAGTGGTTCAGACATCAGGTAGATCCCGCAATAACCAAAAGCCAGAAAAATTACTCACCGTTTCACTGCTTTGCACCGATATGAATTGCATGCCCGCTGCATTGCTGCGGGCATCGCTTAATACTTGCTTTGCGGCAATTGCGGCTTCTGGCTCAAGATCACTCACCAGCCAGCGATCTTCCATACCAGCTTCAAGCACTAATTGTTGATCGCGAACCTCTAAGCGCACCGGTTCAAGGCCGCTGAGCCAGCCCGCTATGGCGAGCGAGCGGCTGGGGCTAAAAAGCCTTAACCCTGGAACGGCTACTCCCGGCTCAAGCTTTGGCAGGGGGATTAAACCAGAGAAATCAATCGGCCATTGGCTGGCATCTTGCAAGCTTTCGGCCGTGAGGCTGGCCCAGCTCCACTGCTCTCCTCGAACTGCATCCGGCAAAGGCAAAGCAATCGGGCGGATTGGAGTTGCAGGTGGTGCCAACGGACCCACTTGATAGCCCTCCATTTCGGGATATACCGAGGCTTCCCTTTCTTGAAGCCACTGCTGTAGCGCGTAACAACGGCGGCTTGGAATCACCTCCAAATCCAACGATTCAGCAGCTCGCTGCACCATCGTGCGCATGGAATTGCGCCAGCAACGCAAGCGTGGCGCGATTTGAATATTTTTGGCATGGGCCTCTGCGAGCGCGTCGCTTATGGCTTGTTTTAACCATTGAGAATTAACGCTTTCAGCGCTGCAAAAACGCTCAAAACGAAAATTATTGTTTGAACTACTCAGCAGTAGTTCCCATCGCTTTTTGCCTTTTGGATCTAGGAGCGGACGGGAGTAGTAATCGAGTTCCCATTCAGCCGGAAGGCTATTCATCCCGCTGATTGTTCCTGCTGACGCATCATATTTCTTGCCCGATTGGCTCTGTCTTCTGCTTCTTTCATCACCTTTGCTTTATCAACAAGCAATTCACCCGGTTGATTTTCCAAAATCACGGTGTTTAGCCCAATACGCCCCCGGCCCGGATCCATTTGCATTATTAGGGCTTGAATTGTTTCGCCGATTTCAAACACTTCCCCCAGATCTCTTAATGCCGCACCGGTGATGCTGCCTTGGTGTAGCAAGCCGCTTACACCGCCAAGATCTACAAAAAAGCCGTAGGGCTTCTGGCTTACAACTTTGCCAGTTACTAATTGGCCCACTTCAAAGTTGGCAAACATGGCGCTGGTGGCTGCTTTCTTTTCAGAAAGCACCAACTTGCGGGTTTCAGGATTCACTTCAAGGAAGGCAACTCCCATGGTTTTGCCAATTAAAGCCTCGTGATTTTCCCCTTCGTTTAATTGAGAGCGGGGAATAAAACCGCGTAAGCCCTCTAGATCACAGGTGCAACCACCACGGTTAAAACCGGTAATTTTTACTTGTACAACTTTTCCATCTTTTTCGAGTTCGCGAACTTTTTCCCAAGCAAAACGCAGGGCTAGGGCGCGACAGCTAATCGTTACCATCCCATCGGCATTTTGCTCTTTAGTAACGAGCACCTCCACTTCAATGCCCTTAGGAAAACGGCTTTTTAGATCGGTAATAACACCAAGGCCGCATTCAGCTTTTGGCATGAAGCCCGGAGCTTTGCCACCGATATCCACATAAATGCCATCGCTTTCGTGGGCGATAACAGTGCCTTTCACCACATCGCCTGTGGCGCCGATTGGTTCGTTTTCGTCTAGGGCGGCAAGGAACGCGTCCTCGTCAAAATCAAAATCATCCACTTTCCTTGGGTTCACAACTGAGGGAACCGGTGGGCGTTTGGTTTCCGCAGCGCCAAGCAGGTCGGCCATGGTGAGGCCTTCCACGCTGTCGTTGGCGCTGCGGCTAAGAAAGCTGGGTTTTGGCTGCACTTTGTTGCTGGCAGCTTCAATCTCAGCTCGCTCTGCCACTTCCTTTAGGCGGCGATCCTCATCTTCTTTTTTACTTAAATGCAGGATTGCAAGGGGCTTCCTGATGGGGGCAGCGGGAGTGGGGCGGGATGTGTCGCTGCCGAGGGAAGCCATGGCCAATAGGGATGCGATCCCACACTGTAGGCAGCACCCACTTCTCCATGAAATTCAACCGCCGCATTGAACAACTTGCCTGGCCGGCAGTGCAAGCGGCTGCTGCTTTGCGGGGCAGCACTTTGGTGCTGCCAATTGGGGCGGTGGAGCAACACGGCCCCCATTTGCCCTTGGGTACCGATTTTTTATTTGCTGAAGCGGTTGTAGATCAAGTGTTGGAACGCTTACCTACGCACTTACCCGTATGGCGTTTACCAGCCCAAAACTACGGATTTTCGCCTGAACATCTCGATTTTCCAGGCACTGTGAGCTTGCCTGCTGAAGCAATGCTCACAAATTTGAAAGCGGTAGCTGCGATGGCGGCCAAGGCCGGTTTTCAGCGCTTGGTTTTATTCAACGGCCACGGCGGCCAAATAGGACTTTTGCAGGTGGCGGCTAGAGAAATCCAGCAGCAGAGCCCCCATTTGGCGGTTTTGCCATGGTTCCTCTGGAGCGGGCCCGCAGGTGTGCTGGAGGTAATAGCTGAACCGGAGCGGAGCCAGGGGCTTCACGCTGCACGTCTTGAAACAAGCCTGATGCTGGCGCTTTATCCCGAATTGGTGGGGCCCATTCCTGCAGCAGAAGAGCTACCAAAACCACCAGGGGGCCTATCGCTTGAAGGGGCGGTTCCCACCGCATGGAATACCCACTGGATCAGCAATAACGGGGTGGTGGGGAACCCTTGTGGAGCCAATGCTGCTGAAGGGAAAGTGCTGCTTGAGCTCTTGGTTCAAGGTTGGTGTGAGCTGTTTCAAGTTTTACTTCAAAGCAATTGGCCCCAAATACCCGAATAGTTCAGTAGAGTGCAATGTCGTACCTCCGCTGATCAGCTGTAATGGCAAGTTCTGTATTGGATCCGTGTATTACCGATGAATTACCTGATTTCAGTAGTGAGGCCTACAAACTTGCCTACAGCCGTATAAACGCGATAGTTATTGAGGGAGAGCAAGAAGCCCACGACAACTACATTTCGCTGGGGGCTTTGATTCCTGGCCAAGTTGAAGAATTGGCGCAGCTAGCACGCATGGAAATGAAGCATATGAAGGGTTTTCAAGCTTGCGGCAAAAATCTTGGCGTAGCGCCTGATATGCAATTTGCAAAAACATTTTTTGCACCTTTACACGATAATTTCAAGCAGGCTTTAGCTGAAAATAAAGTTGTTACATGCCTAGTTATTCAAGCTTTAATGATTGAGGCATTTGCCATTGCCGCTTATCACATCTATATCCCAGTTGCAGACCCGTTTGCCCGCAAGATAACTGAGGGAGTTGTTAAAGACGAATACACCCATCTGAACTATGGGCAGGAATGGCTGAAAGCAAATTTTGAAGCCAGCCGCGATGAAATCATGCAAGCTAATCGCCATAATTTGCCCATCATTCGCCAAATGTTGGAGCAGGTGGCAGATGATGCCGCCGAGCTGCATATGGAAAAAGAGAGTTTGATCGAAGATTTTTTGATCGCTTATCAAGAAGCCTTGATGGAGATCGGCTTTGGTCCGCGCGATTTGGCACGCATGAGTGCAGCGGCGCTTGTGTCCTAGACCCTTGGTTTTTGGCTTAGGTGTCGTGGGACACTATTAGATGATTCCTTTTCACCCATCG
>NZ_JAGQEK010000180.1 GCF_024346075.1 Synechococcus sp. Cruz CV12-2-Slac-r
AAACACTAAAACAACAAAAAGCACATCAAATCTAAACAGCTTGCCTCCATCCCTGCACCATTGCTCCGTATGGGGCATAAGGCCCCGCAGCACCGTTGAGGCTCGAGCAGGAATCGCCTTTTCATCATTAAAAAGCTCTCGATCAACCTGGTTCCATTGCAATGGGTGATGGTATGCGGCCCTTCCCACCATCACTCCATCAGCCCAATCCAACTGCTGCTGGCAATTTTCTAAGGTTTCTAAACCACCATTTAATTCCAATAACAGTTTGGGTCGGTCTTGTTTCAATTGCTGCACTAGGTCGTAACGCAGGGGGGGAACCGTGCGGTTTTGTTTGGGATCAAGGCCCTCAAGCCATGCTTTACGGGCATGAATAATGAATCGCTGGCTGCCGGCTGCAGCAACCGTATCAACGAAATTAAGAAGTTCCGCGTAGCTGTCGTGGTTATCGATGCCAATGCGATGTTTCACCGTGACCGGTAAGCCTGAGGAAGCAGCCATAGCTTCAACGCATCGGGCCACCCTTTCTGGATCAGCCATCAAGCAGGCGCCAAAACGCCCCTGTTGCACCTTGGCACTAGGGCAACCCACGTTCAGATTTACCTCGCTGTAGCCCCAGGTTTTTGCCCATTGAGCTGCTGCCGCTAACAGTTCTGGGTCGTCGCCCCCAAGCTGTAAAACCAAGGGCTTTTCGATTGGATCAAAGTTGAGCAGTTTGCTTTTATCGCCGTGATGTAGCGCCTGAGCTACCACCATTTCTGAATACAAAAGCGCGTGGCGACTCACCTGCCGCATCAGCACACGAAAGTGGCGATCGGTGTAATCCAGCATTGGCGCCACACTGAAACGATGGGCCGGAGGCTGATTTGCAGTAGCGCTTGAGGGGGTCACTAACCCATGCTGCAGCTTGATGTGCGTTTATTCAGCATGGCCGATTGGCAACGCCGTTCATTGCTGCAAGCCCTTGCTGCAGCCTTTGCCGCTTTTTGGCGCCCGGCTCCTACCCAAGCAGCAACAGAAGCAACTGATCCCGCCTGGCAATTAAGCCCAGCCCAATGGCGGGCCCGGTTAGCTCCAGCTGCGTTCAAGGTTTTGCGTCAAGAAGGCACTGAAAGCCCCTTCAGTAGCCCCTTAAATGCCGAGAAACGAAAGGGTATTTATCAATGCGCCGGCTGTGAATTGCCGCTATTTTCCAGTGTTACTAAATTTGATAGCGGCACAGGTTGGCCAAGTTTTTGGGCACCACTTCAAAAGGCGGTGGTTAGTAAAGTGGATTTCAAATTAATTGTTCCCCGCACTGAATATCATTGCCGTCGCTGCGGAGGTCATCAGGGCCATGTATTTAATGACGGGCCAAAACCAACTGGAAAGCGCTACTGCAATAACGGCGTGGCTTTAACTTTCAAGGCCGATGCCTGAGCTGGTGGTGGCAGGTGGAGGCGCTGCAGGTTTTATGGCGGCTATTACGGCTGCAGAGGCAGGTCTTAAACAGGTGCAGATTTGGGAAGCCACTGCCGAACCTTTGGCCAAGGTGCGCATTAGTGGCGGCGGGCGCTGCAACGTTACCCATGCCTGTTGGGATCCAGCTGAACTGGTAAGCAACTACCCAAGGGGTGAAAGACCATTACGGGGCCCGTTTAGTCGATTTGCAACAGGGGATGCAGTGGCCTGGTTTAGTGAGCGGGGCGTCGATTTGCAGGAGGAGGCTGATGGCCGCATGTTTCCTGTGAGCAATAGCTCTGCAACGGTGGTGGAAGCTCTGCGTTCCAGGGCGCAAGCTGTTGGCGTTCAGCTTTTTACCCAGCGGGCGCTGCAGGCGGTGAAACCTTTAAGCAAAGGGGGTTTTGAACTGAAAGGTAGAGGCTTAGATAGCTCCATTTGCTGTGATCAGTTGCTGCTTGCAACTGGCGGACATCCCAGCGGCAGACAGCTTGCCCAAGCATTGGGCCACGAACTGGTGGCGCCGGTGCCATCGCTTTTTACCTTGCGTTTAGATGCGCAGTTTTTGAGGGATTTGGCGGGGGTATCCCAGGGCTCGGTGCCGCTGGAATTGTTAGTTGGAGGTGAAAGTTTTCGTCAGAGGGGCACCGTTCTTATCACCCATTGGGGGGTGAGTGGTCCGGCGGTGTTGAGGCTTACGGCGTTTGCGGCTAGGGCCTTGCATAAACATCAATATCGCGCTGAATTACGCATTGATTGGTGTGAAGGGGCAAGTTTAGAAATCTTGCAGCAACAACTCAAGCAAGCTCGCCAGGATTTAGCGCGCAAACAATTGGCTAACGGACGCCCAGAGATATTGCAGGGTCTTAAGCGGCGCCTTTGGTTGGCATTACTAAATCAAGCGGAGTTGAATCCAGCTACGCCGTGGGCAGAGTTATCACGCCAAGCTGAGCAACGGCTGCTTCAAGTTTTACAACGTAGTGTTTATAAAGTGTTAGGGAAAGGTCCGTTTGGGGAGGAGTTTGTAACTGCGGGGGGAGTTGCGCTTGCGGAAGTGAATTTGGCGCGGATGGAAAGCCGAAAACAACCTGGTTTATTTTTTGCAGGTGAAATAATGGATGTGGATGGGGTAACAGGTGGTTTTAATTTTCAGCATTGCTGGAGTAGCGGTTGGATTGCTGGCAGGGCGATTACGGCGAATCACAATTAATGAGTTTTCCATTTCGCGCTGATATCGAAGCGCTGAGGGGGGTGGCAGTTTTAGCGGTGGTGATATTTCATTTGTTCCCTAATATCTTGCCTGGTGGTTATGCGGGGGTGGATATATTTTTTGTAATTTCTGGTTATGTAGTTACCTATGCATTGCTTGCTAGGCAACAAAAAGATCAACAAAAAGGGATGGGGTTTGCCACTTTTTTGCAGCGCCGTTTCCAGCGGATTATGCCTCCTTTATTGGTAGCATTAATTTTGATTGCAGCAGTAAGCTATACGATCCACGAAAAGCGTTCATTTTATAGTTTTTCTGGTTTTTCAATTACTAGTTTGCTTGGAATATCAAATTTAAAACTGCTTGCGCAGCAAACAAACTACTTTAGTCCGGATCAATATTTAAACCCTTATCTGCATACTTGGTCTTTGGGGATTGAGGAGCAATTTTATTTAATTTATCCGCTGTTCTTTCTTCCTTTTGT
>NZ_JAGQEK010000181.1 GCF_024346075.1 Synechococcus sp. Cruz CV12-2-Slac-r
AAGATTTCGCTGCTGGATGCGGGGGATACGGATGGCAAAGTGACAGACAGAACAGTTAGAAGGAAGGAGGATGGGTCCCTCCTGACCGATTATACCTCAAACCCCTCCACACCTACAAAAACCAATAACACCAAAGGGTCTTTAGAGACCCTTTTTTAGTGAGTTGCGGTCATTTGCGGCATTGATTACCTGGCACGGTTGCTGCTGATTTTGGGTTGGGCGGCAGGGTTAAGGGTGTTACTGATGTTTTATTTGCCTGTAGATAGATAAGTTTCTACAGCAAAGCAATGGCACTCATAAGCACCATAAGATTTTTACTTTCACATCTATTTCTAATGTTTATTTCCCCTCCAATACAGCATTTTGCGCCCTAACTGCTATTGCTATAATCATCATCATTCCAGCGTGGTGCATTGCAACTGCGAAACTGCTGGGCGATTTCTTGCCACTGCTCGGGGAGTTGCTGCAATGTAGGCAGGTTGAGTGGCAGTGCTTGCTGACCAATACATTGCCTATGGCGTTTGCTATTCCCTTGTGCTCTGGTGGCAGTGCCTTTGAGCAACGCAATCAACTTGCTGCCCCATTGTTTAATTTTGATTGGTTTTGATTTGCAGCGGTATTTCTTACAGAAGTTTTGATATCTCTTAGAGCATCCAGTGAGTGTGGGTGCAAGTTGCAGAAAAGCAGGATGCCAGTCGCTCAATCCATCTGCTTCTAATCTGCTGTAGTGCCCGTAGTTGGAATAGGGGTCATAAAACCCCTTACGCACTCCTGCTGCCTTTGGATTGGCGTGAATGTAACGCAGGGTATTGAGCGCTCTTTGGTGGTCTTCTGGGGCAATCGGTGTGGCGTAATACCTTGCTTCCCAGAAGTGCCCGCAACGCTTTGAGATGCGATTGAGCAGCATTGAGGCATACCACCCCACCCAGTGCATCAGTTTCGGTAGTTGGGTGGCATCTTGTGGTTTAAGGAGCAGGTGAATGTGATTTGCCATCAAGCACACTCCATAAGTGCGAAACGGGTATTTCTGCTTTGCTTTTTCTAATACCACTAAAAGCACATCACGCCTGATGCGTTTAGCAATCAAAAACTGACGACTATTGCAACGCAGGGTGATATGAAATGAATGCTCCTGCGGTAGATAGCGTTTAGGGCGTGGCATTGGTTAGGTGCATCAAGCAGGTGCTGTTGCAGTGCTGCTTTTACTTTGCTGCCTTGCCTTTTGATGTGTTGCGGTAGGTATCACCTATAAGACCCAGCACCAGCACTTCCAGATTGCGAAATGATTTGTGAGTTTTCTGTAACTCTTGGAGCATTGCTGCTTCTACTGGTGGGATACGCAAGGTAATAGTTTTCATTTGATTTCCTGCTGTAGGTGGCGTTGGAGTTTCTCTGCGATTGCTGCACGGCAGAAGGCAGATAAGTTGAGGTGTTGGGTTGCTTTGAGGTGCTGCAGGGTCTGCTGGAGGTCTTGTGCGTCTTTGGTGGGATAGGTGATGGTGAGTTGGTTGCGTTTCATTTGATGAGTTGAGTGCGGTTGCAAGTGTTTGTGAGGTCACTACTGAATGGGTCAAGTGATAAGTGCTCTGGTGTGATTTGCTTGCTCAAGTAGTTGCTGATGCGTCTGTAGTCAGTGTCGTGCGGGTGTATGCGTTGGGCGTCTATTGATTTCCACTTTGATAATGCTTTTACTTTGCTGGGTAGTGTTTTAGTGAATAAGTGCTCTACTGCTGCTTGAGTATTGATAGAAGGCGGTAGTGCTTCTGCAATCAGGTGAGTGTGATATTGACCAGTGCCTTGATGTGATATTTCGTGAAAGAAAATCATTGATGGGTAGTGGTAAGCACCAGCACCCTTCATGGTCTTATCTCTTGCTTGGTAGATGATGCGGTGCAGTTTTCGTTTGAGGTCTTGAGCATCCTTGAGCACCTCTTGCTCTTGAGTTTTGTTGTCGGTGTAGTGAAAGGAAATCAACCAGTGGGGATTGATTTTGGTTGTTAGGTGCTGGTGAATGAGTGACCTGATGCTGCGTTTTAGGCGTTGGGATTGGAGTGTTTCTTGTTGTGTTATTGATTGCATTTTGATTGGGTTGTCTTGAGTTATTTGAGTTTTCTTATTTTGTTTAGTTTTTGATGGGTATAGGTCACCCACTGACCCCAACTGCCTGTATGTGCTGTTGCTGCCTGTGAGTGCTACTGCTATTCAGTTGTAGGAATGCAGGTGATTGCTCCTCGCTCTACGGAGTGAGCACTGCAGATGTATTTATTTATGTGGTTTATTATTTCTGCAGGGTGATTTGTGTTGCTTTGCTTGTAAATGCTGATTAGTCGCGGGCAAAGAGCGCAGAGATAGAAGAGTGATTGTTGTTTTTATTGCTATTTCTGTTGTTGTTGTTGATTTTTATCAAGCAACTGCCCAACTCGGCATCAGCAAGCGACCCGTTGGTTTGGCGTAGGTCTCCAGCAGCATCTTGGTGGAATGACCTGCCGCCGCTGCAAGGTCTGCTGGTGAGTTTCCCATTGCCAGTGCGTGAGACAGGAAAGTATGGCGTTGGGCATAAAGGCGGCGTGGTTGCAGATAGCAGCGTTTCAGGGAGCGGCACCACACCCTTGCAAGCAGGTGGTCATAAACATTGCTGTGGGTGCTGGGAGTGAGAAACACCAATCCATAGGGGTCATAGAGACCCAGTTGCTGCATCTGCTGCTGGTGCTCCTTGAGAGTGGTTGCAAGCAAGGAAGTCAACGGCACTACCCGTTGCTTACCTGTTTTAGTTGTGCCCCAGATGTGATTTCTGGAGGAATACCCATCCCGCTTGAGGGTCTTGTAAATCAATATCTCACCTTCTACCCAGTGAATACAATCCCAAGTCAATCCCCTGACTTCTGCATTTCGCATTCCTGTGCTCATCCATAGCAGAAAGAGTGGATAAAACCATTCTTCTTTTCTTTTTAGGTCACTCAGCACTGATTGAATATCAGCAGTTGAAAGCACATCACTTTGCACTGACCTTTTGGTGAGTTTGAGGGTATGGGAAAACAAGTGGCGGTTATTTCCAGAGCACTGACGGCAGTGCATCAAAATGCTACTGATAGTGCGGTTAGATAAACCA
>NZ_JAGQEK010000182.1 GCF_024346075.1 Synechococcus sp. Cruz CV12-2-Slac-r
TGGTTTGGCCGGCCAGGTAGTAGATCTCCTGAGGTTGCACGCAGCTCACCACTTTCAAGACACTGCGAAAGTCGTTTGGCGCCAACGAAACCATCTCAACATTGCCTGAGATTCCCAGCCGCTCCAGCCGCGACAGGTTCGCCATTTGGGCATCTCGGCTGGTGCCTACGACCCGATAGCCGTGGCTCAGCAGATGGTGGGCCAGATAAGCGCCGTCCTGGCCGGTGACCCCGGCGATCAGTGCGGTTTTGTTCATCAGGTGGGTGGTGGTGGTGATGCTTCAGCTGCTATGGGACTTGCCAAGAGGGAAAAGCATCTCATCTGCACATAGCACTCTTCGGATTATCTTTAATACAGAGGAAATACTTTAGGTATCATGATCATCATTCTCCTTTTCCTGTTTGGTTTGGGAGTTGGTTTTTTGCCCGTCCAACATAGTGCTTACGAATGACCAGGCTTGGTTTGCTCTCTTCGGAAGTGGGTTTTGCTTAGTATCACTCTGAGGGACAGTGGTATCGGAATAGGCATAAGGGCTGTAGCGACTGGTTGTGCCATAGCCATAGCCATAGCCATAGCCATAGCCATAGCCATAGCCATAGCCATGGCCCTGACCAATTATGGATTCAACCCGCTGGTTTGTCACCACCCCTAGCAGGTCTGCACCCGATTGCTGGATCTTGCTAACTACCTGAGTTGGCAGCTCACGAGGAATCTTGCCCAGTGTAACAAGTAGGATCAAACCGTCCATGTGTTCTGCAATCAACAGTGGATCTACCAGCTCAAGAGCAGGAGGTGTATCGAACACGATCAGATCGAACTGCTGCTGATCACGGATCTGCTGGATAATCTCACCGCAGCGTTCCGAACTCAGCAGGCGCGCTGGGTCTGGAAGCCTCTGGCCGCCTGGCAGTAAGGCCAGATTCGGGTTGACCCATTGATAGAGCTCCTCCAAGGGGGGAGGGGCTTCGCCGAACAACTCACTGATGCCTCGGGAATTGTCAAGGCCAAGGCGTCGATGTAGTCGAGCCCGACGCAGGTCTCCATCGACCAGCAGCACCTTCATGCCCATATCAACCAGAGTTTGCCCAAGCAGGGCTGTTGTGGTGGTTTTGCCCTCGCCGGCGGCAGATGAAGTAATCGCCACCACCCTCAGTGTGCGGTTCGCGCGGAGAGTGCGTAACGATTGATAGAAACTGCGCAGCGACTCGCGTAGCGTGAATAACTCTTCAGGTTCCAGATTCTTAATCGATTCGGCAATCGGCTTACTGGGATCTAGAGGCAGATAAGGAACCCCAGTGAGCAGGGGCAGCTTCAGCAGCTCTTCCACCTCACTGGATGAGTGGAACACACGATCGAGTTTATCCCGCAGAATTGAAACACCGACTCCGGCTACAAGCCCCAATAGCAGCCCCATGAATAGACGTTTCTGCAAGTTTGGCTCCACCGGAATATCCGAAAACTGGGGTGGTGAAATTACCTGCCAGGGAACCGTACTTTGAGCCATCTCAAGGCGGAAACTTTCTCGTGCTTTGAAGTAGCTACCCAGGTTTTCGGTGGCCACCGCCAAGCGCTGTTGCAGGGCTTCGTAGTTCTTGATCAGATCCGGATTGCGGCGAAACTCGGCTCCGAGGCTGCTGAACTGATCCTGCATCTTTTGCTGCTGAACCCGATTGACCTGCAGGGCCGACAGGATGGCGTCTTGCTCACGCCGTTGGAGCAGGGGTCGCAGTTGGTCACGGCGAGCCCGCAGGCTCTGAGCCAGCGGCGAATCGCCTCGGAATGAAGATTGAACCTTGGCAAGCTCACCCTCCACTTCAACCAGTTCAGAGAACAGTGGTGAGAAGTTGCTCTGGATGTTGTCGGCTGGACTCGAGATTCCAGTAACTGAAGCGGAGGAGGGATTCTGGAATGGCGACACCAACTGGCCAGATTGAACCATGGCGAGAAGGCCCTGAAGCTGTGCCTCGGTCTGCCTTAAAGCTCGAATTTCTCCCTCGAGACCGGCGCGGCTCCCCTCCAGCATCCGGCTCTGTTCCTCCGGTGCTAACATTGTATTGATGCTGCGGAAGGTAGCGAGTTCTTGCTGAAGTTGTACAACCCTCTGCTGGAGTCCCGGTGCCTGCTCATCAAGAAACTGAAGGCCCTGGTTAAGCTTTTCCTTCCGCCTGCGCAGAGAATAGTCGAGATAGTTTCTGGCCAGTGCCTCAATCAGTACCTTGCCCTGCTTTGGGTTGTCCCAGAGCAGAGTCACGTTTAGAACATCACTATCTTTTGATGCCAGCCCAACTGAAACAATGCGCTGCAGAGCGTACTGGCGAAGCCCCAGCTGCTTAGCAAGCGGACCCAATAGCATCGGGCTTCGCAGCACCTCCACTAAATTTGGTACGTCTACCGAGGTGTTTACTCTTGCGAGGGAGGCCAGATCACCATTATTTTTCTCTCTACCCTCGGCCAATGGGTCTCGGACCAGGAGCTGGAAGCCACCACTGTATTGAGGTTTAAATAGCCACTGGGCGACAGAAACTACACCTACCGAGGTGAACACAACGCCGAATGTGAGTCCGAACCAGAGGCTCCGTCGGCGGAGGATCGTCCATAGCTTTCCCAAGCCAAGGCTATTCTCATCCTGGATTGCCGCTTGCTCCGGCATCTGGCTCTGGGGTTTCAGGGACCAGGGCGAACCAGGCGTGCTGGATGTAGGCGCAGGTTGCGCAGCGGCGGATGGCGGTGCAATGGTCATGATTTTACCCGTCTGTTTATGTATTTTCCACAGTGGTGATGGCGATTAGATGTCAATTGCCGCTCCTTGCATTGATGTATACACCACATTAGCCCTTTTACTTCAGCCGAGGCCAAGACGCCACACCTGTAGCCCAGCTGAGCGGGCGGCTGCAGCATCGCAAATGCCACGGGCATCAAACAGCCAGGCAGGTTGTCGCATGCTGGCGGCCAGAACCTTCCATTCGAGCGAGGCATAGGCCTGCCATTCGGTAAGCACCAATGCGGCGTCAGCACCGCTCACAGCTTCTGCGGGGCTAGCAGAAAGGTGCCAGCCTCCCGAGCGATTTTCTGATGTACCTGTTTGTTGATCAAGATCGACAGCGAT
>NZ_JAGQEK010000183.1 GCF_024346075.1 Synechococcus sp. Cruz CV12-2-Slac-r
CCCACCATGGGTGGTTTATTGCTAGTGCCCTGCGGAGTGTTGGTGGGGGGCTTGGTAAGCCCTGGAGATCAACGCCTAATGCCCGTGGCGCTTGTAACGCTTGCCTTTTTAGTAATTGGCGGAATAGATGATTGGCGCAGCCTCACAAAACAAACAAATAAAGGCCTAAGCCCCAAAGGCAAGTTGTTGTTGCAGGCCCTAGCCGCTGGCCTATTTTTGCTTTGGGCCGCTCTGCATAGGGCCCTACCGGGGGGGATCGCCTTACCTTTTGGTTGGTGGTTACCACTTGGGTTATTGATTTGGCCCCTGGCCTTATTTGTGTTTTTAGCTGAAAGTAATGCCACAAATCTCACCGATGGCCTCGATGGTTTAGCCGCTGGCGTTGGGGCAATTGTATTTATGGGTTTAGGGCTGCAGCTGATGCTGCGGGGTAATAGCGGTGATCCAGCCCTTGCAGGTTTTTGCGCTGCATTAGCAGGGGCCTGGCTCGGCTTTTTATTACACAACCGCAATCCTGCCCAAGTATTTATGGGAGATACGGGTTCATTAGCGATGGGGGCAGCCCTTAGTGCTATCGCGCTGCTTTCAAACAGCCTTTGGCCTTTGTTACTAATGGGTGGAGTGTTGCTTGCGGAATCGCTATCTGTGATTTTGCAGGTGTGGGTATTTAAGGCAACAAAAGGCAGTGATGGCCAAGGGCATCGCTTATTTCGCATGGCACCTTTACATCATCATTTTGAAGAAGGGGGCTGGCCTGAACTGCAGGTGGTAGTTAGTTTTTGGGGTGTTAGTTTAATATTAGTGCTGCTTGGCTTAGTGCTGAGGCCATAAAACAAATGCCCTATTTCACCTGGAAGGAAAAAGGATTAACCCAAGATTGCAGTAGTTTAGCGGCGATGGCAGCCCGCTTTGAAGAAGCAGCAAAGTTGATGCGCCGTATGGCTGAAGCAGGTTTTGAAGTGGTACAAATTAATGGTAAGCAACAAATTGCCCATCAAGATCCGGCCTTATTTCAAGCTTATGGCTTTATTAGTGAAGAAGCGGCTGAAAAACAATTAGATTTAATACTTGAAACTAATTAACCTTTTCTAAAACCAAGTATCCAAATTATAATAAAAACCAACCCTGATAAGCCAAGGTAAAGCAGTGCACTATTTTGTAAATTAACCATATCAAGGCCAAATGGCAGAGCGCCTGGATCACCAGCAGTGGCGTAGGCAATCAAACTTGTAAATCCCGTTTCTAACTTCATTTCTAAGTTCCGCCGCCAAGCCTTAATTGCAAACTGGCCGGATCTGTTATGCCAGTGCTTGCATCAAACGGTTTTGCAATTAGCCATTGGAGCAGCAAAGCCCGCAACGGACCGCCATTTGAATCAGCCCCCGCGGGCAAGTTGAAGTGGGTACCCCGCTCGGCTATCACTAGCTGGCTGCCATTTTTTGGATATTGGGAAAATGGAAGCAGTGCTTCTGGTTTTGGCGGTACCACCAGATCACTGCTACCTGATACCACTAAAACCGGCAGCTTTAAATCTGAAATACCGGCAGCAAAAACCAAAGCCTGCGGTGGACTTACCGCCACCACACGGCTGATGCGGGGATCAGCAAATGAACCCGCCACTGCCGCTGGCAGAAAACTGCATTGCAATACCCAGCTGAGGTTGCGTTTTGGATGTTCAGGATCTTTGCAAGCATTCCACAAATCGGAAGCAACGCTGCGGGCTCCAGCTAATTGCAAAGCGGTGGTGGCGCCCCAAGAGTGGCCGATAAAAACCACATTGCGAGGGCTAACGCCAGCCGCCCCTGGGATTTTGCCAGTTTCTAAAGCATCTAAAACTGCTTTCACCTCAGTAGGGCGCCTGAGGAATTCAACAGGTGCTGGCGGCGCTGCATGGCCAGCCAACATTTCAGCTTGCTGATTGCGATCACTCCCGGCATGACGGGGCAAGAAAACAGCTGCCCCATGGGAAGCCAAATGTTGAGCCCAACCCAAGAAGCTGCTGGGGGAATCCCATAATCCATGGGAGATAACAACAGGCGGCAAGCTGGGCTTATCCAGCGGACGCACAACGGTTACCTCTAAAGGTTCATTGAGATTTTCAGTAGCTGGCAGCAGCACAACACTTGTTTGGGTTGCAAACTTACCCGGCGCCAAAAGAGGAGCAGGAGCAGGCGCTGCCTTATTGAAATTTGGAATCAGTTCTGCTGCGGCAAGCTGCTGCCCTTGTAAACGCTTAATAAAAGGCAAAGCACGATCTAATCGCACTGTTACGCTTTTTCCAGGGATTTCCTGCAATACATTTAGCAATGAAACCTGTTCATATTTAGCTTGAGCGGCCTTGATGCCAGCTAAAACAGGATCTGTTTTTAACAAGTTTGGTTGAGAAGCATCCACTTCAAGCAAACTTCCAAGTAATACCTCACCTTGACGCGCCATAGCGCTATCAAAATCTTTTTGAATAGGCAGAGGGCTGTTTAGCAATTGCAGCAGAGAGCTGGCATAACTACCGTTTGTGGCGCGGTTTAACTCGGCAAGGTCGCTGTTGCCAGCCCAAAGTGCATCAGGGCTAGCAAGTTCTTTGAGCTGCACAGTTAGTTTTTGGCGCAGCACCGGCAGCAACACATGCAACTCATCTATCGCCTGCACTGGGCGAGGCAATAGATGAGCAAACATCATTAGGGAAACAAGGAGCCAGGGCATGCGGCCAATATTCATTTCACCAAAATAATATCAACTACTATAAACCACGGCAGCTAGAATTAGCTATTAATAACAAGCTATGAACGAATTAATTACTAGATTTAATCACACGCTCATTAAGAGGCTGCAATGGCCGAGCATTCATTGGGTAAAGCTTTTGAAAGTTGCTTAATTGCTCAGCTGAAATTGAAACCGGATCCTTCAGAATATAAAACTGAACTCCTTCGCTGCAAGGGGGAGTAGTTAAAGACCCAGCGTAGGTATAATAGTCAAGATTAACTGGTAAAATTCCTGAAAGGGACGGTAAATTTAGTTCTACCTTAGCGCCTTTTGTTCGAGGAAGTTTACT
>NZ_JAGQEK010000184.1 GCF_024346075.1 Synechococcus sp. Cruz CV12-2-Slac-r
AAATGGATCTCTCCCAAATTTTCATTCCGGGTATTGACGACTCTGAGATACCCATGGCGAATTATCTTGGATCACCACTCTTAATTATTAATGTTGCTAGTGAATGCCGTTACACGCACCACTACGAAATGATTCGATTGAATGACATGTTGTATCGACGGAGAGGACTTCGTACAATGCTTTTCCCGTGTAATGATTTTGGCAATCAGGAACCAAAGTCTATTGAGGAGATTCTAAATCTCATGCAAAGTACTTTTCGGATACACCTACCAGTTTTCAATAAAACTCATTGCGTTGGCCCCCAAATTCACCCACTTTTTCAATTTTTGACAAAAAACAGTGAACTAGTGAAATGGAATTTTGAGAAATTTTTTGTGAATCCTCAAGGTATGTTAGAGAAAAGATTTGGTTCATCTATAGAGTTAAGTGAACCTGATATCCAGATGTTTATTGATAAGTTTCTTCCTACATAGGCTTTTATGTTACTTGCGCGCGTTTTTTTATAACAAATCTGAGTATTTAGTTTGTATTAGCTGTTCCGAAAGCCCTACCAACAGAGCTTAGCGTTCAGTTTTTTCTTGATGTGGATCCAGTTTTATTTAGTTGAACTGCATTTAATGTTGAAGATTTTGATTGATAGGCAAGGCTAACTGTTAAAACGCTTTATATATGGCATCTGTTTGTTATCTATCGAAATTCAGGAAACTACAAAAAAGATTATTGATTTAATAACTTGATTTATAAATTATTGATCAGTAGGTAAAGGAATTATTCGTGATGTGCTATTTTAGTTTTTCTGCGAGTAAAACATAGATATCCTCCAATAAAACTAAATATCGTTAAGGTATTAAAAAGCAGTGATTGGGCATTTAAATACGCAATTGCTACTGTACCAACCTTAAGAACCTCCCGAAGCATTGATGCAGCATATGCAGTACCAAAGGCTGAGCCTATAAAACTTACAGCCCATATAACCCCTGATGCTGATCCAGTACTTTTCAACGGTACTGAATCAAGAGCTGAGCTGTTGTTTGGTGATACAAATAAACCTGCGGCGCTTCCAACCAAGAACATAGCTATACTTAATTTAATAACTATTTCTTGTAACCCTGTTGCGGTTGTAGGAGCTTTGCTGATGCTTTCAAGTCCTATAAGTGCAATACCTCCGCAAATAAAACCTGAAGTGGTTAACCATCTGGCACCGTATTTATCACTCATTTTTCCTGCAATTGGACCAACTATTGCTAGGCCAAATGCATAAGGCATCATAACAAGCCCACTCTGTAAAGGTGTAAATCTCAGAACCTGTTGAGTGAAAAAGGGTATAGCAAATGTGCAGGCAGCAACAATTGAGTTATTTAGTAAGCGCGTGAAGGTGCCTCTAGCAAATTCAGCAATGGAAAATAAGTGTATATCAAGTAGTGGTTTCTTCATGCGAAGTTCAGTTTTAACAAACATAACAAGTGATATTATCCCCAATATAAATAAGACTATGCTTTGTGTTGTTATTGATTTGCCTGACGAAATTCTCACTACTGATAACATCGTAACGCCTATACCAATTGCAGATAGCAGAAAACCAGCAAAGTCGAAGCTTTTGTCTGATTTGTCTGCGATAACATTTTGAAGATATTGATCTTTTAGTATAAAAAGACCGATTAAAATTGCTATTATCCCAATTGGCACGTTAACATAGTAGATAGAACGCCACCCAAAACTTCCTATAAGTTGACCGCCTAATGTAAAGCCAAGCGCATATCCAATAGAGAATACTGTTCCATTTATTCCTAATGCAAGACCATGCTGTTTAAGTGGGAATACTGTTAGTGATATCACATTGCTGTTGGCTAATAGAGCGGCCCCACCCATTCCTTGCAATACACGCATTAATATTAATATCTCAATCGATGGTGCTAATCCACAAAGAGCTGTAGCCAAAGTATATACAAAGAACCCTGTGATAAATATAGTTCTCATCCCATAAAGATCTGAGAGGCGACCCGCAGCGGGAAGTGAGACAGCTACAGATATAAAAAATGCTGATATTACCCATGCCGATGTGCTTGCAGTAGTAATTAAATCTTTGGTAATATTTGGTAGAGCTAGATTTGATATCGTTGAATCAACACCCACTAGTAGGATGCTCATTTGAACAACAAGTAGGGCATACCATTTATATCTGTCTTTCTCGATGAGGTTACTTAGAAATTTTCTCCGAATTTCTGACGTTGCCATAAAAACTTTTTTTCAAATATACCATGAGATTTAGGTTCTGCAACTGCTTGATTTTGTTGATTTGACTATTTTTGCTCCCATTTGATACAATAGACTCATCCAACAAATTATTTGAACCAATGTCAGAAGCTATGAGAATGCACAGGCGCATCACCCGCCTTAACCACATCGCGCTAATGGCAAAGCCTTGTGGCCACGATCTAGCAAGGGCGTTTTATGTTGATATTCTTGAAATGCAAGAGATAGAGCTGCCTCCAGAGCTCTTAAAAGATTTTGATCTAATGTGGTTTAAGTTCTTAGATATGATGATACATTTAAGCTTTACCAATGATTTTGTGGCCTCACCTGTAGGGCGGCATATTTGTTTAGAGGTTCAAGATGTTATTGCCTTAAGAACTAAGCTGGAAGCTAGTGGTCACACAGTTGAGGATCAGGTTTTATTGCCAGACCGGAATCGTTTCTTCATTCCAGATCCATTTGGTAATTATTTTGAGCTTATGGAGTTCAAAAATTAATGCTTTTCCATGATTGTTGCTAAGCCTTTGTATTCCATCTATTAGTTTTATATTATGAGACTCTTATCTTTCTCATACCTTTTACTTGCTAGCTTTGCTCTTAATTTTTTATTTCCTCTTAGATCATCTGCTCAGTTACAACAGGAAATCACGAAAGACATTTTAGATCCTTCTTCGCTTGTTGTACCCAACGACACTGTTAAGTTTTTATTAGCACCACTTCAGTCCTCTAATCGGATTGAATATAACCATTATCTTCCTC
>NZ_JAGQEK010000185.1 GCF_024346075.1 Synechococcus sp. Cruz CV12-2-Slac-r
GGCGATCCGCCTTACTAAATGCTGCTGGATTTAGCGATCCAATCCGGGTCTTTCAGGCGCTGCAATACGAAGGAGTGGTGGCGATGCGTCGCCAATAAATAATTCGTTTGTTGATAGCGGGATGATTTGGTCCCCCAATACGCAGCAAATGGGTAGTACTAAGGAAGCAATACCAATGCCTAAACCGGTTAACTCAGCAAAAGGATTAAAGCCCCAACTATGGGGTTCTCCATTCTGTTCACCATCTGGTTCTAAACCGAGAGTCATACAAAGAAAACAACAACAATCAATTCCGATTACCGGATTTGACCAGTTCCATGATGGCAGCAAGAAGAGATTCCTGCAGTGATTCGGTTTGGATCAGGCAACATTGCGTTTCAGATCCCTTCGCGTACTCAGATCTGTAGCAGGAGTGCCCGTTGATTCTGTAAGAAGTTGACGGATATCTCGCAGCTCCTCAAGGATGCTGCCCAGGAGCTGCTGAGTTGCTGAATGAGGTGAATTAAGCACTTCAACTGTTACCTCTTTAATGCGCAAAACATCGCGAGCAAAACGGGCAACTTCATTGGGATGAAAAAGCAGGGCCTCTTTTTGGTCGCTGCGATATTCAGGATTGAGCTTGCGGGGGTTGAAAGGAGGATTCAGGTTGCGTGGATCCGTGTTTGTGTAGCGGTATACAGATGCCCTTGAACGATTTAGTGCCCGCTGCACATCGTCGATTGAAGTGAGTTGATCGCCATTGCTAGGAGCGGCAATAACCTCCTCTGAATTATCAACGCTGTAGGCCACTGAAGATATGGCAACCATGAGACAGCTCTTAGACAGACGGGATTTCGCCAGACGTTAGCAGATGATTTTCGCTCGTCTAGTGCCGAATTGAACCTTATAAAACGAAAAATAATTGACTTTTGTTTAGTTGCTTTCGCGGCTCGGTGATAGCTTCCGATTCGGCCTCGAATTTCCTCATGCGCGTCTCCCGTTTGCTCTTGGTGACGTTGCGCGACGATCCAGCTGAAGCTGAAATTCCCTCCCATCGCCTTTTGGTACGGGCTGGTTACATCCGTCGGGTGGCATCAGGCATATATGCATATCTGCCTTTGATGTGGAGGGTATTGCGCAAGATTTCGGCGATTGTTCGAGAGGAGATGGATTCCACCGGAGCGCTAGAAACCCTGCTGCCGCAACTTCAACCGGCTGAACTTTGGCAACGCAGCGGCCGCTGGACTGGTTACACAGATGGGGAAGGAATCATGTTCAACTTGCGTGATCGCCAAGATCGAGCCCTGGGGCTCGGCCCAACCCACGAAGAGGTTGTAACCACATTGGCGGCAGATCTATTGCGTTCATACCGTCAATTACCGGCCACTCTTTATCAAATCCAAACAAAATTTCGAGATGAAATTCGTCCTCGCTTTGGCTTGATGCGCAGCCGCGAATTCATCATGAAAGATGCCTATTCATTTCATGCCAGTAGCAGCGATCTTGATAGCACTTATGCAGTTATGGAAGCCGCATACAAACGTATTTTTGCAAGATGTGGAGTGCAGTCGCTTGCGGTGGAAGCAGATAGCGGTGCCATCGGCGGTTCAGCTAGTAAGGAATTCATGGTTTCCGCAGCAGCAGGGGAAGACCTGATCTTGATGAGCCCCGACAACAGCTACGCCGCTAATCAAGAAAAAGCCCAATCGCTTGCACCTGAAGCTGAGCTTCTGCCCGAAGCTGAATGTCTACTTATTGATACTCCCGGGCAAACCAGTATTGAAAGAATCTGTTCAAGCAATGGGTTTAAACCAAACCAAACCGTGAAAGTGTTGTTGCTTCTGGCCCGTTTCAGCAGCGGACATTTGCAACCATTACTACTAAGCCTGCGGGGTGATCAACAATTAAATGATGTGAAATTAAGTAATTTACTCACAAGGGCCCATGCAACTAAGTGGGGTAGCTTGTTGCAAATCAATCCACTAGATATTGCATCTCTTGCTGACGCCAGTTTAATTCCCTTTGGTTATGTGGGTCCTCAGTTGTCAGATAATGTGCTGCTTGGCAGTAAATTAGATGGCTCATCCTTAGCACCAAATTTTCTTCGCTACGCCGATACCAGTGCTGCTGAGTTGGTGCGGTTTGTTTGTGGAGCCAACCGTTTGGATCAACATTTGGTGGGGGCGGAATGGAATTCGAGCACCATGCCACTACCAGAGGTGCATGATTTGCGTTCAGCTCAGGCTGGCGACCGTTGCTTGCATGATCCAAGCCAAATTTTGCAGGCCACTCGGGGCATTGAGGTGGGGCATATTTTCCAATTGGGTCGTAAATATTCCGAAGCACTTGAGGCCCGATTTACTAATGAACAGGGGCAGGAAGAAGCTTTATGGATGGGTTGTTACGGTATCGGGGTGTCGCGATTGGCCCAAGCGGCTGTTGAACAACATCACGACGGCGCTGGAATCATCTGGCCTGTGCCAATTGCACCCTTTGAGTTGGTGCTTGTTATTGCCAGTGCTCAAGATTCGCAACAGGTGCAATTGGCGGAGAACCTCTACGAACAATTCCTTAAAGCAGGAGTAGATGTGTTGTTGGATGATCGCAATGAAAGGGCGGGTGTGAAATTTAAGGATGCAGAACTATTGGGTATTCCCTGGCGAATGGTGATTGGCAGAGGGGCCTCAACTGGTGCGGTGGAGTTGGTGGAGCGCTGCAGTGGCAACAAGCAGGAAGGGGAGGCTCAATCTTTAGTGAGCTGGTTGCTGGAGCGTTTGATTGCTCAACGGGCTGGATCTCTATGAAGCTATTTCCGTTAGCCGGGATAGTTTCAATGTTGGTTTGTATTTCTTCTTGCCAGCAGCACTTTGCAGGGCAGAAAGTGGCTCAGTTTGGCAGCCGAGAGGTGTGGCTTGGTAACAACAAAACACAAACCAAGTTCAGCTCAAGCCGCAGTTTTTGGCAGTTGCCGCTTCGTATTAGTAATCCCGGTGGCGAACAGATCAGCCTGGAGGTTCAA
>NZ_JAGQEK010000186.1 GCF_024346075.1 Synechococcus sp. Cruz CV12-2-Slac-r
AAACAAGTAATGTTCCAATTATGGTGCCAAGGTCTAGTTGCTCCTTGAAGATTATCCATCCGAGTAAGGCCGCAAATACAACCGAACTGTATTGAAATGCTCCTATTTCATGGGGTTTGGCATAGGTGTATGCTTTAATTAATAGAAATTGAAAGCAAACAAGGCAGCCGCCTGTTGCAAGCATTATTAGTGCTTGCTCGTGATTTATGGGCTGCAATTTACCCAATACTAATACTGTTGATAAAATTGAACCTATTAGTAGAAAGTAAAACATTTGAGTTATAGGTGAATCTGTTTCATCCAATTTCTTAACTGCCAAAAATTCAATTGCCGTTACGAATCCAGCCGCTAAACCCAAAATATTTCCTGGATTGGTCAATATGGTTGCGTCTGGTTTTACTATAATAACCATACCGGCAAATCCAAGCCCAATTGCTATCCACAACTGACGATTAATTCTAGTTTTTAAAAATATTAATGCTAATATTGGTATGAAAATTGGGGTTGTATTGAGCAAGACATTTGCATTTACTAGGCTCGTTAGCTGAGCAGCAGCAATAAAAAGTAGAAATCCTGCTATGCCAGTTCCACCTCTTACAAGATGAGTTTTAATTACTTCTGTTTTGAGATCCTTAAACCCTCTGGCCGCAACAATGGGTATTAAAATTACTAAGGCACTCACAAATGTAACCCACGTGAACATCTCAACGCTTAATTGTGCTTCAAGGAATTTGCCAAAGACGCTTTGAATTGTGTTTGCTAGAAAAGCTAGCACAAGAAATATAGAGCCAAGGAGCAGAGATTCTTTGACTTTTTCTGACATTGCTCAATTATTTAATCTTATTCCATACTAGCTTGTTCTAGATGTTCGACAACAGATCGCTTGAGATGTGTGCATTCCATCATATTTTGCTATTCCATTGACTTGTTCGCGCTTCTCCTACTAAGTTTTATATATCCATGTTTTGTTCCTGTTCCCAATGACTGAACAGTTTTTGAAAGGTAAGGTTGCCATAGTAACTGGTGCTAATAGCGGCATTGGTAAATCAGTCGCCCTGGAGCTTGCTCACCGTGGCGCTAGCGTTGTAATAAACTACCGCTCTCACCCTGATTTAACAGAAGCTATTCTCTCTGAGATCTCAGAGGCAGGTGGAGTTGCTATTGGCGCCCAAGCTGATGTTACCAACCTAGACTCTCTTCAGGGAGTTGTAGATCTTGCCGTTAAAACCTATGGTCGCCTTGATGTGATGGTGAATAATGCAGGTCTCGAAACTCGTACTTCCATTTTAGATACTACTGCGGAAGATTATGATAAGGTCTTAAACGTTAATTTGAAAAGTTGTTTCTTTGGCACTCAATTTGCAGCTAAGCAGATGATTGCCCAAGGGGGCGGTGGTAGGGTGATAAATATTTCTTCTGTTCATGAAGATTGGCCTATGCCCAATAACACAGCCTATTGCTTAGCTAAAGGTGGTGTTCGCATGCTTGCACGTACCGCTGGTGTTGAACTTGCCCCCCATGGTATTACCGTTGTTAATGTAGGCCCAGGTGCTGTTAATACACCTATTAATGCACCAACAATTAATAACCCAGAGCTTTTGGCGAAGTTAAATTCTGCTATTCCCATGGGCAGGATGGCTGAGCCTAGCGAAATCGCTGCAGTTGTTGCGTTTTTGGCCAGTGATTCCGCTAGCTACATAACAGCCACATCAATTTTTGCTGATGGCGGTATTATGCAGTCTAGCCCCGGACTGTAATTTATCTTTTTGAATTTTTTACCAAAAACACCATTATGGGCTTTTCAATTCGTTTTATTATAGCATTCTTTTTTGTAATTTCTGGATCAGTCTTTGCGCAAGAAGCTAGTTTAGTTAATGCAAAGTTAAAATTACTTTCTTCTTACTCAAGGCCACTCGCCCATGAAGGCCCAGTTTTAATACCTGAATTAAATCAATTATTTTTTACTTCCAATCGTTTATATCGTTCGGATGGATCTCAATATGTTGTTGCTTCTAGTTACAACATCCAAGATGGTTCTACCCGTGATTTGGGTTTAACGGGCTCTATCCCAATGGCAAATGGAGCTTTTCGTTTAAGCAATGGAAATATTGTTGTAACTATGCAAGGTAATAAATTTAAACCTGCTGGCCTAGCAGAGTACAACCCATTTACTGGCAATGTTAAATTGCTCACAACTGGCTATTCTAGCTATCAGTTTAATAGTCCTAATGATGTTGTTCAGGCCCCTGATTCCTCCATTTGGTTTACAGATCCTCAATATGGATATGAACAGGGTTTTCGTCCAAAGCCAACGATCGGAAATTGGGTATGGCGTTATCATCCATCTAATGGCTTGCAGCGCTTATTGATTGATGGTTTTGCTAAGCCGAATGGCTTAGCTTTTAGTTTGGATTTTAAATATTTATATGTAACTGATTCTGGTTATATTTCTGGCAACGGTGCGCGTAATAGCTCTCTGCCTCGCACTATATACCGTTTTTTAGTTACTTCTACACCTGATGGTATTTTTGCATCTCAGAGATCTGTTTTTTGTGTGGTAACGAAGGGTATTCCTGATGGCATTAAAGTTGACCAACTTGGTAGGGTTTGGACGGGTACCGGAGCAGGTCTTGAGGTATTTGATAAAGATGGCACACCTTTGGCTGTAATACCTGTACCTGGTGGTGTTAGCAATTTTGCTCTAGCTCCTAATGGTGCATATGTTATGGGTGAAACCAAGTTATATAGGCTGGATCTCTAATACTTTTATGCTTATACTTGACTTCACCATTGTTACTAATGTGTTGTAGTTCTCTTTGTGCTTCTCCCCATTAAGTATTAGTGTTGCTACTTTTATATTTCTATTTTCGAGCGCCTCTATTGATAATAGTGTGTGGTTTAAGGTGCCAAGCCCAGATCGCGCAACAAGCACTACTGGTAAATTCCATGCCTTAACTTGATCAA
>NZ_JAGQEK010000187.1 GCF_024346075.1 Synechococcus sp. Cruz CV12-2-Slac-r
TCGACCCCTCGCACAACACATGGCCTTCATGTAAAACCGTTACCGGAGCTTGGAGATCGCGAATGAAATCCATATCGTGCTCGATTACTAATACGGTATGGCTTCCACTAAGATCCTTCAACAAGGCAGCAGTGTGAGCCGTTTCTTCATCACTTAAACCTGCCACGGGTTCATCTACCAGCAAAAGATCCGGATCTTGCGCCACCAACATTGCGATCTCCAGCCACTGCTTTTGGCCGTGGGATAGGCCGCCAGCCAATTGCTGATCATGGCTAGCAAGACCCACCTGCAGTAATAATTGCTGCACCCTATCGCGCTGCTTACTTGGCAAATTACTGAACAAAAGCTTGAGGGGAGAGGATCCCTTAGCAACTGCCAGTTCAAGGTTTCGCCTGCAACTTAAATTTTCAATAACCCTGGGGGTTTGAAACTTGCGGCCGATTCCAAGGCGAACAATATGATGCTCCGGTTTACCAATCAGAGATTTTCCGCGAAACAACACCTCACCTTTTGAGGGTTTAACCTTACCGGTGATCACATCAAGAAAAGTAGTTTTTCCAGCTCCATTTGGGCCGATAACAGCCCGCAATTCGCCGCTTGTAAGTTTCAAATTAAGATCGTTTAGGGCAAGGAAACCATCAAAACTTACCGTTACCCCTTTTAGCTCAAGAAGTGTATTCATTGTTCTTGCTCAGAAACCGGCACTAGTAGATTCTTAAAACCACCATTACGCCACCAACCAACTAAACCATCAGGCAAAGCTGTTACCACCAAAAGAAATAAGCCCCCCTGGATAAATAACCAAGTTTCTGGAAGCTGCTCACTAATTAAACTCTTGGCAAAGTTAATTAATAGGGCACCAAGAATTGCACCCACCAATGTGCCGCGCCCCCCCACTGCAACCCAAATCACCATCTCAATCGAAAAGGGCACCGCCATAAATTGAGGCGAAACAATCCCAGACTGCACTGTATAAAGGGCTCCACTAATGCCGGCTAAAGCGCCAGCGATGGTAAAAACAACAGTTTTATATACCGCAGGGTTGTAACCGGTAAAACGCATCCGCTGTTCATCATCCCGCAAAGCGATTAATGCATCACCAAAACGACCTTTGATTAACCATCTACATAACAACCAAGCAAAAAATAAAATAAGAACAGTAAGAAAATATAGGCCCCTTTGCATAGCATCACTGCCAACAAGTTCACCTAGGAAACGAGCAGTATCTGTTTTCAGGCCATTGGTGCCATTAATAAGCTTTTGCTGGCCATTAAAGAAATTGTAAAATACAAGAAGGGCAGCTTGAGTGAGAATCGAAAAATAAACACCCCTAATACGATTGCGAAATACCAGAAATCCCAGAATTCCAGCAACCAATGCAGGTATCACCCAAATTGCAAAGAAAGTGAATAATCCCGAAGAAAATGGTTGCCAAAAAGCAGGCATACTTTTTACGCCATATAAACCAAAAAATTCAGGTAATTCACCAGGCGCTAGCGACTGCAACTGTAGATACATACCAAGGGCATAAGCACCTAGTGCAAAGAAAATACCTTGCCCTAGGCTCAATAAACCTGTGTAACCCCAAATAAGATCAATCCCCAAAGCCACAATACCAAGAGAAAGAAAACGCCCAAGTAAATTAAGCCTAAATGGTGGCAAGATCACTGGTAAGATAATTACCACAATTAAAAGTATTAGGCAGGGCAAATAACGAAATAAGGGGGTAGCCCTCGCGGAAACAAAGGGGGAATTCATATTTAAACCTCTGCCATACGGCCCTTAGGTGGAAATAATCCAGCTGGGCGAAACTGCAAAAATACAACAATTAATACAAATACCAACACCTTAGCCATTGAAGTGGTTGCAAAAAACGTAATTAATTCATTTAAACCCGCAGGCATTGTGGGCCATACCAACAGCAAAGATCCAGAACCAAGCACATAACTCAGCACACCAATACCAAGGGCGGCAAGCACTGTACCCAGCAATTTACCCACACCTCCTAGCACTACCACCATGAAACAATCAACAATGTAATTGCCACCAAGATTGGGCCCTACAGAGCCGAGTAAAGTAACTGCAACTCCAGCAACTCCAGCCAAACCAGAACCAACTAAAAAAGTGAGCGCATCAACGCTTTCAGTTGGAATACCTAGGCAACTACTCATAGATCGATTTTGAGTTACAGCGCGTATCCGAATACCCCACACACTTTTTTGCAGAAACCAATTCACTGCTATTAAAGAAATAAGTGTTAATACAATAATAAATAGCCTTGCTGTTGGCATATTAACGCCTGCGTAATCAATAGAGCCACGCAACCATTCAGGTGCCGTTACATCAATATTTCTTGCACTGAACCAAGCCTGATCCAGCAACCTCACGGAACCGAATAATGCAGCAGCGCCAACCCCTAATAAAGTTGCCAAGATCCAGTTGCCAACCTTAAAAATCAACGCCCAACGTTGCTTTATCCAATTGCTAGGTATTAGCCGCGGCAGTAATAAGCCGAGAACAGTAGTTAACAACAAACCCAAAATAAAGGCTGTTGAAACCGACCGTACAAACTGCTGCAAAATCAAACTAACGCCCCATGTGGCAAGTAAAGTTTCAAGGGGCCGCCCATATAATCTGCGGATAACTGTTGCTTCTAAAAGCAAGCCTGCAACACCGCTAACAATGAAAGCAAGTGGAATAGAAATTAAAATATAGATAGGAAACAAACCCTCAAGGGGGCCTGATTTCAATAGGTTTTGAACAACAAATGTGGTGTAAGCGCCCAGCATCATCAATTCACCATGGGCCATGTTTATCACACCCATCAAACCAAACACCACAGCCAAACCAAGTGCTGCTAAAACTAAAACTGAACCAATTGCTAAACCATTAAACAATGTGTCAAGAAATAAACTCATGCAACCACAATTTAAAAAAATAAATAATAACTAAAAA
>NZ_JAGQEK010000188.1 GCF_024346075.1 Synechococcus sp. Cruz CV12-2-Slac-r
CGGGCGAGCCCATCGGCCAATGCAAGTTAATTGGCGGCTGTGAGCGCCGTTACAGCGCAGCAGATATTGAAGCTTGTTTACCGGCGCCGCTACCACCTAAAGCTGCTGCTAGCACCCGGCAACTAGCAGCAACACCCAACAGACAATCATCTGATGGATGGCCGCCACGCACCGTTACTGAGATAAAAGCGGCGGCTGCATATATCCCGGCTCGAATTGTTGGAGCTGGCACCTACGAGGAATCAATGCACGCCCTGTGCGGGTGCAGTGCTGCCTTTGCTGAAGCTGGAGTAGCTGATGGTGATGGCGCTGCCCTGGCGCTACTAGGTCACCTATGGGCTGATGCGGCCCCAGGTGCAGCAAGGCAAGTGCTGACTTCCACCACCACCCGCAATGCTGCTAGCTACTGGAAAATTGCTGGTGATAACGGCTTTCCACTTAGCCGCAAACAATCTGGCACCATCCGGGAACAATCTCAGAACATCCCGGATAGTGCAGCAAAACCAAAGCAATTAACTTTTGAAGAACGTTGGGAACTGCTGGAGCTACACGCAGCAGAGCTAGCTATTAGCAACTGGCCGGCGATGAAGGCACTTTCATCACTTGCAAGTAGAGCAGCAAGCCTTGATATTCACAGGCTTAGCCAGCGTCAGCTCGAACAATTGCTAGAACAAGCTCAAAGGCAAATCAGAGCAAAATCAGCGCCCATATCACCCGGCGGCAAATTCACTGTTACCAGTACCCCATTTGCTGTTGCAGGCTTATTCCGTCATGCCTTAAACCTATTGGTAGGTCAAAGCGGCGCTGGTAAATCGCGCTTAATTGCAGCTTGTATGGCTGCTTGGTTGCGTGGTGATAAAACGTGGCTTAAACGTAATTTGAACGGTATTGAAGCCGAAAACCGTCATGCGTTAATTATTGGCCCAGATCAGAACTTAGAAGATTGGCATTTAACACTTGCGCCAGTTGGTTTGAGCTGGCTTGCTAATTCAAATGATTCAACAACAGTTCAAATTCATGACCGTTTAACGCTATATGGCCTGGAGACAGGCATCCAACTTGATGCAGATGGCCTTAATACAATCCGCCGTTGGGTTGATGCGCACCCCGGCGGAATGGTGCTAATTGATTCGCTCTCAGCTTGTTTACCCGCTGGAGTTGATGAAGACAAAAGCGGCGCAGCGGCGCCTATCCACAAGCTGAATGAAGCCTTAGGCGATGCTTGGGGTGTACTTACACACCACACCCGCAAGTCAGCAGGTAAGGAAGGAAACCTAGGTGTAGGTGCTGGCCGTGGCAGTGGCGCAATTGATGCGGCGGTATCGCGTGTGATTGGCCTTGGCCTTACTTACAAAATGGAGAACGGAATGATGGTCGCGCAAGAATCCGACCCACGCCGTGAATTGCTCAGCACTAAACGTGGTGGCAAAACCGAACACCTAATAATTAGCAGCGATGCCAGCGGCTTCTGGGACGTTCATGGCGATGCGGAAGCACTAAAAGCGCAGGAACGTATAGAACGCACCATTAGCAATCTCACAGAGCCGCAGAGCGATGTATTGAGCGCCGTTGAAGCTGCTGATGGCTGGATAACCACTAGGGGAATTGTTGAAGCGTTGGTGCCGGGTGACGAATACGAACCAAAGGGGGGCAAAGCCGCTGCAACTCGAACAGTGCTGAAGCGCCTTGAAGTCCTCGGCTTAATCGAAAGCCAGCGGGTAGCAAACGAGCGCAATTATCGAATCAAAGAAAAGCAGTCATACCAAGCGGTGAACAAGGGTGAACTAGTTCTCACACAAGAGTTTGAATTAACTAGTTCACTTAGTTCACCCGTTGGTATGACAGGTGAGTCACTAGTTCACCAACTAGTTCACCGCGATTCACCAGCTAGTTCACTAGTTCACCCGTTGGTATCACTAGAAAAACAAGCACCAACAAGCGAAAAACTAGTAATTGCAGCAGGTGAACTAGGTGAACAACTTGAAGTTATTGGTGAACTACCTAGTGAACTAGTCAAAACCCCTGCGCCGCAACAGGTGAACAAGGTGAACTACCTGGATTCTTCTGCCAGTTCACCAGCTAGTTCACTTAGTTCACCCACTGGTATGACTAAACGGGCAGAAGCCGAACAGCGGATTAAAGCTTGCGGCCAAACGACCATCAACTTGACGGGATTAAGCGATGCCGAAATGGTTGGGATGGCGGATTCACTAGAAGCGGCTTTTGCTCGCAGTGTTGGCCGAGCCACTGCTGCATAGACAGGTGCGCAGGCTGGGCTGTGCCAGATAACTGAGCCACAGCAGCAACGGCGCTGGCGATAATTCCCGCCAAATGGCGCCAAGTTGTACTACTTGCGGCCAATAGCGGTGTACTGGTTTGGCCAATTAGGGCCCGCGGGCCCTAGCTGTGCCAGTTTGGCTACTAGGCGGACTCCGCAGACGTTGCGCAATTGGTAACTGTTCGGCATTGTTCGGCTACTCCGCCGACTCTGGGGACGCTATGACTTTCGAAACAGACCCGCGCGACTTTGCCATGGAATTGGTGGAAGAAAACCGCGTCACAGCTGAGCTTTTGCTTACAGCTTGCCTTAAGTACATGAACCACCAAGACGTCCGGGACATGCTCGATTCAAACGAGCTAAGCCCGCGCTTTTTAGATGCTGAGCAATCATGAACGAATCCGCTGAGTCCGCGGTGTCCGTTGACGGCATCCAATTGGCTGAGTTTGTGGCTAATTCACCACTCTCCCGCGGTTCAATCTTTGAGCTGATTAAAGCCCTTGGCATCAGCACAACAAAGGGGCCGGGGCCTGGTGGCAAGGGTCGAGTTGCTTGGTTATCGGCAGACGATGCCGACCGGCTGGATTTAGCAGAACAAGCCGTAAACAAAGGCACAACAAAAATTGCTGATTACAGCACCGGCTTACAGCGTCTAGCTACTCCGCCGACTCCGCC
>NZ_JAGQEK010000189.1 GCF_024346075.1 Synechococcus sp. Cruz CV12-2-Slac-r
TGCGTTTAAAAGGGAAAGGGAACCTCCAACCCAGCAGCGGCCGCAGGGGTGATCTCTATCTCAATATCCAATTAGAGAATCACCCGGTTTGGAGTATCGACGGTGATCTAATGCGGGCTGAATTACCACTCAGCCCCGACGAAGCCATCCTTGGCGGCGAATTAGTAGTTCCCACCCCTGATGGGGAGGCGATAGTTACGGTGCCAGCTGGAATAAGCAGCGGCCGCAGCTTGCGTTTAAAAGGTAAAGGTTGGCCCTTGCGTGAGGGCAGAGGCGACCTTCTATTAACGATTCAATTGCAATTGCCTGGCGAACTAAGCACTGAAGAACGTCGCCTTTATGAGCAACTACGCCAGGTTCGTCAAAATCTCAACCTGAACCCTAGAGCTCAATTATTGACAACATCTAGCTTATAGGTATAGTCAAGAGACTTTTTAAATAAAAAATGTAATGTTGCGCAAAATACTTAAAAAAAAATCGCTTTTATTTTTATTATTCAGTTTTATTCTTTCATTTTTCCTGGCAATCGCAATTCAATATCCTCAACCTGTAGTTGCACAAGGCAAGGCCACACCGGTTAGCGAGGGAACAGCTATTGATCCAGCACGCAGTTTTATACTTGGGATGCATATAGAAAATATCTATAATCTTTCTCTTAAAGACAAAAGTTTTGCTGCCGAGGGTTGGTTTTGGCTTGAATGGCCAGAAGCAGTTCAGCAGCTGATTATTAAAAATAAAATACCACTTTTAGAACTTGTTGAAATGGTTAACCAAGTGGAAGCCTGGGATTCACAGATTCAACTTGATAGCCCTGAACCTGAATTAAAGCCAAACGGAAATAGGCTGCAACTTTATAGATTTTCTGCAAAATTTTATGATGATTCGCAAACCCTAAAACGCTTCCCCTTTCAACAATTAGAACTACCGATAATCATTGAAACTAGGCCAACTATTTTCTCAATAGCAGCTGAAGCTATCAGATTAAATCCAACCCTTGACGCTAAAGGGGTTAAAGGGCAATATGCAGGTATCAACGGATACCAAATAGGAGATGTTGGCGTAAAGAGTTCAATTTACACTTATAATACAAACTTCGGAGCAAATAATGGCATTGAGGGTGGAGAATTTAGCCGAGTTGAATACTATATTAATTACAATACAGAGTTTTGGTCTGCCTTTTATCAGTATGTAATGCCATGGCTTGCGGTAATGGCAATGCTTGTACTAGCTCCAAACCTGGAAGGGAAGCTCACTGAATTGCGCTTAGCAATACCCTCTACAGCTCTACTCACTTTAGTGTTTCTACAGCTAGGAACAAATGCAGATCTACCTAAATTATCGTATATATCATTTATAGATCAATTATATTTATTTGGCTACATAGCCTCAATCGTTCTTTTTGCTTTATTCGTTTGGGGAAGCAATGTCTACGAGAATTCAATCGAATCTCAACGAGAAGTAGTGATGCAAAAAATAAATCGAGTAGATGCAATCTATCAATCTATTATTATTGGTGGCAGCGTTTTTATTGCAGTTGCTGCTTTTGGTTTCCGGTAACAACTCTTGCCAATTTGCGATTGCAAAACGCTTAGTGCCTAAGATTGCGCCAATTGCAAATACAGTGTGGAACTTTCATACCGTCCGCGCCGGCTGCGTCGCACCCCTGCTCTGCAAGCCATGGTTCGGGAAAACCATCTGAGTGCAGCTGATTTTATTTATCCATTATTTGTGCATGAAGGGGCCAGCAACGAACCTATATCTGCAATGCCAGGCTGCCAGCGCTGGAGCCTTGATGGCTTAATCACCGAAGTGGGGCGGGCTTGGGAGCTTGGTATTCGCTGCGTGGTGCTTTTTCCAAAAGTGGCAGACGGATTAAAAACCGAAGATGGCAGCGAATGCTTTAACGAAGGTGGCTTGATCCCTCGGGCAATCCGGCGCCTTAAAGATGTGCATCCTGATATGACGCTGATGACAGATGTAGCCCTTGATCCCTACTCCTGCGATGGTCACGATGGCCTCGTTAGTGATGCAGGGGTGGTTCTAAATGATGAAACAGTAGAAATTCTTTGCCGCCAAGCAATTACCCAGGCCCAAGCCGGTGCTGATTTAATTGGCCCCAGCGACATGATGGACGGCCGAGTAGGGGCAATCCGCGAAGCACTTGATGCTGAAGGTTTTGAACATGTAGGAATCATTAGTTACACCGCTAAATATGCCTCCGCCTACTACGGCCCATTTCGCGAAGCCCTTGATTCCGCCCCCAGAAGCAGCGGCAACAAGCCAATTCCCACAAACAAGGCCACATACCAAATGGATCCCGCCAACGGCCGGGAAGCTCTTACAGAAGCTTTACTTGATGAGCAAGAAGGCGCAGATATTTTGATGGTTAAACCAGGCCTTGCCTACCTTGATATCGTGCATCGCTTGCGCGCAGAAACAGAACTGCCAATCGCTGCGTATAACGTAAGTGGTGAATATTCAATGGTTAAGGCTGCTGCTGAACGCGGCTGGATTGATGAACGGGCCGTGGTGCTTGAAACCCTGCTTTGTTTTAAACGCGCCGGTGCTAATTTGATCCTTACTTATCACGCCTGCGACGCAGCAACATGGCTCCGTCAAGGTTAATTTTCTTTGTTGGCTGGGTTTACGCCCCCTGGGCACTGGCCAAAACAAGCGCCACAGGGCGATAGCCAGGGGCATCGAGGAGCAAAACCACAAGCCAACTAATCTGTATTTTGCCTCCAATCCCCACTTGGCACCATTGCCCTCAACAATGGAGTAATCGCGCAATTGTTATGGGAGTGGAACGGTTGGGCCATGTAGCCATTCGAGTGGCTGATATGGCAAGGGCAAAGTCTTTTTACCTAAGCCTTGGCATGCAGTTGGTATGGGATGCCAGCGATTGGGCTTACCTAACGGCTGGCGCTGATGGTTTAGCCCTGC